>CAYZAW010000016.1:0-39023 GCA_964476505.1 uncultured Oscillospiraceae bacterium | reverse complement strand
AGGAGGTAATTGCAATGAGTAATGTACAGACCACGGCAAACACCAATACCGCGCTTGACGGCGGCGGTTATAACACCTACCTCAACAAGGAATTCGTTGACCGCAAGCTTTTGGAGGTGGCACGCACCCGTTTTGTGCACGCGCAGTTCGGCCAACCCCGCTCCATTCCCCGCAATCACGGCAAGCGTGTTGAGTTCCGCCGCTGGGATCTGTTTTCTGCCGACGCGGCAAAAAGCCCGCTTACCGAGGGTGTGACCCCCTCCGGTCAGAGCCTTTCCCAGACCCGCGTGGAGGCGGAGGTTTCCCAGTACGGCGCATATGTGGAGGTGTCTGACCTGTTAGACCGCACCGCCACGGAGAACGTGATCGCGGACAGCGCCGATCTTTTGGGCGAGCAGCTGGGTACCGTTGTGGAATGGGTTGCCCGTGACGAGATGAACAGCGGCAATCTGGTGCAGTACGCCCGCACCAGCGACGTGACCCCCACCTCCCGCCTTGCGGTGACTACCGCCTGCAAGCTAACGGTAAATGAAATTCGCCGTGCCGTTCGTACCCTGAAGAAGAACAAGGCGCGCATGTTCGTGACCAGCCCCGACGGCGCGGTACGAAAGCCGCACTTCATTTGCATCTGCTCCCCCGAGGCCACCTACGACCTGCAAAGCGACGCTCTCTGGCAGGACGTTTCCAAGTACAGCAATGCAGAGCAGATCTATTCCGGCGAGATCGGCCGCCTGTTTGGCGTGGTGTTTGTGGAAAGCACGGAGGCCAAGGTATTCCAGCCCAGCGTTACCAACGCGGTGAGCGCCGCTACCTCCAGCTCTGCCACGTTTGTATTGGCAAACGATCCCACCGCTGCGGAGGCTGCCTACCTTTCCACCGGCGGCAACAAGCTGTATATCGACGGCACGGAGGTCACGCTGGCCTCCTCGGATTCCTACACCGCCGCCACCAAAACGGTGAAGCTTTCCGCTTCTGCCACCCTCGCGAAGGACGCAAAGGTATACTCTCAAGACGCGGGCGCCTGCGACAGCACCTCCAAGGTGTGCTGCGACGTACACTCCACGCTGGTATTTGGCGCGGACGCATACGGCGTGGTGGACATCGGCGGCGAGGGCGGCATTGAGCTGATCATCAAGGATCACGGCAGCGCGGGCGCGGCAGACCCTCTGAACCAGCGGGCAACCGTTGGCGCAAAGGTGGGCGGTTTTGCTGCAAAGGTTCTCAATCAGCTGTGGATCGTACGAATCGAACATGCGGTAAGCGCATAGCGCTTTCGCCCAAAACGGTTTACCGGGCAAGGCGCACAGCCTTGCCCAATTTCTTTTTATGGAGGAACAATTATGGAATACATTACAGAACACGAGATCGAACGCATTGCCAGCGACACCGGTGAGGCCTTGCGGCGGGAGCCGAAGGTGACCATCATCATTTCCGGCGACGGTACCGGCGCTTACTGGGAGGGCGGCATCAACGGGCACATTTTTCGCATCAAGACCGGCGTTGAGGTGACCGTGCCCGAAAGCCTGTACCGGCTGATCCGCCAGAACGCCGCCGTCAGCCGCGCTGCCGAGGAGACCGCACGGCCTTACCGCGGCCGGGGCAGAAAAATGGGGTGATAGGCTGTGACGCTAAACGAGATCATCGTATCGGCGCTGTCGCAGCTGGATCGCGGGCATGACGGGCAGACCATTGACACCTGGCGAAGCAAGCTGGGGCATTTTGCAAACGAAGCCGCGCTTGACCTTGCGCACTGCCTGCAGCTTAGGGAAACCGAAGCAGCGCAGGTGGTAAACGGCGAGATCGACTTGGATACCCTATCCCGCCGCTGCCACAAGGTGTTAGAGGTGCGGCAGGAAAGCGCGCCCGTGTCCTTCTATCCCGGCAGCGCCACCAACCGCATCCGCATAGACGGAACGGACGGCGAGGCTTCGGTGCTGTACCGATATTTGCCCGCACCCATGCAAAACCCAACGGACGTGCCCGGCATCCCCGAATGGTGCCACGGGCTCATCGTGACCTATGTGGTAGGGCGTGAACGGGCAGGCGGAGACGTTTCCACGCAGCGAAGCGCCAACATCTATTTTGAGATATACAACGCGGGAAAGCGCAACCTCCGGCGGGATTCGGGCGAGCTGGACGCGGCGGACATCCGCAACAAATGGGAGTAGCGAAGCAAACGCTTCGCTCTTTCGGAAAGGAGGTCAGGCCTATGGCAATCAAGGAATACCGCATCCCCGCCTTTTTCGGGATCGATCAAAGCACACAGGAAAACGAGATCGACGAAGGATACTCCCCCGACGCCTGCAATATGGACACGGAGGACGGTTCCCTTCGCGTTGCCAACGGGTATGTGCGGCACATAGCAACGGCGCTTCCCGGAACCGGCGCACCCAAGCGACTGTATGTGTGGCGTAGCGGCGATACCACCCGCTATGTGGTGCTGGCAGGAAACTGCCTGTACGCATGGACAGACACCGTCGCGGAACCCGCTTGGACGTGCATTTACACCTATCCCGATACGCTTACGCTAAACAGCGCCGACTTTTGCGAGGTGCGCATCGGCTCTACGGATACGCTGCTGATCGCCTGCGGGGAGCAGCAGATCGTGAAATGGGACGGCGGAGAAAGCGCCTCGGTATTTGGAAGCGCAGAGGGGCTTTCCAACAGCTCCGTTTCATACCTTGCCATGCATTACGGCAGGCTGTTTGCCGCGGGCGACCCGGATAACCCCGGACGGCTGTACTGGAGCCAAGCCCCCGGCGGCAGCCGCACCATTGAAAGCTGGGCACAGGCAGAGGAAAGCGAAAACGTATCCGGCGGGCATGTGGAGATTGGCCCCGTTGGCGGCGATCCCATCACAGGGCTGTGTTCGCTCTCGAACCAGCTGCTGATCTTCAAGCGCGCCTCCATCTACCGGCTGCTGGGCGACCGCCCCAGCAATTACAAGGTATACCGGGTGAACGCCGAGGTGGAAAAAATGGTGGACAGTGCCTGCCTGCTGTATGGAGACACGCCCTATTGGATGACCGGCGCAGGCTTGTACTACCACGACGGGCAGACCGCCCAGCGCACCCGCGACGCAAGGTGCATCAAGGGCTTTTTGGAGAGAGCCTCCCTCACCCGCTGCCGGGCGGCAGAAAACCGGGACAGGCTGTATTTTACCGCCTACGAACAAAGCAGCGATCCGCAGGAAGCGGGAGAGGCGCGAACGGCGGACAACGCAGTGATCGTGTACGACATGATTCGCCGTACCTACATGCTGCGCCGGGGCTTCCCCGTTTCCGACCTGTTCGCGCTGGACGGCACCCTGTACCTGATCGGCCCGGGAAGGTATGTGTACCGCTTTAACGAGGGAGCGGATTACGACGGCGCACCTATTTCCGCCTGGTGGCAAACGCCGCTGACGGACGTGCAGAACAAGGCGGCGGTAAAATGCCCCCGGGAGCTGTTCTTGCGCGGACGCTCGGAAAGCGGCAGCGAGGGAGCAATTTTACGCATGGACGTGGGCGTTGGCTCCCACACGCATTACCACCGCTACCTGATGCCCGAGCGTGCGGAGGAGGTGCTGGAGATCCCGCTGTTGGGCGAGGGGCGCACCTTCTCTTTGCGGCTGTATAACGAGGGCGGCTCCCGCTGGCATATTACAGGCGGATTGCAAATGCTGTACGGACTGCGGCTTAGAACCTATTAAAGGAGGCAGCGCATGGCTTATGTGAAAACCGGCGTGCAGGCGCTTTTTCCCGTGTATCTGCCCCGCCCCCGGCAGGACGGCGAGCGACGTGAGGAACACGAGACCTGCATTGCCCAGAACGAGAACAATTTAAACCAAAACCTGTCTATTCTGTACGCCAAGCTGTGCGAAATGGAGGAGCAGCTTACAACCGCCTTGGCAGGCTCTGATGAATGACCAAACAGAAAGGAAGATACGATGGAGTATTATCCCTATTACAACGAACAGCCGGAAAAGGAGGGTATCCTTTCCGGCTTCGGGCTTAGCCCCGACAGTCCCTTTATTACAAGCAGCGCCGCATTCCACGACCGACAAAGCGCCCCCGCCAACAGCATGATCGCGCAGCGGGTAACGTCGCACCGCGGCGAAATGCAGCGTGCCGCGGCACAGCAAGCCGCCACAACCGCGCTGCTAACCGGCCTTGGCCGCGTATAACGAAAGGAGGAGCATATGGCATCCTATGTATTGAAGGGGTATCAAACCCCGCAGGGCGTGGCCTCTTCCGCCGACGTAGCAGCCTACCAGCGGCAACTGAACACCGAGGGTGCAAGGCTGAAGGTAGACGGCATTTGGGGGCCGAAAACGGAGGCGGCTTATCAGCAAAGCGCCGCAATGCAGGTAGACGCACTGCAAAGAATTCAGGAATACATGCAGCAGATCCTTGCCATCTACGATGTGCCGCAGGTCAGCTACACGCCCCGCAGTGCCGCGTCCTTTGAAAGCGAGTATGCGTCTTTTCTCCGCCCGGAGGTAGACCAGTCCATCTCCCGGCGCAAGGAAGCCACCGTTACCTATCAGGCCGAGCTAGATGCGGATGCCATTTCCCGCGGCATGGGCGCTTCCACCTATGTAACGGATGTGAAGGATCGCCAACTGGATGCGGAGGCGGACGACATTGCCGCCATGGAGAGCGACTATCAGGCTACGCTGTCTAAAATGATCGCCGACGCTGTAGCAGCCGAGCAGCAGCGCGCCCACGAAGCTGCGGTGTATAACGCCAATCAGATGGCTTCCGCCCGGCAGATGGCCTTCTCAACGGCACAGGAGATGTACGCGGCGGACGTGAGCCGCCAGCAGGCAGCCACCGCAAGCAACCGCAGCGGAAGCAAAAGCAAAAGCCGCAGTAATGACGTTCCCGCTACCACGCCGGAAAACTGCGAACGGTTTTTGCAGATTTTGACCCCCTCCGAGCGTGCCGCCGTGTATCAGGGAAAAACCGACAAGGACGTGCGCTATCAGCAGGAGCTGATCGCAAGCGTTGGGCAGCTGGGCTACCTGCAATTACAGGGCAAGTATCCCGCAAAATAGTGGTTACTCCCCATAAAAACGCCCCGAGAGCGATTTTGCTTTCGGGGCGTTTTTTTGTTCTGCTAATTACTGCTGTTCCGTTTCCTGTTCCGCATCAGCCGAAAACAGCTCTTCCATCAATCCTTTGGCCTGTTCTAAATATCTATAAGGCACAAACACCTTATACCGCTCCCAGCTCTGCCCGGTATATAGGGATAGCCCTGCGCCCACGCGGGATTGCTTTACACAGGGCACGGCGTTGTCCTGCAATACCTCCATGAGCATTTCTGCCCACATCACGCCCTTTTCCGTTAGAAAGCAATAATCCGTTTCCTCCGCCTGCCGCAGTTTCTTTTTCCCGCAGCCCGGACAAACGCCGTCCGTACAAAGCATTTTACACTTTTCGCAATACTCCATGTGCCCGCTCCTTATTCGTGATAGAACGTGTTTCCGCCGATGAATTCCCGCAAAATGGAGGTGGGCGGAATTTCGTCCTCCACGCCCTCTGCCACAAGGAAGTAATTCAAAAACTTGGTGATGGCGTTGGCCTGCGCAAAGTACGGGCTGTCCTTAGGCACCGCCTTTAACAGCGGGTAGATGTAGCCCTTGAGCACCGCCGGTTCATACAGCAGCGTGGTGTTTAAAAACGCGTCCGCCTGCTCCTGGAAGGGGAATATCCATGTTTCCTCGCCCCGCCGCACGCTCTGCCACATGGAAAGCGTTTTTTCCATGGAAGCGTTGCGCGTCTTATAATCACGCACCAAGCGCCTGAGGATGCGGATATCGGTGGTGCGGATGCGGTTATGGTCGTCGTAGTTGAGGGTAGTCAGTGCCGACACATATACGCGGAACACCGCCGCAGGGTCGATCTTAGGCGACAGCATTTTGTCGTTGAGGCCGTGGATGCCCTCGATGATGAGCGGCTGGGTATCCGTAACGCGCACGGTGTTTGTTTTTTCGCTGCGCTTACCGGTCATAAAATCGAATATAGGGGTCTTGACCGTTTCGCCCGCCAAGAGCCGCGCCAGATCGTCATTAAAGCGCTCCACGTCCAGCGTGTTGATATGCTCCAAGTCCAGCTGACCGTCTTCACCGGGGGCGATCTTGTCACGGTCGATATAGTAATTATCCAGCGACAGCAGGATGGGGGTTTGCCCCAGCACCCGAAGCTGCGTATACAGGCGGTTTGCCGAGGTGGTTTTGCCCGAGGAGGACGGCCCCGCAACCATCACCGCGCGTGCCTTTCGCCGCACGATCTCGTCTGCGATGTTGGCATAGCTTTTTTCGTGGAGCGCCTCCGAAACGCGAATCAGCTCCCGTATCTGCCCGTCCTGCACCATGCGGTTCAAGTCCGCGATCTGCGCGCAGTGCAAAAGCTCGTTCCAGCGGCGGCTTTCCGCAAACACCGCCGCCAGCTTGGGCTGATGGTGATACGCCGCGGGCTGCTCCGGGTTTTTCTTGTCCGGCAGAAGCAGCACAAAGCCCTCCTCCAGCACCTCCAAATCGAACACGGAGGCATAGCCCGTGGAGGGGAGCATTTCGCCATAAAAGTATTCGTAAAAATTTTCGTAGGTATATACGTCAAAGAAGTCGTGCTGCCGCCACTCTAACAGGCGGACTTTGTCCTCCTGCCCCACGGCATCAAAATGCTCCATGGCCTCCAGCTTGGAAAGCCGCTTTCGTATCAGCGGCAGATCTGCGTCCACCGCCTGCTGGCAGGCCATGTGCAGCGTGGCAACATCGTCTTGCAGGGTCTCCTGCGGGCGATCCATGGTGATATAAATGCCGGGGCCCAGAGAGTAATGCGCGCAAAGCTTTGCCTCCGGGAACACCTGCTTTGCTGCCAAGAACAAAATAAACAGCATGGTGCGTTCATACGCCCGGCGGCCAAGATCGTCTCCGTAACGCAAGAGCTTTACCGTGCCCTTGGCATCGTGAATGGCGGTGCGCACCCGTTCATGCCCCTCGAGCGGCGCGATCGGGTCGTACCGAAGGGTATATACCTCGCCGCCGATCTGGGCGGCAAGCGGTTTTCTTGCCAAGCCGACCTCGTCCAGCCCCGCCTTTTGCACCAGTTGTTCCAGTGTTTCTCCGCAAAGGGCATCCACTTGAATACCGTCTATCGTCAGTTTCATAATATCGCTCCTCTCCCGCACAAAAGCCCACGTGGCATTTTTGCTATGCTTCGATCATATGAGATGCATTATACATATTATACCATACATTGCGTAAGCCTAACCACAGACTTGTCATTTCCTATAAATCACAGACTTGAGATTTCCTGATATCCTTTGACTTTGCGTATCGCATACGATAGTATGATAGAGTATTATTTACGGGCGGCGCAGGCGTTTATGCCTGCCCCTGCCCGCCGGAACAGTTCCGTTTTTACGGTAAATTTAGGGAGGAACGGCATGTATCAAATCGTACAAAAACGCCCCCTGCACGACACCGTGACCCAGATGACCATTCTGGCACCGATGGTTGCAAGGAAGGCAAACCCGGGGCAATTCATCATTTTACGCATTGACGACGCCGGAGAGCGCATTCCGCTGACCATTGCGGATTATGACAGAAGCGCCGGTACCGTTACTATTATATTCCAAAAGGTGGGCGCTACCACCAAGCGGCTGGATACGTTGAACGAGGGGGATTATCTGCTGGATTTCGTTGGCCCCTTGGGAAAAGCCAGCGAGGTCGAAGGCAAGGCGGGCAAGAAGATCGCCGTCATCGGCGGCGGCCTTGGTATTGCCATTGCCTACCCGCAAGCAAAGGCGCTCCACGCGGCTGGTGCAGATGTGGATATATTGGTAGGTTTTCGCAACACATCCTTATTTATATTGGTAGACGAGTTGCAGGCTGCCTGCACCAACCTCATCGTCATGACGGACGACGGCAGCAACGGACACAAGGGCTTTACCACCACCGCCTTGGAAGATCAAATCAAAGCCGGGGTACAGTATGACGAGGTGATCGCCATAGGCCCCATGGTGATGATGCGGGCTGTGTGCAACCTCACCAAGCAGTACAACATCCCCACCGTGGTTTCCATGAACCCCATCATGATAGACGGCACGGGCATGTGCGGCGGCTGCCGGTTGACTGTAAACGGCGAAACGAAATTCGCCTGCGTGGACGGGCCGGACTTTGACGGGCATTTGGTGGATTGGGACGAGGCCATCATGCGAAGCCGCATGTACAAGGTGGAGGAAAGCGTCAGCATGGAGAAACACGCCTGCAATCTCATGGGAGGTGCAAAATAATGGCAAACATGCGTTTAGAGAAGCTCCCATCCCGGGAGCAAGCGCCCGATGTGCGCAACAAGAACTTTTCCGAGGTATCCCAAGGCTACGACGAGGCCATGGCGTTGGATGAATCCACACGCTGCCTCAACTGCAAAAACAGCCCGTGTGTTTCCGGCTGCCCGGTGAACGTACGTATTCCGGAATTCATTTCGCACATTCAAAAGGGCGAGTTTTTAGATGCTTACGACGTTATCAAAACCACCAACAGCCTGCCCGCCATTTGCGGACGCGTTTGTCCGCAGGAGACGCAGTGCGAAAGCAAATGCGTGCGGGGCATCAAGGGCGAGCCGGTTGGCATCGGCAGATTAGAGCGCTTTGCGGCAGATTACGCCATGGCGCACCCAAGAGAAGCCAAGGCAGAGCTGCCTAAGAAGAACGGCAAGCGCGTTGCGGTGGTTGGAAGCGGCCCGGCGGGGCTTACCTGCGCAGGCGACCTTGCCAAACTGGGCTACGAGGTCACGATATTTGAAGCACTGCACACCCCCGGCGGCGTGCTGGTTTACGGTATACCGGAATTCCGTTTGCCCAAAGCCTTGGTGCGCGAGGAGATCAAAACCGTTGAAGCGCTGGGCGTGAAGATCGAAACCAACATGGTGATCGGCCGCTCCGTCAGCCTAGACGAGTTATTACAGGACGAGGGGTTTGACGCGGTATTCGTAGGCTCCGGCGCAGGGCTTCCCAACTTTCAGAAGATTCCCGGTGAGAACCTGAACGGCGTGTACTCCGCCAACGAGTTCTTGACCCGCATCAATTTAATGAAGGCATACGCCTTCCCCGAAACCGACACGCCAGTGCGCGTTGGCAGAAACGTGGCGGTGGTTGGCGGCGGCAACGTGGCGATGGACGCGGCGCGTTGCGCCAAGCGCTTGGGCGCAGAAAACGTATCCATCGTATACCGCAGGAGCGAGGTGGAAATGCCCGCGCGAATCGAAGAAGTGCATCATGCCAAGGAAGAGGGCATTAACTTCAAAGTGCTTTGTAACCCCACCCGCATCAACGGGGACGAGAATGGGAACGTGATCAGCATGGAATGCGTGGAGATGGAGCTTGGAGAGCCTGACGCGTCCGGCCGCAGACGGCCTGTTGCAAAGCCCGGCAGCGAATTTACCCTCGAAGTCAACACGGTAGTTATCGCCATTGGCAACTCCCCCAACCCGCTTATCAAAAACACCACGCCCGGTTTGGAAACGCAAAAGTGGGGCGGCATTATAGCAGACGAGGAAACGGGCAAAACCAGTAAGGACAGCGTGTACGCTGGCGGCGACGCGGTCACCGGCGCGGCTACCGTGATCCTTGCCATGGGCGCAGGAAAAAAAGCGGCTGCTGCTATCCACGAACAGCTAAAATAGTTCGGCCTTTCATACGATACTAATAGTACTGTTAAGAAAGGCGGATAGATAAGTATGGTAAATATTATTGTAACGATCCTGATCGGCGCGTTGATAGGTTGGCTGGCAAGCCTCATTATGAAAAGCAAGGGCGGCGCGCTCGTCAACATTCTGGTCGGTATCGGCGGCAGCTTTTTAGGCGGCTGGCTGGCGGATCTTTTGGGCATCGGCGGCGGCTTCCTTATCAGCGGCATTCTCGTTCCCCTCGGCGGCGCGTGCCTGTTGATTTTCCTGCTGCGGTTGATCTTCGGAAAGAAATAAGTTTCTATATGCTAAAAGCTCCGCAATTGCGGAGCTTTTTAAGTTATCTTCCTTCTGTTTTCAAGCAAACATTCCGAAAAATCGACTCGTGGGATAAACGTTTCTTTTCCAAGGGGCAAGGGGGGTTCCGATCCCCCCCTTATGCCCCTTGGAGAACCCTATACAGCGGAACTCAGGGTTCTAAAAACGTATCACTGATACGTTTTTTGCCCAAACGGGCACCGAACCCGTAGCAAGAAAGTGCCACGCATTTCTTGCTACCCCCTCAAACGGCCGCTCCGCGGGGGGAACGCCGCCTGTGGGCGGAATTTTCTTTATCCCACCGCTCATATTTGGGCGGTAAATGGGGTCTGGGGATGTATCCCCAGCGGGGTTTGGGGCGGAGCCCCAAGCATCATTCTCCTGCCTCGGCGCAAGTGGCGATCTCGGAGAGGAGCGCAGGCAGTACGGCGAGTATCTCGCCGGGGGATTTGTTACCCAAGCGCCACGCGAGGGACACCGTATCTCCCTGTATGATCTGTGCACCGGTATTGGCGGCGGCGGCTACCAAGCGAATGCCGTCGATTTCGGCCTGTTCATGGAACTGGAGCTTGGCGCTGCCCTCCCGAACGGTCAGCTGCATGGCCTGCGCCTTGCCGGCTAACGCCTTCACGAGCGCCGCGTCCATCAAGTTCTGCACGGGCTGGGGAATGTTACCGTAGCGATCCTCCATCTCCTCCTGCACATCGTATAAAGAAGCGCGGTCGGTAATCATGGCGATGCGGCGGTACATGCCAAGGCGCTGCACCTCGCTTGCGATATAGTCCTTGGGGATATGCGCGTCCAGCGGGATATCCAAAACGGTTTCCACCGTAAGCGGCTGCGCCTCGCCCTTGGCCTCGGATATGGCGCTTTGCATAAGCTTGCAATAATACTCATAGCCAACGTCCGCAATGTGCCCGCTTTGCTCCGCACCCAGAAGCGAGCCTGCGCCTCTGATCTCCAAGTCTCGCATGGCGATCTGGAAGCCCGCACCGAACTGGGTGAACTCGGAGAGCGTCATCAACCGCTTTTGCGCGATCTCGGTGAGTATTTTATCCTTCTGAAACGTGAAATACGCGTACCCCAAGCGGGTGCTGCGGCCTACCCGGCCACGCAGCTGATAAAGCTGGGAAAGCCCCATTTTATCTGCATCCATTACGAACAGCGTGTTTACGTTAGAGATATCCAGCCCGTTTTCGATGATGGTGCTGCAAACAAGCACGTCAAACCGCCCCTCCATAAAATCCAGCATGGCGTTTTCCAACTGCCGCTCGGGCATCTGCCCGTGGGCGCAAATGATATGCACGTTGGGCAGCAGGCTTTCCAAGTGCTCCGCAAAGCGATCCATACGCGCTACGTTGTTGCTGACCACATAGCACTGCCCGCCGCGGGACAGCTCCTTTTTGATGGCATCGCACAACAAATTATCCGTGTATTCCAGCACATAGGTCATCACCGGATACCTGTCCTCCGGCGGCGTTTCGATGGTGCTCATATCCCGAATGCCCGTCATGGACATATGCAGCGTTCTTGGAATGGGCGTGGCGGAGAGCGTCAACACATCTACCGAGCTTCGCATGTTTTTGATCTGCTCCTTGTGCCCCACGCCAAAGCGCTGCTCCTCGTCAACAATGAGCAAGCCCAGATCCTTGAACTTCACATCCTTGGCTAACAGCGCGTGGGTGCCTACCACGATCTCCACCTGCCCGTTTAAAAGCCCTTCCTTTGTTTGCTTTTGCTCCGCGGCAGATTTAAAACGGCAAAGCAGCCCGATGCGAATGGGAAAATCCGCAAAGCGTGCGGAAAGCGTATTGTAATGCTGCTGGGCTAGGATGGTGGTAGGCACCAAAAACGCCACCTGCTTGCCGTCCTGCACGGCTTTGAAGGCAGCGCGAAGCGCCACCTCGGTTTTGCCGTAGCCAACGTCTCCGCAAAGGAGCCTATCCATCGCCTTGGGAGACTCCATGTCTTTTTTGATCTCCTCAATGCATTGCAGCTGATCCGGCGTTTCCTCGTAGGGGAACTGCTCCTCCAACTGCCGCTGCCAAGCGGTGTCTTGGGAAAAGGCAAAGCCTGTTTCGCTGCTTCGCTTGGCATACAGCGCCGCTAGGTCGAACGCCAGCGCCTTGACGGCGGCTTTTGCCCGGCCTACTTGCCTGTTCCATTCGCTGCCGCCCAAACGGTTGAGCTTGGGCACTTCTCCGCCGTCGCCGCCGCCGATGTATTTTTGAATGCGATCCAACTGATCGGTGGGGATATACAGCTTATCCCCGCCCGCGTATTGCAGCAAAAGGTAATCCCGGGTATTGTCCTGCACGGTGAGGGTCTCCACACCCACAAATTTTCCGATACCATGCGCTTCGTGTACGATGAGGTCGCCAACGGCAAGGTCGGAAAACGCAAGCTGCGGCTTCTTCCCCCGCTTGAGCTTGCGCCCGCTTTTTCCCAACAGCTCCGCCTCGCCCAGTACGCACAGGCGAATGGAAGGCCAAACAAAGCCCGCAGGCAGGCTTTCGGGCAGCAGCAGCGCTTCGCCTGCGGCAGGCGCACGGGTCAGCTCCGCGGCTTCCGCCGCAATACAATCAAAATCCTGCAGCTGCTGCCGCAGTCGCTGGGTATGCGCACCGGCATACAGTAATACGGCGTTCTTTCCCGCCTTCCACGCGTTCACGTCCTGACAAAGCTCCTCGATGCCGCCGGCGTACCGGGGCGCGGGGCGGGCGTCCGTTTGCACGGAATCCTTGGGACGGATGCGGGCAAAACTGCGGGACAGCGTAAATAAAAGACCGGTTCTTGGCGTTTGCATCCGGCTGAAAAAGGCATTGACGGAGGACAGCAGCCCGTACTGAGCGGACACGCCCTCCCCACGCTCCAGCGTGGTTTTTACGCTTTCAATAAACATACGCTCGGCGGAGGCGGCCTCCTCCTCGATGCGGTGCGGCTCCTCCAATAAAATGAGCGCGTCCTCGGGCAAATGCTCGTAAACAGTGCATTCCTCCGGATACAGAAGCGGCAGCAACGTTTCCGCGCCGGGGCAGAAGCGCCCGTCCTCCCAAGCCAGCCGTTGCGCGTCAAAGCCTGCGGCGGCGCGGATAGCAAGCAGCGCCCGCTCAATGGCGGCGGGAGTCTGCGGCGCTTCCGTTGCGGGAGACAGCAGCACGCTTTCCATGTTTTCGATGGAGCGCTGGGTCACAGGGTCGTAACAGGTGATGCGATCCACATCGTCCCCAAAGAACTCGATGCGGTACGGTACGGGGCTGTGCGGCGGAAATACATCCACGATGTCTCCGCGCGCGGCTACCATGCCCGCTCCCTCCACCAGCTCCACGCGCTCGTACCCGGCCTCCGTTAAACCGCGCAGCAGTGTTCTGGGGTCGATCGTATCCCCCACGGCAATGCTGTGCACGGCGTTTTGCAGCACCTCCGGCGGGCAAAGCCGCTGCATGGCAGCCTCCGCAGACGTAAATAACAGCGTGGTCTTTTTTAATACCAAGCGCAGCAGCGCGTCCATACGCAAATTGGCGATCTCTCCGGACACGGCATACGCGTTTACCAGCGGCAGCTCCCGAAGCGGCAAAAGCGCCGCGTTATCGCAAAGCGCAGATGCCTGCGCATAGGCTGCCTCCGCGCCCTTTTGGGTTGCCGTTACAAACAGCACCGTGCGGCTTTGCGCCAAGGCCGCGGCAAGCACCGGCCGCAGTGCTTCCGGTACGCCAAAGGCCGACGCAGGGCCTTGTGCGCCGGTCAATAACTCATATAGCCGGTTATACTCCGGCGATGCTTTGAATACTTCCAGCAACGGGATAATACTGTTCGTTAGGACTCCTCCTTTTTTTTGCGCTTATTGTATTTCGACTGCGCCTCCAACAAATTGCCGGAAACGATCAGCTCCACCGCGTCCGCCACATTGTCGTAAGCGGCCTGTAACAGCTCCCGCTCCTCAAGCGGGGGCTTGCCTAACACATGCGCCGCCAAGTCGCGCCCTGCGGCCTGCTTGCCCACGCCGATGCGCACCCGGGGGAAGCTTTCCTCTCCGCCCAAGCTGGCAATGATGGAGCGCATGCCGTTATGCGTGCCGGCGCTTCCCTGCGCCCGTACCCGAAGCTCGCCCACGGGCAGGTCAACATCGTCGTACAGCACGATCAGCCGCTCCGGGGGCAGTTTATAATATGCTAAAACGCTTTGTATACATTCCCCGCTCAAATTCATATAGGTCTGGGGCTTCACCAGCATCACACGTTCGTTATTGATTCTGCCCTCGCCCACCAAGCCCTTATGCGCCCGCTTATTCACGGCAATGCCGTACTTTTTTGCCACCGCGTCCAACGCCAAAAAGCCCGCGTTGTGCCGCGAGCACTCGTATGCCACGCCCGGATTGCCCAAACCGGCGATAATGACCATGGGCGCCTCCTTTGTACGAATCATACCCTGCTTGGGGTCCATATGCAACAGCCTTGCGGTAAGAATGGTCAGCCCGTAATGGAAGGGCCAGCAAACCGCCGCCATAGGTAGGAAGAACCAGAGCATCCGGGCGGTGAAATCCGCCAGCCCCAGAAGCGCCGGCAGTATTTCGCAAGCCAGCAAAAACGCCGTGCCCACCAGCACCAAAAGCGCTCCCCGCTTGCCGTTTAGGGGCAGCGACACCCGTAACAGCACCATGAAGGAGGAAAACCCAGCCAGATACACGCAAAGCGTGCTTACCTGTTGGTGACTATACCCCAGCGCGGGGCAGGCCAAACTAACGATCAGCACATATAGAAACACCGTAAAGCCGCCCGGTACGGCGCGAAGTATCACGTTTTTGATGAACTCTCCCGTAATGCGCGTGCGGTTGGGCTCCAACGCCAATACAAAGGAAGGGAAGCCAACCATCAAGCCGCTGATAAGCGTGAGCTGGATGGGCTGGAAGGGATACCGAAGGCCGATCACCGCACAGCAGATGGTCAGCAGGAAGGAGAATATCGTTTTTACCAAGAACAGCGAGGCCGTGCGGGTAATGTTGTTGATGACCCGCCGCCCCTCCATCACCACGGAAGGCAGAGAGGCAAAATCGCTGTCCAACAGTACCAACTGCGATACCTGCTTGGCGGCATCCGAGCCTGCCGCCATGGCAACGGAGCAGTCCGCTTCCTTTAAGGCCAGCACGTCGTTTACGCCGTCTCCCGTCATGCCAACGGTATGCCCGGCTTTTTTTAATGCCTGCACCAGCAGCTTTTTTTGCTGGGGGGACACCCTGCCAAATATGGTATACTGCCCGACAGCCTCCGTTACCGCCTCGTCGCCTATCAGCGTGGAAGCGTCGATATACCGCTCCCAACCGGGAAGCTCCAGCCGTTTTGCAATGCTGGACACGGTTCTGGGGTCGTCACCGGAAATGAGCTTTACGGTTACATCCTGCTCGCGGAAAAAGCGCAACGTCTCCGCCGCATCCGGGCGGAGCTTGTCCGTAAGCGCCACCAACGCCACGGGAACAAGCGTTTTTTCCTTGGGCGTTTCGGTGATCGTTTTTGCTGTTTTGTCCTGCGCCAGCAGCAACACCCGCGCCCCGGCCTGCATATAACGCTCCATTTCGCGGGTCAGCGCTTGGGGAAGCGCATCCATTAAATAGGTAGGCGCACCCAGATACAGTACGCCCTCCTCCGAAAACGAAGCGGCGCTGAACTTACGGGCGGAGGAAAAGGGCAGCGTTTCCTCCGGCTCATCACCGCGCGCTTCTGAAAAATACGCCTTGAGGGCGGCGGCGGTCATGTTGTCGTTTGCCATGGCACCAACATAGACGTTCAGCAGCCGTTCTCCCTCCGGGGCGTTTTCCGGGTAAGCCGTACCGCACACCTCCATACTGCCGGAGGTAAGCGTGCCGGTTTTATCCAAGCACAGCACGTCCACACGGGAAAGCGTTTCGATGCTGTACATGTTCTGCGTTAACGTACGCTTTCTGGAAAGGGCGATCACCCCCGCCATGAGCGATACGGAGGTCAGCAGCATCAGCCCTGCGGGAATCATACCGATCATGGCAGCGGCTGTCTGCTCCACGGCATGCTTTACAGGCGATTGCAGCAAAAAATATGTGCGCAAAAACAGCAGCGCGCCCAAGGGCACAACAAACCCGCCCACGGTTTTTATGATGCCGGAAAGCTCCCGCATCAACCCACAGTCCGGCCTTTGATACCCCTTCGCCTCCGCCGCCAGCTTAGCCGCGTAATTCTCGGCACCAACGTGCACCACCTCTGCCCGCCCGCTGCCGGAAAGCAAAAAGCTGCCGGAGAGCAGCATGTCCCCGCTGTTTTTTCGGATCGCATCGGACTCGCCTGTTAAAAGGGATTCGTCCGCCTCCACAACGCCCGTTCGCATTACGGAGTCCGCAGGCACCTGCATCCCCGGCGAAAGGCAGATCACATCCCCCTCCACCAGCGCCTCGCAGGGCAGCTCGCGTTCCACGCCGCTTCGCACCACGGTGATCTTCGGGGCGGTAAGGATGGACAGCCGCTCTACCGTATGCTTGGCGCGAAGCTCCTGCACGGTGCCGATCAACAGGTTGGTAACAACCACGCCCAGAAACAGCATGTTCCCGTAGGACTGCACCAAAAGCAGGCAACAAGCGATCCCCGCCATCAACAGGTTGAAGGGGGTCATCAGGTTATCCAGTATGATGCGGCCTACGGTTTTTGTATTGTGGGGAGGCTGGCGGTTCACACGCCCCTGTGCCTCTCGCTGCGCCGCCTCTTGCTCGGTGAGGCCCTGCGCCGGGTCCGCAGCCCGCGGTTTTTTTTCGTACTCCATGGGTTCCTCCCTGTTTCCAGCATGTAACATATGCCACTTCATTATAACAATAAACCCCGGTAAAAAAAACCGTGTGCCATAGTTTCTCTAATATATGCCACAGTTTCTTAACAAGTTTACACCTTGCTAGGTAAGGGAGAAACGGGTATAATGATGTGACTGTGGGTATTTAAGGTCATTTGACCAGTATGGTACACGAAGGAGAAAGCCTGATGATAAAGGGAAACAAATGGTTGAACGTACTGCTGGCGGTTTGCATGCTGTTGATGCTTGTGACCGGCTGTGCAGGCAGTTCTGAGGATGTTCTTGCCACGGTGGGCGAAACCCCCGTTTACCGTTGGTATTACGATGCGTACTTGAAGCAGCAGCTTGCGCTGTATCAGGAGTTTTACGGCAAGGACTTGACCGCCGCCGGCAATACGCAGGCGCTTGCGGACTATAAAAAGTTCCGGCTGGACGATCTGGTAGCGGAAGCCGCATTGCTGGAAGAAGCGCGTAATTTAGGCCTTACCAAGCTCACTGCGGAGCAGGAGGCGGAGATCGATCAATCTTACTTGGATTATTACAACTCCGTTTTAAAAGCCTACACCGAGGCGCACGGCACGGACGAGGCCTCTCAGCGCAAAGCAGAGCAATCCTTTGACCAACTGTTAAAGGACTCCAATCTCACGCCGGAGCGCATTCGCGAAACCCTTCGAATCGGATACATCACCAACCTGTACAACGAACAGGCGGGTTTGATTTCCGACTTCACGGAGGAGGATATCCGCGCCCAGTATGACTCCATGCTTTTAGAGCAGCAGCAAAAATTCGATGCCGACCCGCTCCTGTTTGCAGACGAGCCGGTCGCCGTGCCCGTATACGTGCCCGACGGTTATAAAAAGACGTACCGGCTGATCAAGTACTATTCCGCCCAGCAGGCAGACGACATCAACGCCGCCTCCACTGCGCTGACCAATGCGGAGAACGAATACATGGTTGCCGTACTGGAAAGCGGAGAGGACTCCGCCGCTGCCAAGAGAGCCGAAGCCGATCAGGAAAAGGCATACACCGTATATCATAACGTGCTTTCGCGCGTGAAGGATTCCGTGGTAGCCAACAAGCTGGACACCGTGATGGACCGCTTATCCGCCGGCGAAGCGTTTACAGACGTGTTGGAGCAGGAAACGGACGATCCGGAGATCGCCACTTACTATGTGCATTTTGGCGTTACCTCCATTGACGAGAATTATGTGTCCACCGCGCTGGCTTTAACGGAGCCCGGCAGCTATTCCGAGCCTGTTGCCACCAGCGAGGGCGTTTGCCTGATCTACCTTGTGGAAAACATGACCCCCGGCGCAATTCCCTATGAGGACGTGCGCGATGCGATCAAAAAAGACCTTTCCACCGGTACCGCCTTCCAAACGGGCATGAACACCAAAACACAGCTGTTGGAAAAAGCCAAGGCTGCCGGTATCGTAACCGTGCATTACGATCTGCTTGGAAAATAACCGCACTAGCATCGATTGTAAGGATCGATCAATATAAAGGAGAAGAACATGAAAACACCCATCAAAGCAATCCTGATTTCCGTGCTGGCGCTTGCCCTTTGCGCCGCCATGCTCGGTTGCAGCCTGGTCAGCGTTGACGAGGAAAAGGACATGGCGCAAATCGTTGCCAAGGTTGGCGAAACGGAGATCACCAAGGAAGAGTTCTTAAACGAGTTCAACTACTATATTTCCATGTATCAGCAGTTTGGCTACGACCCCACCTCCAGCGAGGATAGCCTGAAGGACTTCCAAACCTCCATACTCGACGGGCTGATCGGCACCAAGATGCAGCAGTATCAGGCAAAGCTGCAGGGCTACGATCAATTTACCGATGAGCAGTTGAAAACCCTTGAAACCAACGTGACCGAATCCTACAACAGCTTTATGGATATGTGCCGCGAACAGGCGAAAACCGCCGACGCTACTTTAGAGGGCGATGCGCTGGAGGCGGAAGCTGCCAAGCTGTTCCCCCAACTGGCTTCCTATTATTACGGCCAGGAAATGGGGCAGGACGAGTTAAAAACGTGGCTGTTAGAGCAGTACAAAATGGACGATATGGTTTCCCGCATGCAGGAAAACTTCAACGCCACCATCAGCCTGACCGACGAAGAGCTGCAAACCGCCTTTGACGAGAAGCTGGCTGCCGATAAGGAAGCCTACACGCAGACTGCCGGCGACTACAAGGCCGATCAGGAATACTTTGAGCGCTACAACGAGACCCCCGTGTTCTATGCACCCGAGGGATATATCCGCGTAAAGCACATTTTGATCGCCCCCGAGGATGAGCTGGATGCCTCTTACGACGAAAAAACCGCCAAAATGGCGGAGCTGGAATCCGAGCTTGGCGCGCTGACCATTTCCGACGAGGTAGAAGATACCGAGCGCGTAACTGCCATTCGCGAGGAGTATCAGGCGCTGAAGGCCGAAACCGAAAAACTATATGCCGACTATTTTGCAGACACCGTTTCTAAGGCAAACGAAGCTTATGCCAAGCTGGAAGCGGGCGAGACCTTTGACGCGGTAATGGCGGAGTACACGCAGGATACCGACCAGACCACATACGATGCTTTCAAGGAAAAGGGCCTGCTGATGAGCTCCTTTGACAGCGCAAGCGATTGGTCTTCCGCTGTGAAGGACGCTACCATGGCTTTGACCGCACCCGGCAGCTATACGGCTGTTATTCAGGACGAGGACGGCTGCCACATTCTGCAATACGTTGGCAAGGAGCCTGCGGGCGAACGCCAGCTTAAAGACTATGAGGAGATGTTCCGCGAGTCCACCCTCAAGGCCAAGCAGGAGGAAGAATGGTACGCGCTGGTGGACACTTGGATCCACGACGAGACCATTGTGACCCGTTTTGAAAACGTGATTCAGGACGCAGGCGTGGTTGCGGCAGAGTAAGTTCCTACTGTACCGCAATTGGCCAAGACCGATAAACGCATCGGAACCACCCGCATATCGCGGGTGGTTTTTCCATTCTCTATCCCACTGTACATCCTTTTTTGCATGTAGTATGATAAATACACATTCTCATTCACCGAAAACTTGAACTGTGAGGAAATAGAACATGGAACGCATTTTAGGTTACCGCTGCACGCTTTGCGGCAGAGAGTACGATTACAGCCGTGAGCTGATGACCTGCCCCCACTGCGGAGAAACAGGCATACTGGACATTGTATTCCACTACCAGAACATCAAAAAAATACTCAACCGGGAAACCCTTGCAAACGATCGCAACAACAGCATGTGGCGCTATGCGCCGCTAATGCCCATCAAGGGCGAGGGCTTGGAGCGCTTCCTTCGCGTGGGCTGGACGCCGCTGTACCGCTCCAACCGCTTGGGCAACCAACTGGGCTTAAAGGCGCTGTACATCAAGGACGACGGCCTGAACCCCACCGCCTCCCTGAAGGATCGCGCCTCCGGGGTAGCTGTTGCAAAGGCCGTGGAGCTGGGCTATGAAACCATCGCCTGCTCCTCCACCGGCAACGCCGCCTCCTCCTGTGCCGGAAACGCCGCCCGCATGGGCGTGAAAACCGTGATATTCGTACCCGAGCGCGCCCCCAAGGGCAAGGTGGCACAGCTGTTGATATTCGGCGCAAACGTGATATCCGTACAGGGAGATTACCGCCAGACGTTTGAGCTTTCGCGGGACGCTATCAATAAATGGGGCTTTTACAACCGCAACGCGGGCATCAATCCCATTTTGACCGAGGGCAAGAAAACCGTTTCCTTAGAGATCGCCGAGCAATTACACTGGGAGCCAACGGACTGGGTGGCGGTTTCCGTGGGAGACGGCTGCACCATCGGCGGCGTGTATAACGGCTTCCACGATCTGTTTGAGATGGGCGTGATAGACCGCATCCCGAAGATACTTGGCGTACAGTCCTCCGGTTGCTGCCCCTTTGTGGATGCGGCAAACGAGGGGCGGGGGCTTTTGCCCGCCGAGGAGAATACCGTTGCGGACAGCATCGCCGTGGGCGTGCCCCGCAACCCGGAAAAGGCGCTTCGCGCCGTGCGGGAATCCAAGGGAAGCTGGCTTGCGGTATCCGACGATGAAATTTACGTTGCCATGCGGCTGTTAGGCCGCACGGAGGGCGTGTTCGGAGAACCCGCGGGCGTTACCGCCACAGCCGGCGTTAAAAAAGCAGTAGAGACCGGGCTCATCAAGCCCGAGGAAACCGTTACCGTGATCTGCACCGGCAGCGGCTTGAAGGACGTTGCAAACGCCATGAAGGCCGCAGGCGAGCCCTTCCTCTGCCCGCCGGACATTGCAGCTTTGGAAAAGAGCGGCAGAATCAAGTAGCGCGAGAATACGGCAGCGTATATTTCAAAGGCGCTTCTTTTCCACAAGCGCTTACAACAAAACAGCAGAACGCGACATGCGTCTGCTGTTTTTTATGCTTTATAAAGTGAGTGCTATGCCTTACAGCATGGTCAGCTGGCTTTTCATGAATTCCTCCATGGAGCCGGGGTGCACCCAGCAGCGGCTGGCCTCCACCACGCGCACCAGCGCGCCGTCCAGCTTCCCCTGCTCCACCATGCGGTACAGCTCGGCTATGGAAGCGCCCGGAGACAGTGCGTCTTTATAAGGCCGCTCGCTGGTGGTGAGGGCTTCTAAAATATCCAGTATGGTAAGCAAGCGCACCTCGGTGGAAAGCTGGTCGCCGGAAAGACCGTCCGGGTAACCGGAGCCGTCCAGCTTTTCGTGATGGCTGGCAGCCCAGGTGCGCACCCGCGTGTAATTCCCAGAAAACATCATTTTATTGAGCAGCTTGGCGGTGATCTCTGCGTGGCGCTCCATTTCTCTGCGCTCACTGGGCGTTAGCGTACCGCGCGGGATGCACAGGCATTCCGTTTCTTCCGGCGTAAGCCAAGTGTGCATATCCCCGTACTGATCCCGGTACTGGCGGGAGGCATAATCGCGTATGCGCCGCTGGGTTTGCTCGGTGACCGTTGATGCGAGATCCGTCCTTCTAAACAGCTCCGCCGCCTCCAAAATATCCTCCAGCGTTCGCTGCGACTCCCTTTGGGTGCATCGCCCTTCCAATACGTCCAGCCTGCAAAGCAGAGAGATCAGCTCCATCCGCCGGAACACCTCGTCCTTATGCTTTCCCAGACGCGTTGCTTTATTGATGATGGATAGCGGCGTTACCAGCTTGCCGATGTCGTGCAGCCATGCGCACATTACAATGATCTCCGTGCGCTCGCTGTCAAAGGGGCCGGTGATCTCCGCCGCCCACGGCGTTTCGCGAATGAAATCCAACAGCGACAGCAGCATTTCCACGATGCGCTGGGTATGCGAGGCGTTGTAGGGCGTGCGCTCGTCCACGGCGGATATGATAACGTTGAAGAAGGAGAACATCAGCTTTTTGATTTCCAGATGGTGCAGCATGTTGGACAGCGCCACCGCCGCAAAGGAGGCAAGCACCGATACCACCTGCTCCGTTTCCGCCCGGAAGGGCTGTACCTCTCCCTCCTTAGAGATGGAGTTAATCAGCTGCAATACGCCCATCACCGTGCCGCCCTGCTCCCGAATAGGCACCACCAGCATAGACTTGGTGCGGTAGCCCATAAGCTTGTCGTAATTGCGGGGGCCGGAAAAATCGAACAGGTCGCTTTCGTACACATCCGGTATATTCACCAGCTGCCCGTGCAGCGCCACATACCCCGCCACATAATTGTTTTGCAGAGGTACCGGGGGAATGTTTACGGGCTTGCCGTCCATTCCCTGCTGCGTGTTTAGGCTGCGGTTTTTGAGAATGCGGAACAAAAGCCTGTCCCCATCCAGCGTATACAGGGTGCCGCCGTCGGCATTCGTTACCGCCATGGCCTCCCGTAATATCGTGTTCAACAGCTTTGCGTGATCCTCCTCCGCGGAGAGGGACACACCAATGTTCAGCGTGCGCTCCAGGCTCTCCCGGGGCAGCGCCATCATTGCATCATTTTGATTATCCAACCAAAATCACCTCCATCTGCCGGGCATAGGACGCCTGCGGATACACGCTTTGCGCCTGCGCCTCCAGCTTTAGAAGCGCCGCGTCGTCCCAGTCCGGAGAATGATGGGTCAATATAAGCTGCGGCTTACCGCAGTCCATCGCCAGCCGAACCCCCTCCTGCCATGTGGAATGCCCCCAACCCAAGCAGTCTGCATAGCAGGCATCGGTAAACATGGCATCGTAGAGCAGCACCTTTGCACCCGCGGTAAAGCCCGTTAACGACGTGCCACCGTGCTCATGGTCAAACAAGAAGCACACATCTCCCTCGGGTGCGCCAACGCGGTATAGCAAGCCGCCGCCCGGATGGCAGGCAGGGCAGGCGGTCAGCGTGCGCCCGCCCGCCAAGGCATGACTGCCCTCGGCGTTAACGATCTGTGCCTTTGAAATATCCGGCTGCACCGGCCAAAGCGGCGGCTGCGCCAGCATGCTGATAAGCCGGGTAAGCGATGCCGGGTCTCCCGGTACATAAAAGCATACCTTTGCCCCCTCGGGTATCACCTGATCGTAATACAGCAAGCCCAACACATGATCGTAATGATAATGGGTCAGCAAAATATCCACTGTTTCTACGTTGCGCAGCAGCGGCCCGGCGGACAAAAAGCCCGTGCCGCAATCCACCACCACCGCGTGGCTGCCGGATTGCAGTACATAGCAGGAGGTATCCCCTCCGAAACGAACGTACTCTGCGCCGCTGCGGGGAATACTCCCCCGTGCGCCGCATATGGTCAAGGTCAACGGCATATCAGCCTCCGTGTTCCGGGTTTGGTACAGTTACTTCTTCCAGGAGAATAACGGTTTGTTCGCCATCTTGGGTAACGTCGGTAACCATGGAATCTTGCTCCGGCTTTAACACAACGCTCGTTTCGGTGTTAGGCAATACCAGCTCTAATTTATCTCCTGGATTAGCTGCATCAGGAGCCGTCCACTTTCCGGAAACCGCATCATATGACAGCTCATAATCATCCGGGCTAACTGACTTTGTCGGATCTTTCTCTTCGTATACGCCAGTAAATGCAGGCGGATTAGTTTTAGGCGTAGTATATCCCAGCGCTATATTCCATAACATATTTTCTCCATCCACTGTTTTTACCACGCTGCTTTGGTTAGGCGTGTAATTCTCCAACAACACCTTTAGCGGCTCGGATACATACAGCCCGTATTGGCCTCGTATCCACATGGCCTGCGCAACCCCACCAGATTCAAATTCATTTAGTTCTACGTCATAGTCTTTTGATAGTAATGCTTTTGGCGTTAGTAAATCTCCTATCCCCCAATCGGCAACTTCCGATAAGCTCTTGTCTTGAAACAAATAGTAATATAATCCGTATTCCTCAAGTGTGAGCGTTATTTTTCCGCCATCCTCTGCTTCTTCTCCATCCCACTCCACTTCTTCAATCACCGGGCGGGGCGGGGCGGGGCGGGGGGATCGTAATGATAGTCCGGTTCCGGGGTGGGCTTTGGCGAAGGCAGGGGCGTGGGTAAGGGCGTAGGATCGGGCGAGGGCATCGGGCGGTGGGTCTTTTCCGGATTCTCCGGCTTCTGCGGCTTTTCCCGTTGCTCCCGCTCCTCCTGCAGGCGCTTGTTCAGCTCCTTCGCATCACGGTTTTGCAATGCCTCACAAAGCAGCGCCAGCTCGGCATCTGTCAAGTCCTCAATGGAAACGGTGTCAGTGGTAAGCGCGCCGTTTTCCGCGCTCTCGTTCAGGTTTTCCTCGGTTGCGCTAAAGCTGCGGCCCGTATCCAAGAGCAGGCTGTATTCCTCGCCCTCGTCGGTCACGAAGGTCACGCTAACGCTGCCCTCGAACAGATCCACGCTGGCAATGCCTGCCGCGTTTACGCTGGTACGGAACACCGTGCCTAATACGCCCATGGTGATGGACGGGGTCTCCAGCGTGTATCCGCCGCTGCCGGGGGTAATGTCGTTGATGAGCGAACCCGTAAGAAGCCGAAGGGTTACGGCATCCCCCGCCTCCACCAGCTCTATTTGGGTGGACGCGGAAAGCATCACCAGCCGCCCTTGGTCAAGATCGAGGCTGGCGGCGGCGTTCTCCCCCGTGGCCAGCACATCCCCGGGCAGCAGCCGCATGCCCTTGTATGCGGGCAGCTCCTTGCCCTCGGAGGTTACGGTAACGCTTCCCTCCATGGACAGCAGATTCACAAGCTTTGCTTCCTCTATGATTTCGGGCGTTGCCGTAGGCGCTGCGGGAAGCGGCGCTTCCACCTGCTTTGTAACAGGCGCGGCAGGCGCGGTGGGCTCCGGTACCGCGGGCGCAGACGGCGCAACAGCTGCCGTGCAGCCGGTGAGCAGCAGGCAAGCAAGCATCATGCAAACGATTTTTTTACACCTCTTCATAAGGCGTTCCCTCCTGTTCACGAAGTGAAGTAATGTTATAGCAGGGGAGGCTCTGCGCCTTGCCCTTTAGGGCAAGCTCGCCTAAATACTCTGCCTCCACCCGTGCTTCCAGTTTCTTGTACAGTGCCTCTCCCACCACCACTGCGCCGGGCGCGGCCTTGCTTTCCAAGCGCGCGGCGGTGTTGACCGTATCGCCGATGGCGGTATAGTCCATCCGGTATGAGGTGCCTATGTTTCCCACAACGGCAGGCCCGGCATTGATGCCGATACCCACCATGACCTCCCGTCCGCAGATGCGCTCCAGCGTATGCGACAGCTCACGCGCTTCCTCTACGATGGCAAGGGCGGTCTTGACCGCCAAGAATTCATAGTCCGGCTGCTCCACGGGGGCGTTGAAGAGCACCATGCAGCCATCGCCAATGAATTTGTCGATGGTGCCGCCGTGGTCGAACACCACCCGTGTGATCAGGCTCAGGTATTGATTGAGGATGTCCACGATCTCCTCCGGAGACAGTTTCTCGGAAAGAGAGGTAAAGGAGCGGATATCCAAGAACATCACGGCGATTTCCCGCCTGCGGTTGCTCATGGAATCCTCCGCGCCCTCCGCCAATATGCGATCCACCACGTTGGGAGACACATACTGCTTAAACGCACGCATCACCGCAAGGCGTTTGCGGCTTTCCCGCAGGAACCCCGCCGCCACGGAAACGATATAAGCCGTTAGCGCGCCAATGGGCAGCGTAAGCACATGAAAGCGTACGCCGTACGTTCTTCCCAATAACAACAGCCCGGTAAACAGCGCCATTGCAGCCACCAGCAGGATGGCAGAGCGTATACCGCTCCACCGCTGGAACAGCCAAGTGATCGCAAACAGCAGCAGCCCAATGACTAGCACCTGCAGTCCAATAGGTATATCGTTAAAAAACCTGCCGGACAAAAGTGCATCCGCAACATTTGCGTGGATCTCCACGCCGTTCATAGGCGTGGCTCTGTCCATGGGGGTTGGGTACGCGTCCATCATCCCGGCGGCATAAGGGCCGATAAACACCAGATCCCCCGCAAAGCGCGCGGCGGGTATATCCCCCTTCAGCACCCGCGCAAAGGAGTTGCCTCCGTAATACGCGCCGGGCTTTGCCGTATATCGAAGAGGAAACAGCTCGTTCTCCGAGGCCGGCGGCGTATGCAGCGCGTTGCCGGATATGCTGCCGTATGCCGTTGCCGCGGCGCTGGACAGCCCGTACAGGTGCTGCCCGTCAAACGTCATTTGGTACAGCACGTTTCGCGCCACGCCGTCCGTATCCAACGCGGAGTTGATAAAGCCCTGCTCCGTTACCGCCGCCAATGCGTCATAGGGACGCAGGATCGTGGATACAGACGAGGGGTCTATCCGGTAAACGCCGTTTTGTTGCGCTACCTCCCGGGCATACACCACCTGCTTGGCAACGATCACATTGCCGCCCTCCCGGCAGGCATCCGCCAGCGCGGCATCTGCGGCGGCATCCGTTTCCCCGGCAAACATCACATCAACGGCGATCACGGCGGGCTTGTTTTCGGGGTCGGCATTTAACATGCGTATCACATCCGCAATGCCCTGCCGCGACCACGAAGCAAACGCGCCCAGCTCGTCGATGGTAGCTTCGTCGATGCCGATCACATGGATATCCCGTCTGGGGGCGAAGCTTCGCTGAAACACAGCGTCCTGCATGGCGGCCTCTGCCGTGCCGAGCCAGCCGCCCAGCACGCAAAAAACGCCCACAAGCGCCCACAAAAAAGCAATGATTACCGGTAACAGTTTTTTTCTCATCCGGCGGTACCTTTCAAGCGGGTTCTCCCATGTAGTGCTTGGATATTTCAACGGTTGTTACCATATAAAATTGATACCCGCTAATTCTATGCGCAATCAGAAATATAGGAAGAATATCCATTTACTTCCACCGCTCGCCTTTGGGCGGTTCCCCCTGCTCTTTTACAGGGATGGCATGGATTTCCTTCCGGTCACAAAATTATTTATGATACCTGAAAAATATTTTGTGAAATAGTTGATTATTATAGGCAGGGGCTTTATAATCAAGGTACAGTCTAATTCTTTTGAACGACCAACGACGAAAAAGCATAATCCCATATTAGAATCAGGAGGGCTTCATATGTCTTACGACCGTATTTACAATTTCTCCGCAGGCCCGTCCATGCTGCCGTTACCTGTTTTGGAGGCTGCACGCGACGATATGCTCAACTACCACGGCTCCGGCATGAGCGTGATGGAAATGAGCCACAGAAGTAAGGTGTACGATACCATCATCAAGGACTGCGAAGCGCTGTTCCGCGAGGTGATGGGCATTCCCGACAACTACAAGGTGCTGTTTTTACAGGGCGGCGCGTCCTTGCAGTTTGCCATGGTGCCCATGAACCTGATGAAAACCGGCAAGGCGGATTACATCGTGACCGGCCAGTTCTCCGGCAAGGCCTATCAGGAAGCCCAGAAGTATGGCGACGCGCATTTGGCCGCCACCACTAAGGAAGAGAATTTCTCCCGCATCCCGCAGCAAAACGAGCTGGATCTGCGTCCCGATGCGGATTATGTGCACATCTGCTTTAACAACACCATATTTGGCACCAAGTGGAATTACATTCCCGATACGGGCGATGTACCACTGGTGGCAGACATGTCCTCCTGCATCCTCTCCGAGCCGGTGGATGTATCCAAGTTTGGCATGATCTACGCCGGTGCGCAAAAGAACATCGCGCCCGCAGGCTTAACGGTGGTCATCATCCGGGAAGACCTGCTGCGCGAGGATCTGCCCGCCTTCGTTCCCACCATGTGCAATTATTTCATCATGGCGAAGAACGACTCCATGTACAACACCCCGCCCTGCTACCCCATTTATGTTTGCAAGTTGGTGCTGGAATGGATCAAAAATAACGGCGGCTTGGAAGCACGCTTGGCCTACAACAAGAAAAAGTGCGGTATCCTCTACGATTACCTTGCAACAAGCAAGCTCTTCAAAACCCCCGTTTCTCCGGAGAGCCGTTCCATGATGAACGTGACCTTCCGCACCGAGAGCGACGATCTGAACGCGCTCTTTGTAAAGGAGACCTCCGCAAACGGCATGTCTAACCTGAAGGGGCACCGCGCCGTTGGCGGTATGCGCGCCTCCATTTACAACGCCATGCCTATCGAGGGCGTGGAAAAGCTCGTTGCATTCATGAAGCAATTTGAGGCGAACAACGCCTAACGATTTTTCACTGATTACAATTTAGGGAGCGGCAGCCGCTGTGCCGCCGCTCCCGGTTATCCCGTTAAAGCGTACAAAACACCCATGCGAATTGGCAGGTTTTTGTAGGCTTGGGTTATTGTTGCCTGTTGCAGGCGGGCTTCGCCTGTTGCAGTGAGCACACATCGTTATGATGGCAGTATATGCCGGGAGGGACAAATTCCTATGATACGCATTTTAGCAACAGACGGTATGGAAAAAGGCGCGGTCAAAACGCTGGAGGACTTGGGCTGTGAGGTAGTGCAGCAGTTTTACGAGCCGGATGCGCTTTGCGAACAGGTGAAGGAGTTTGACGTGCTGGTAGTACGCTCCGCCACCAAGGTACGGGAGCCCCAGTTGGACGCGGCTGCCGCCGCCGGACGCTTGAAGCTCATCATTCGCGGCGGTGTTGGCGTGGATAACATAGACGTACAATATGCCCAAGACCGCGGCATTGCCGTTTGCAACACGCCCAACGCCAGCTCCGCCTCCGTTGCCGAGCTTGCCATTGCGCATATGTTTGCCGTTGCACGCTTCGTTGGCATTTCCAACGTGACCATGCGCGAGGGCAAGTGGGAGAAAAAAGCCTACAAGGGCACCGAGATCGAGGGCAAAACGCTTGGCCTTATCGGTATGGGCCGCATTGCGCGGCTTACCGCCCACAAGGGTAGAGCGCTAGGCATGCACGTTGTGTACACCAACCGCAGCGGTCACAAAAAGGAAAACGACCCGTATATTTATAAAGACATGGATGCGCTTTTGGCTAAGGCCGATTATGTGTCCTTGCACATGCCCGCCGTAAAGGGTGCCGCACCCTTGGTAGACGCGGCGTTCATTGCAAAAATGAAGGACGGCGCAGTACTCATCAACACCGCCCGCGGTGCGTTGGTTGACGAAACCGCTCTCTTGGACGCTTTGGACAGCGGCAAGCTTGCAGGCGCGGGCTTAGACGTATACGCGGACGAGCCCACCAAGAACGAGCGCCTCTACACCCATCCCAAGGTGAGCCTTACCCCGCACATCGGCGGCTCCACCAAGGAAGCGCAGATCCGCATTGGCGAGGAGACCGTGGCGCATATCCGCCGTGTGTTCGGGATATAGAAACGTGCCTCCGGCGGAGGTAATGTGCCTCCGGCGGCTTAGGGTTTCTTTGTAAAGAAACCCTAAGAACCCAGAAACTTTCAATAGTAATAGCGTTGCAGGATACAGAATACTGTTCCTGCAACGTTTTTGTTTTTATGGTGCAGAACGGTTATAAGCCGTATGCTTCTATGAAGGTGCAAAAAAGGCTCGCTGTTGTGCGAGCCTTTTGCTTTGCCGAAATCATGCATATAGCACGCTTCCGAACTCTTGCGGGGTTAGTATGTGCCGCCGCAATAAAGTTGATACATCGTTTTTGCGTTTAGCCGATGATCTTATCCCACTTTTCCGCCAGCGCCTTGATATCCGCCTCCATAATGGATATTTTCAGCTCCATATCCGGCGAACGACGCTCTTGACTTCTGTCTACAATGGCTTCTATTTGATCCAGCGCCTCGATGATGCCAAAGCCCCGCGCCTTTTCCTTGATATCCACCACCGCCGCGCCATCCGGTATGGGAGCGCTCGCCTTGCGGCGTTCCTTTTGGGGCTTGATAACAGACGGCTGCACCGGGGGCGGGATTTGTATGGTCGCCTCCGGACGCTGGAACAGCTTGCGCACGGGCTTCTTGGCCTTTGCCGCTTTGCCGTCCGCCGCAAAATCGTAGCTGTCTCCCATCTCCGGCGCCATGATGCTGTACCCCAAGCGGGTCAGCCGGTCGCCCAGCGCCTCGATGGACTCCACCTCGCCGTGAACCAGGAATACGCGCTTGGGCTTAGGCGCAATGTTCTTCAGCCAGTCGATCAGCTCGCTTTGCCCGGCGTGCCCGGAAAAGCCCTCCACCTGCATAACGGTGGCGTTGACCTGTATGGTTTCGCCAAACAGCTTTACCTTCTTTGCACCGTCGATTAGGTTTCTGCCCAGCGTGCCCACCGCCTGATACCCGGAGAAGAGTATCACGCTTTCCGGCTGATACAGGTTATGCTTTAAATGGTGGCGGATACGCCCGGCATCGCACATGCCGGAGGAGGAAATGATGATTTTTGCGCCCTTGAGGTCGTTGATGGCCTTGGATTCATCCGCCGTTTGCGCAACGCGAAGCGTTGGGAAATCGAACGGAGAGCCGGAGGCCGCCAGTTTTTTTGCTTCCTCGTCGTAATAGCCCTCGGCACAGCGTTCGTAGATTTTTGTAGCCTCAATGCCTAACGGGCTGTCGATATACACCGGCACGCTTTCCAAGCCCGGCACGGTGTTGTTGATGAGCATGGTTTTGATGTAATACAGTATCTCCTGTGTGCGGCCTACCGCAAAGGAAGGAATCACCAGATTGCCGCCCTTTTTCATGGCTAAGCGGATGGCCTGCGCCAGCTCCTCCACCTTATCCTTGTTTTCGGTGACGGCATGATCCCTGTCTCCGTAGGTGCTTTCCAGCACCAGATAGTCCGCCTCCTGCACAGGCGTTGGGTCGCAGATGATGGGACGGTCTCCCCGGCCCACATCTCCGGAAAACACGATCTTGGTGGTGGTATTGTTTTCTTCCACCCAAATTTCGATAGCGGCGGAGCCTAACAGATGCCCCACATCTAAAAACCGAACGCGAACGCCCGGCAGCAGCTGTATCACCTCGCCGTACTTGGCGGAATGGAACTGGTTGAGCGCCGTCTGCGCGTCCTGCACGGTATACAGAGGTTCCACGGGCGGTTTGCCCGCACGCTCATTCTTACGGCTGAGCCATTCTGCCTCCTGCTCCTGAATGTGCGCGCTGTCCGGCAGCATGATGGTGGAAAGCTGTGCGGTGGCATCCGTGCAAAGCACATTGCCCGTAAACCCGCGCTTTACCAGAAGCGGGATGAGCCCTGTATGGTCGATATGCGCGTGGGTCACCAGCATGGCGGATACCGAGGACGGAGAAAACGGGAAGCTGTCGTTGCCGTAATCGCCTTCCGCGTCCGCGCCCTGTCGCATGCCGCAGTCTATCAACACATTGCCGTTTGCTGTTTCCAGCATATGGCAGGAGCCTGTTACCGTTTTCGCCGCGCCGTAAAAGTGTATCTGCATGTGCCGTCCTTTCTTGGGGATCGCCCCAGCCGATTAAACCAATTCGCTCCGATGCTTGGCAAAATACACCACCGCCAGCGTGCCCGGCCCGCAGTGAGAGCCGATGGTCGGCCCAACGGGGTTGATACGCACCGCCTTGGGCTTTACGACCTCCTCCACCTGCGCCTTTAACGAAAGCGCGTCCTCCATGCAGTTGGCCTGACAGATGGTGATGGTTTGCTCCTCTGGATGTTCAATGGTTTCCGCGCATTTGTCCACCAAGTATTTCATGGACTTTTTGCGGCCCTTTACCTTTTCCAGCGGCACCAGAAGCCCCTCCGGGCTTACATACAGGATGGGCCTGATCTCCAGCACCGAGCCGAAGAAGGCGGCGGCGTTGGATACGCGCCCACCCCGGCGCAGGTATTCCAGAGAATCCACCGTGAACAACGCGCAGGAGCGCATTTTATTTTCTTCTACCCAGTTTTTGACCTCGTCTAACGATTTCCCTTCTTCACGAAGCAAGCTTGCCCGCTCCACCAACTGCGCCAGCGGTGCAGAGATGGCAAGCGTATCCACAAGCTCGAGCCTGCGCTCCGGATATTTTTTTAAAAGCTCCTCTCTGGCCAGCACCTCGTTGTTGAAGGTGCCCGAAAGCGCGGAGGAAAACGCGATGTGCAAAATATCCTTGCCGGCAGCCAAGAACGGCTCAAAATACTCGATGATTTCCGCCGGATTGCGCTGCGCGGTCACAACGGACGCGCCGTTTAACATTCTGTTGAAAAACGCGGGGATATCCGTATCCCGGCCAAGGTCGTAATAATACTCCGTGCCGTCAATGGTATACGGCATGCGAAGCACCGGTACGCCGTAGGTATCCTCCCACTGATACGGAACCTCCGAATTGGATTCCGTGGTGATCACATATTGCATGCTATTCTCCTCCCAGTTAATTGCGGGCATTGCCAAAGTACGCAACGCCGATCGCACCCGGCCCGGCATACGCTCCGGTAACAGGGCTCATTGGCAGCATCATGGTACCGGCGCAGCCGGTTTCCCTGCGGATCTGTTCCGCCAGCGCCGCGGCTTTTTCTGCCGCGTCCGCATGGGTAACGCTGATGACCTGCCCGTCCAGCGAAAAGCCGGTTTTCACCAGCTCGTCGCACAGCAGCTCTATGGCAAGCTCGTCGTTTTTCACCTGTGCCAAGCGCACAAAGCCGCCCTCCGCGTCCATTTTTAAAAGGCACCTGCGGGATAGCAGCGGCACGCCGCCGTCGTAGATATCCCCCGCCTTTAACCAGCGTACATCCTCGGGAATCAAAAGTGCGTTCACATGCTGGCGATTTTGCACCAGCCAAGCCGCCACCTCGTCCATCGAGCGGCCTTCCTTGCGCTGCTCCGCCGCCTCGAACACCAGCATCCCCTGCGCCACCGCGCTGCACGCCGCGTCCACGATCACGATGCGCCGGTCTAAATACTGCGTTAACAGCGCAAAGCGCGCCTGTTGCGCCGCCGCGAAGGTTTTGCTGATAAAGCGGGACAGCGTGATGCACAAAACATCCTCCCCAGCTACCAGCGACGGTTCCCACAACTGCATAAACGCCTCCGGCAGCACCGGAATGGTGGTGACCTCCACGCCGTTTCGCATGGCAGTATAAAACGAGGCAGCATCCCCGGTACGACCCATGTCGTACGTCATCATTGCGCCCTCCTGCAAACTGTAATGCAGGTCGGCAATGAGGATGGCTTCCTTATCGATCGTTTGATAAGGAAGGTCGGACGCTGTATCGGTGACGATAGAATATGGATACAGATTGCTCACAATGGATACCCCCGATGAAACATATACTCATTATAACGAATTGGCGCGGCAAATTCAATGCGCGCGCCAAAGCAGGAAGCAATACGAAACCGGTCGTTATTGATAACACACCAAGTCCTGTGCGGACATGAGGTCGGGCAGCACCCCCGCCGCCGCCGCGCCGATAATCGCCGCGCCGAAGGCGGCCTCCTCCTGATAGCGCGGAAATTGCAGCGGCAAACCAAAGCGATCCGCCAATATGCGCCGCATCACGATGTTTTTACGCAAGCCGTTGCCGCTGCAGGCGATAAACGCCGGGCGGCTGATTCCCGCCTCCAGATAAATATCGTGCAGCTCGTCCGCAATGCCGCGCAGGATGGCAAGCACCAACTGCTCCGGCGTAAAAGTTGCCCGGGAAATATTTGTGATGCGCCCCCGGATGCGCGGATTGTCCCGCGTGCCGCGAAAGCGCGTATCCGCAAGCAGCCGCTTTTCGCTGTCGTACGCCAGCTGCGCCGCCTTTTGCATGCGCTCGTAAACATCCACCTCGCGCTCCATGCCCAGCATACGCGCCGTATCTGCAAAGAAATCCCGAAGGATGGCGTACGCCTCGCCGCTGCAAAGGGGGCTGCCTACCAGCAGATACCGCCCGCCTATATACGGCCTGCATTCCATACCCGGCGCGTTTTCCGGCTCGTCCACGATGGCAGATATCTGCCCGCCTGTGCCGATATTGATGTGCAGCGTTGCGATCTCGTTGCATGCGCCAAAGACGCTGCACTGGTTGTCGCCCATGGCGCAGCAAACGGGAACACCGGAGGGATGGTAGCCCACCACGGTCTCCTCCGCCGTAACAGCGGGCAAAAGCTCCGCGTCTATCCCGCAGCGACGCATCACCGCCATATTGAAACGGGATTCGCGCACATTGAACAGCCCGATGCTTGCCGCCATGGAGCGATGCATCACCGGACGGCTCACCCCCGTCATGGCGGCGGCTACATAGTCTCCAATGCCGCAGATACAGGCGGCTGTTGGCGGAACTAAATTGTTCCTTACGTTATAAAAATGCGTGGCAAGGCCGTAGCCTGTTGCGATATGGCTGCCCGTCATGCGGTTTAACGCCTCGCAATAGGTTTCGTGCTGATCGAACTTGCAGTTGCCCCGCTCGTCCTGCCATGTGTAAAGCGGGCTTACCGGTTGCCCCCGCACGCCCAAATATAATATGCCGTGCATTTGAGAGGCAATGCCGATGGAGCCGACCCCGTCGGACTCGTCCGCCAGCGCCCTGACGAGCCGCTGGCAGCTGTCTAATATCACCTTGGGGGACTGTATCGCCTCAAAGGGCTGTGCGGAAGAAAGGCCCGCCGTATTTGCAAGCGTCATGACCTTGCGAAGCGTGCCTGTGTTTGCGTTGACCAATACCGCCGATATGCTGCTGGTACCAATGTCTAATCCGATAACATCCATTTGCTTTTCCTATCTGCCTGCCTGTCATTATATACCACAGCCCCGGGGGGCTGTCAATTCTATTCGCCAAGGGGATTCTGTCGTATCCGGGCGCACCATACGGCAGAAGGAAGAACCCTTGCCGCACTCTTTTTACAGGTGTACGCGAAATTACAAAATGGTTTACAATTTTGCGGTAATTTGCGCCGGGCTTTATGGTATAATACCTTATACGAAAATCGACACTGCGGGGTATTTGGCATGAAACGTTTTTTGCGGCTTGCTGCATTGCTATTGCTGCTGCTGTACGCCGCGGGATGCGCAGCTGCTCCCGCGCCCTCTTCGGACGCGATGGATTTTGCGGAACCCACCAAGCGCCCGGAGCCGGTAGCCCTGGTAGGCACCCCCGCGCCAAGCGGTACGCCTACGCCCTCCCCCTCGCCCATTCCCTACGAGGAACCGCTGTTTACGCCAACGCCTGCGCCTGACCCGGCAGCTTCCCCTGCGGCGGAGGATACGCCTTCCCCTACCGAAACCCCAACCGTCACGCCCAAGGCGCAAACACCTACGCCCGCGCCCACCAAAACGCCGGACGCGGCGGTACCGCCCGTTACGGGAAAGCCGCTATCAGGCTATACCATCGGCATCGACCCTGGGCATCAATCCCACGCCAACCGCGACAAGGAGCCGGAAGCGCCCGGTTCCTCCACCATGAAAAACAAGGTGTCCTCCGGCACCTATGGGCGGTTTAGCGGCGTGCGGGAGTACGTGGTCAATTTGGACGTTGGGCTGGCGCTTCGCGATTCTTTAGAGGCACTGGGGGCAACGGTTGTAATGACCCGCACCACAAACGATGTGGATATTTCCAACGTGGAGCGCGCCAAGTTTTTCAACGAGAAGAAAACGGACTATGCGCTTAGGCTGCATTGCAACGGCTCCGACGATGCAAGCAAGGCCGGCGCGTTTATGCTGATCCCCAAGTCGCACCCCTACAAGGACGACTGTAAGCGGGCGGCGGAGCTGTTGATCGATGCGTATTGCAGCGCATCAGGCTTCAAGAATAAGGGAATTACCGTTCGCAGCGACCAAACCGGCTTCAACTGGTGCGAGCGGATGATCGTGAACATCGAAATGGGGCATATGACCAACGAAAGCGACGATCATATGCTGACCGACCCCGCCGTGCAAAAGAAGATGGTGCAGGGCTTAACAAACGGTATCGTAGCGTATTTCGCTTCGTAATACAGGTTTTCATCACAAAGGAGGATATGTTATGTTTTCCGGTTCCAATGGTTTGTTGAAAAAGCGTTTGTCTGCTATGGTTCTTGTTGCGGTTCTTGCCGTTATGGCCTGCGCCTGCGGTGCTGCGCCCACTGAACAGGCACCCGTTGTGATCACCCCCGCGCCTATCCTGCAGGATCTGCCCGTGATCGATGACGGAAACGGCGAGGCCGTGGATTACGCCGCGTTCATACTGGGCGAATGGGTATCCACAGAGCCCGTTGTGGACGGTACATGGTATCTCTATTCCAAATATGTGGAAAGCGGTTATGCGGGGCTTCGGGCCGTCCGGCCCAAGGGAAACACCGTGGACTTTTCCAACTTCAACGAGGACAACTGGGAGTTTGGAGATCTGACCGCCGGTACCTATCAGGTGGACGGCGATCTTGTTAGCAGCGTATTTGGCGGACAGTCCGGCATCTATACCGTTGAATGGGAGTCCTACGACAGCATGACGTTAAACGACGGCGGCTCGGATATCATTACCTACTACCGGGTGGCCTAAGCTTACAGCTCGCGCAGCACCAGCAGCGTTTCCCCGGGATTTTGTGTTTGTTCTATGCGGCGTACCTTTGGGTGCGCCGCATATTCGTTTCTGACCATATCCCGAAGGGTACTGCCCCTGCTATACCCGTGCACCACCCGCAGCGCATACACTCCGGCGGACGCACGGCGAAGCGCCGCATCCAGCGCTACCCGGCACTGATGCAAATTGTGGTCGTGCACGTCTATCACCAATATTCCCGGCGCTATATCCATACTTGCATTTCCTTTCGTTATCCCGTTTACCGCATACTATGCTTCACATTTTAGCTAATGCCGCATCTGTTATCAAAAAGCCGCAATGGAGCGTTTCCACTGCGGCTTTTGTTTGTTGCGTATGCGCTGCTTAGCCCTTGGGGCCTGCCTTTACGATATGCTCGGGCATGTTGCTGTACTTCTGGAAGTTCTTCACGAAGCGGGCAGCCAGATCCTTCGCGGCAGCCTCGTAAGCGGCGTCGTTCTTCCACATAGCGCGCTGAGAGAGGTTCTCATCGGGCACGTTGGGGCAGGTTTTGGGTACCATCACGTTGAAGATGGGGTCAAGCTCGAACTCCACGTTGTCCAGATCGCCGTTCAAAGCTGCGGTGACCATAGCGCGGGTGAGCTTCAGCTTCATGCGGGCACCGGTGCCGTAAGCGCCGCCGGCCCAGCCGGTGTTGATGAGGTATACCTTTGCATCGTGCTCGGTGATCTTCTTGCCCAGCATTTCCGCGTATACGGAGGGATGCAGGGGCAGGAAGGGTGCGCCAAAGCAGGTGGAGAAGGTGGTCTGCGGCTCAACGATGCCACGCTCCGTGCCAGCCAGCTTGGAGGTGTAGCCGGATACGAAGTGGTACATGGCCTGATCCTTATCCAAACGGGAGATGGGCGGGAGTACGCCAAACGCGTCTGCCGTCAGGAACACGACCGCCTTGGGGTGGCCTGCCATACCGGGGATCACGGCGTTGTTGATGTAATTGACCGGGTAGCCCACGCGGGTGTTCTCGGTTAAGGATTTGTCTTCAAAATCGAACTCGCGGGTCTCGGGATCCATGATCACGTTTTCAACCAGAGAACCGAACTTGATGGCGTTCCAGATATCCGGCTCGTTTTCCTTGGAGAGGTTGATGCACTTGGCGTAGCAGCCGCCCTCTACATTGAAAATGCCGTTGTCGGACCAAACATGCTCGTCGTCACCGATGAGGCCGCGGTTGGGGTCTGCGGAAAGGGTGGTCTTACCCGTACCGGACAGACCGAAGAACAGCGCGGAGTTGCCGTCTGCACCAACGTTGGCGGAGCAGTGCATGGAAAGCACGCCGGCCTTGGGCATGTAGTAGTTCATCACGGAGAACACAGACTTCTTGATCTCGCCTGCATACTGGCTGCCTGCAACCAGTACCATACGCTTATCGAAGTTCACGATGATAGCGGCATCGCTGTGTACGCCGTCCAGCTCGGGAATGCACTTGAAGCCGGGGGCTGCGATGATGGTGAAGCCGACCTCAAACTTGGCTAACTGCTCCTCGGTGGGGCGAACCAGCAGCTGGTGGATGAACATGTTCTGGCTGGCAAGCTCGTTGACTACGCGAACAGACAGAGAATACTTGGGGTCTGCGCCTGCAAAGCCGTCAAAAATGAAAATGTCGCGGCCCTGCAGGTATGCCATCATTTTGTTGTAGATGTTGTTGAACTTTTCGGGGGTGATGGGTACGTTTACCTTGCCCCAATCGATGTCGTCATGAATCGACGGCGTATCCACCACAAAACGGTCGTCCGGGGAACGGCCGGTGTACTTGCCGGTGGTGACCACCAGTGCGCCGGTGTTAGAAAGGGTGCCTTCCCCACGGCAAAGCGCATGCTCGGTCAGCTGCGCGGGAGTCAGGTTGCGGTATACCGCTTTGGGAGCGATAATGCCAAGCTGTTCTACATAAGATTCCAACATGTTAAAACTCTCCTTCCAGAATAACATCTTTCAACGCGGGGGCAGCGGTTTCTATAATGCTTGGTTATAGCCACCGTGCCTGCCATTGCTTTTTGTAGGGGTAACGCAGTTAGACATTACGGGGGATTTCGCCCTTTCCCAGCCTCACAGCGCTATCACGATACATTGTAACCCAAAGGCATACCAGAAACAAGGACTTTTTTGTGAAATTTGCAGGATGTTTCCTTCCTTCATGCATTTGTATATCAAGTATTGCGTACGCCATGCCCAATCGCTTGGCGGACTGCTGTGAAAGGGGGCTCCTCGGTCAAGAACCATGCCGCAAACCGCTTAGGGATCAGAGCGGGGCGGCACGCCCTTTGACGCGGCAAGGCTCTTTTTGTTCCTCTATTGATACTTACCCGTCTTTTCATATTAAAACCCGCCATACGGCGGGTTTTTGCATTGCTTCCTTACATTTGGTTCGTTTACCGAACCGTTGTGTTGGTAAACTGCGCCGCGATGGGCGCGTCC
>CAYZAW010000015.1:0-39836 GCA_964476505.1 uncultured Oscillospiraceae bacterium | reverse complement strand
TCCGCTTTCCCGGGAAGCTGCATTGCCTCGCGGATGTCCCACAGCATCTGGTGCATGGTCAGAACTTCCTCGTTCAGCGCGTCAATATAGTCTGACATGCTCACGCTTTCCACAGGCGTTTTGAATGCTCTCGGAATGTCCGTGGAAAGCTCTTGCAAGGTGCCCAATACATATTCCGCTTCCTCGGTGAAGGTGTAGTATGCCAGATCGGGAAACTCCTTTGGCGAATTGCCGTTGATGAGCGCGCGCAGATAATTGGAAACGCTGTACTTTGCTTTGAGGGCATTTTCTTTCAGCTGCACCATTTCACTGGCGCTGAGCCGAATATTGAGTTGATAGTTTCTGTTTCGCATTGTGTTTTCCTCCGTTTTTGATTTGTCGTTTTTGAGGGTGGTAGGGGCGCAAAGCCCTTACAAAAAAAGCAGCCCCTGCCGGATGGCGGGAGCTGCTGATCGGGAAAGGGCTATACTTTCCCAGTGCTGGTTAACCTACTGCGTGCACGTTAATTAGTGCAATGTCTCGTTTTGTACCTTGTTCGCTAAATACAGGATCAATTCCTGCGGTGTGGGTTTTCCGTTGAATGGCATAGAGGCCCAATAGGCCTGCACGGAGGGATCCGGATTGTTATATCCCGCGTCTATGGCATTTTGCATCTCGTCCAATACCGTCTGCTCTGAAACGCCCTCCTGCTTTGCGATACGGCGAATAATACTGTTGATATTCTGGTTCATGGCCACCTCCTATAACCCGTATATGGGTAATCATAGCAGGGAACAAATAGAATAGTCAACCCGAATACGGGTTAGAATATCTATTTTCTCACCTATGATGAAGATAGTAATAACCCATATTCAGGTAGGAGACCATCATGACATATTCAGAAATCATCGTAATGCGAATATCAACACTATGCAAAAAGCGTGGAATCGCATACAACAAATTGGCAAAGATGTGCGGATTGAATCAATCTACCATTGATAACATCGTGCGAGGTATTACCAAAGACCCGCGGATGACCACGATTCATCACATTGCGAACGGATTAAATATGACGGTTGCCGAGTTCCTTGATTTTCCGGAACTTAACGATTTTTCCTTTGAAGAGGAGAAATAATTAATCACAAAAAAACAATCTCCCTTAGCGCCGCTTCTTCTGCCTGCGATTTTATCGCGTTCATCGCGCCAGCCCAAGCCATCTGGTCGCAGGCTTTTATGGCTTCATCGATGTTCTGACGTTTTGCCGTTGCCTCTACTGTCCGAGAAATGAATTCACGGGTGAGCGCATCCGTTTCGTTGAGATGAGCAACGAGCTTTCCGCTGAGCAGCAGAGAAGAATAATAACCCTTGCGATGCTCTTTGAGATACCGCTTGCGCAGCATACCGTATTTGCCGTAAACGGGCACTTCCTCATCAAGCGTCAAAGCGGGAATCAGATAATCACCGTTTGCAATATAGTTCAGTTCCACCGTCAGCACCTCCTTATCTGCCTACACTTTACCAACCGAAAAAGGGAATCGCAAACCTGCCGCCCGAGAAAGCGAATAATCTTTTTCTCGGGCAGTAAGCCTTTTAATTCTCGGTTAGTAAGAGGAACTCAACGCTCCTGCTCATCTCTTTTGCGTTGGCGCTCCTTCTGACGCTCCCGTTCTTCGAGCACGCCGATGATTTTTTCTTCCATCTGCTGCGGCGTGCAGCGCGGGAAGTATTTGCGGAGACGTTCATACTGAAATGTGACCTTTTCCCGCTGATTGGCTTTCGGTTCCATAAGCATATTGAAAATGGCCTCGTTGGTCAGCTTTCCCTCGTTCAGCAGCCCCTTCAGGCGCACCGACTGCGAAAACGACGGCGTACAGTCCTGCTCCTGCATGGCTTCAAACAGGGTGTTTTGCTGTTCTGTCGGAAGGTAGGACAACTCCACGGCAGGACTTAGGGCTATACGCTTATCGTCCACCATTTGCAGCAGTTCAGGAATGAGGTTTGTGAGGCGGATATAGCGCTGGATTGTCCGTGCACTTTCGGATAATTCGGCGGCAATCAGCTCATCTGAACGCACACCAAAAGAATCTGTGCCAACTTGGCACGAATTATCTTTTACCGGTCTGCCTGCCTTTCTTTTCACCGCTTCCAACCGCATTTTATACGCAAACGCCTTTTCGCTCGCAAGCAGATTTTCGCGCTGTTTGTTGCTGTCCACCATGATAATGGTTGCGGTGTCGTCGTCCATATCGCGGATGAGTACGGGCATGGTTTCGATACCCGCCATGCGGCAGGCCGCCTTGCGCCGGTGTCCGGCAATCAGTTCATACCCGCCGTCTTTTCGCGGGCGGGCGATTGCGGGCGTGACCATGCCGTTTTCCGCGATGCTCTCCGCCAGCCCTTTGAGTTCGTCGTCATTACTGACGTGGAACGGATGATCCTTGAACGGGTGCAGTTCGTCGAGCGGGATTTCAATCACCCGTTCCCGCAGATCGTCCTCCCGCTGCTCGTCAGTCTTGAACAGATCGTCTACATTATCGACACGGATTGTCACGCGCTTTTTCTCTGACATTTGCGATTACCTCCTTTGTAAGTTCACCGTAGGCTGCGGCGACCTTGCCGCCTGCATCGTGAATGAAGATGCTGTTGCCCGTTGCGGCAGCTTCCGCGGCGCGGATGGCAAGCGGAATCTCGGTTTTGAACACCTTGAGCTTGCCCGCATATCCCTCGCGCAGGGCGGCAGAAACGTCCTTTGCAAAGTTGGTGCGGTTGTCCACCATCGTAAGCAGCGCGCCGTCGATTCGCAGATGCGGGTTGAGTCCGCGCCTGACGCGGTTTACCGTCTGCAAAAGCTGACTCATGCCCTTAGTGGGCAGATAGTGTGACTGTACGGGTATAATTACGCTGTCGGCGGCGACAAGGGCGTTGACGGTAATCATGCCGAGCGAGGGCGAGCAGTCGATGAGCACATAATCGTAGCCCCGCTTGACGGTTCTGAGATAATCCGCCATGGCATATTCCCGCCGCATGGTGTTGAACAGCGTCATTTCCAACGCGGAGAGCTCAATGTTTGACGGTACAAGGTCGACGCCCTCTGCGTGGTGCAAGATGCCCTCACCATCCTCAATGGGTTTTTCGTCGATGACTTTTTTCAGCAGCGTTGCAAGCGTCACCTCCAAATTGTCCGGCTGCTTCCATCCGAGCGCGTCCGTCAGGTTGCCCTGACTGTCCGCGTCGATGAGCAGTACCTTCTTGTTCTGCCGCGCAAGCCCGATGCCGAGATTGACGGCGGTGGTCGTTTTGCCCACCCCGCCTTTCTGATTGGCAAGTGCGATTACTTTGGTCATGTTTTCTTCCTCCGTTTCTTTTTCGCGCAACAAAAAAGAGCACCGACCAAACAGATCAATGCTCTTAATGTATGCGCTATGTATGTTTTGACAAAGCATTTACATTTAGATAATAAGCGATACATTGCTTCCATATTGCTTTCAGGCATGCTATACTTGCTTGGTGAACGCAATGTCATATGTGGAGCCTCCTGTTTTTCTTATGTTTCGCTCAACAAATCCAACAAATCGATAGAAACTAAACAAGGAGAAATGTGTTATGTATAACTCGGAAAGCTCATTGATGGAAACACTTGGAATCACATCATGGCGAAATTTGTCAAAAGAGAAGTTTATAGAATTTGTTTCTATGATGCCTGATATGAGCGATGAGGTCAGAATGAAAGTAATTGAGCAGATACCTCAATTCACTCAGCTGTGCCGTGCATATATTGACTCGACAGCAGCAGCATACAATAATATGCTAGAAAAAAATGACCGAACAACATCAGCGCTTATTGAGAAAATCGATAACATTAGCGACGCTTTAAAAACGGAGCTCAACAAAGGCGATATACCCTTTGAAAACAAAAAGTACATTATTGACCAACTCATGGAGATAGCCAAGATATATGATAGTATGGATGAACGAAGCAAAAAGTTCTTCGATACTACATTTGGAAAAGTGTTAATTGGGTTTGGAAGTGCATTAGGTGCTGTGATCATGTTCGTTGGGGGAAAATACCTTTTCTCTTCAAAGAAATAAAACAACTGATGATACTTTGGTCAGTCCATTACGTCCACATAGTCCGCGAATGTACGGATTGGTTATATAGAAAATGTGGTAAAATGTAGTAAAATCGATCGAATGTACCGGTTTTGAAGCCGCAGATTTGGGTTCCAATGCCGCTCAAAATGACCCTGTTTTTGTCCTTTTAAGAGTCGGAAATTAGCAAGCTTTTCAAGATAACGAAAGCCCGAAAACGCTTTGTTTCCGGGCTTTTTTGGCGTTCCCGAGGCGATTCGAACGCCTGGCCTGTCGCTTAGGAGGCGACCGCTCTATCCGGCTGAGCTACGGGAACTTGTTATGTAATTTTTGTGCAGCTCGGGGGGATTAGGAGGCGAACGCTCTATCCTGCTGAGCTACGGAGACATATTCTTCTTTGAGGCGCGCTACACCTCACAGCAACACACAATATACCACAGTTGACCGCAACTTCGCAACGGTTTAAGCGAAAAGATGTATCGCATCGGTATCTAACCGCAATGCAGCGCTCAACTCCCACGAATTCGGGGATGGAAATATGCCGGTGATGATGGTAATATAATGATAAGTCGAATATAGGCGGGCAGGCTCGCCGTCAATGATATTGATGAAAAGGAGAAAGCAATATGGGATTACTGAAGGCTGGCGTTGGTGCGCTTACCGGCGTGCTGGCGGATCAATGGCGCGAGTATTTTTATTGTGAGGCAATGTCGGAAAACGTACTGGCGGAAAAGGGCGTAAAACGCACCTCGGGGCGCAGCTCCAACTATAAGGGCGAGGAGAACATCATCAGCAACGGCTCCATCATCGCGGTAAACGACGGGCAGTGCATGATGATCGTGGAGCAGGGCGCGATCGTAGAATTCTGCGCGGAGCCCGGCGAGTTCGTATGGGACAGTTCCACGGAGCCCTCCATATTTTACGGCGGCTTGGGCAAGGGCCTGAAGGCTACATGGGAAACACTGAAAAAGCGTTTTACCATGGGCGGCGATACCGGTAAGGATCAGCGCATTTATTTCTTTAATATCAAGGAGATCATCGGCAATAAATACGGCACCGCCAATCCGGTTCCCTTCCGCGTGGTGGATAACAACATCGGCTTGGACATGGATATCGGCATCAAATGCTTCGGGGAGTATTCCTATAAGCTGACCGATCCCATGCTGTTCTATAAAAACGTTTGCGGTAATGTGTCCGTAAGCTACACGCGTGACAAGATCGACAGCCAGCTGAAAACCGAGCTGTTGACCGCATTACAGCCCGCCTTTGCAAAGATCTCTACGCAGGGCATTCGGTACAGCGCGCTGCCCGGCCATACCGAGGAATTGGCAGGTGCGCTCAACGATGTGCTTTCTGCCAAGTGGAGCGGGCTTCGCGGCGTGTCCGTGGTGTCCTTCGGCGTTAGCTCCGTAACTGCTAACGAGGAAGACGAAAAGGCCATCAAGGAACTGCAAAAGAGCGCGGCGCTCCGTAATCCCACCATGGCGGCGGCGCACCTGGCAAGCGCGCAGGCGGAGGCGATGAAGACCGCCGCTGCCAACGAAGGCGGCATGGGCGCAATGGGCGCGTTTATGGGCATGAATATGGCACAAAACGCCGGCGGCATGAACGCGCAGGGTCTGTACCAAATGGGGCAGGCAACGCCGCAGCAGGTGGCTGCGGCAACGTGGACGTGCGCCTGCGGCACGGCGAATACGGCTAAATTCTGTTCCGAGTGCGGCAAAGCCCGCCCGGCAGGCAAAAGCGGTTGGACGTGCGTCTGCGGTACGGTAAACAAGGGCAAATTCTGCTCGGACTGCGGCGCGAAGAAGCCGGAGAGCGCACCCCTTTACAAGTGCGATAAGTGCGGCTGGGAGCCGGATGACCCCACCAAGCCGCCCAAGTTCTGCCCGGAGTGCGGGGATGTGTTTGACGAGAATGATATAAAGTAGCGCTTACGCTTTCAAAAAGGTGGGTGACCTGCGGGTCACCCACCTTTTTGATTCTTTTCTCAGGTTTTGACTGTGCCTACGGCACGGCCGTCAAAACCTGCAAGGAGTGGGCTACGGCCGTGCATGCCGCCCTTGCCCACGATTAAAAGCATTAGGGACGTTGCCGCCTGCGGAACAAGCCGCCCTTGCCCACGATTGAAAGCCTAAGGGACGACGCCGCCTGCGGAACAAGCTGCCCTTGCCCACGATTGAAAGCCTAAGGGACGATGCCGCCTGCGGAACAAGCCGCCCTTGCCCACGATTGAAAGCCTAAGGGACGACGCCGCCTGCGGAACAAGCCGCCCTTGCCCCTGTACCCTTTTTCGTAAGGGCCGATGACCACATCGGCCTGCGAAGCTATTTTACCCCTCGCCGGATATTTCCGGCGGTAAATGGGGTCTGGGGATGTATCCCCAGCGGGGTATGGGGCGGAGCCCCATGTTAAATGAGATCGTCCGTGTCGAAATCCGGATACTTTAAGCGAATGAGCATTAGGCCGTGGGCGGGGGCAGTTGCGCCCGCATCACTACGGCTGGCGGTTGCAAGGGCGCGTTGTATGGCACCGGGCGAAAGGATTCCGCGCCCCACGTCCAGCAGGGTGCCAACGATAATGCGCACCATGTTGTACAAAAAGCCGTTGCCGGTTATGTCAAAATACAGATAGTCGTCCAGTTGGGTAAGGGAGGCGGCGTATATGGTGCGCACGGTGCTTTGTATACTGGTGTTGGCGCACATAAAGGCGGCAAAATCATGCTCGCCGATGATTGCAGGAAGCTCTGCCTCCATGGCGGGGATATTGAGCGGCCCGTGCAGGTGCAGCGCGGTGTTGCGGGAAAAGGCGCGGCTGTGCGGGCCTAACTGCATGGTGTAACGATAAGTTTTTTCCTTGGCGGAAAAGCGTGCGTGAAAATCCGAGGGCGCTTCGCCGCTAAAGCGCACGCGAATGTCCCGGGGAAGCCCCGCGTTTAGCGCGTACGCAAATTTGTCCGCGGGCATGCGGGCGTTGGTTTCAAAATTTGCAACCTGGCAAAGCGCGTGTACGCCGCTGTCTGTGCGGCCGGAGCCGTGTAACGTCACAGGCGCTTTTACGATGGCGGAAAGCTCACGCTCCAATACCTCCTGCACCGCAATACCGTTGGGCTGTCGCTGCCAGCCAACGTAATTGGTACCGTCGTATTCGATCACAAGGCGGATATTGCGCATGGCTACTCCTCCCATAAGGGGTATACCGAATCGGTGTTGGGCGTTTGCACAAAGGCCAGCTCCACGTTTCGGTCGATCACAAATACCGTGATCACGTCCGCATTGGAAAGCGCCGTCATGTACAGCACCACCTGCCCGGTTCGGTCAACATCCGAGGGAAACCCCGCCGCTTTTGACGCGGCAACGGCTTCTTCCAATGCCGTATCCGGCAGGAGCGCCCGAATGCTGGTATCGCTGTACGCGGCGGCGGGGTATAGATCGTCCGCCACAACCGTGTAGCCGTGGGCTTGCAGGGTGCGGATGAGGGTCCCCTCCACGCCGTTTTTGTTTATGATGCTCTGCCACACAAGCGCCAGCAGCAATAACACGGCGGCAATAAGAAGCAAGCGGTTCCGCCGCCTTTTTTGCAGTAAGGCAGCCGGCTGACTGCCGCCGTTCTCGGATTCGGGCGTTGGAACGGACATGGGTGCAGCCGGTTCGTTGGGGTCAGTCGGAGAGCCGACTGTTACGATTTCGGTATTCGGCTGTAGGGTATCGCCGCTCACGGCAGCACCGCTTCCAGCACAACAATAGAGGCAGTTACAAAAACGGTCACCAGCGCGGCATACCCGTCCGCCGCAGTAAAGCGCAGTACATGCATGCGGGTACGCCCTTCGCCGCCGTGATAGCAGCGGGATTCCATGGCCATGGCCAGCTCGTCCGCGCGGCGGAAGGCGGATACGAACAGCGGCACCAGTATGGGAATCATGCTTTTTGCGCGGGCGATCAGGTTGCCGCTTTCAAAATCCGCACCGCGCGCCATCTGCGCTTTTTGTATTTTGTCCGCTTCTTCCATAAGCGTGGGGATAAAGCGTAGCGCAATGGTCATCATCATGGCAAGCTCATGCGCGGGAAAGCGGAACCGTGCAAAGGGAGACATCAGCCGTTCCAGCCCGTCCGTCAGGGAAACGGGGGAGGTGGTAAGGGTCATAAGCGACGTGCCCGCCACCAACAGAATCAGCCGCAGCGAGATGTAGACCGCCTGCAGCAGCGCCTCGTTTGTGATCTTGATGATCCAGAACGATAATAGCACCGTTACGCCGGGCGTGAAAAACAGGTTGATCACAAACATGAACAACAGCAAAAACCGAAGCGGCTTGAGGGAGCGCAGCACATAGCTTACCGGCACTTGGGAAAGCAGAATCACCATGCACACGAATGCCGCCGGTAGAATAAACAGCCAAATGGACTGCACCAAAAACACGATCACGATGTACAGCAGCATGAGCAGGATCTTTGTGCGCGGATCGAGGCGGTGTATGGGGGAATTGCCCAGGAAATACTGCCCTAATGTGATATTCATTTTGCCGTCACCTCCACAAGCCAGCGCTCTATGCTGCTGGTGGTAAAGCAGCGGGCAGGCACGGTGATGCCCCGTGCCTCCAAGGCAGAGCGAAGCTCCGCTCCCTTGGGAAGGGACAGCCCCATTTCCTCGAGGGCTTTCGCATCACGAAATACAGCCTCGGGCGTATCCAGCATGGCGATTGTACCGTCGTTTAGCACCAGCACGCGGTCGGCATTTTCTGCAATATCGTCCATGGAGTGCGATACCATCACGATGGCGCAGCCGGTGGTTTTGCGCAATGTCAAAACCATATCCAGAATGCTTTTGCGGCCCTTGGGGTCAAGCCCCGCCATAGGTTCGTCCAGTACCAAATACTTGGGGCGCATGGCAACGATGCCCGCCAGCGCAGCCCGGCGCTTTTCGCCGCCGGAAAGGTCAAAGGGAGATTTCTCCGCAAACTGCGCGTAGTCTAACCCCACAAGCGCCATGGCCTCGGTTATGCGCTCCTGTATCTCGGCATCGGAAAGCCCCATGTTTTTAGGCCCAAAGGCAATGTCCTTTGCAACGGTTTCCTCAAACAACTGGTACTCCGGGTATTGGAACACCATGCCCACCAGCGAGCGGGCGCGGATGCGCTGCTTTTTATCGGAGAGAGTAAGTCCATCCACCGTTACCGTTCCGGCGCTTGGCTGTACCAGCCCGTTCAAATGCTGAATGAGCGTGCTTTTGCCGGAGCCCGTGTGGCCGATGATCCCCAGAAACTCGCCTTCGTTTACGGTAAAGGAAATGTCGCTAAGCGCGGTGTGCGCCATGGCGCTGCCGGGCATATAAATGTATTGCAGGTTTTGTACAACGATCGCCATACGCTTACGCCCCCTTTCCGGCTGCCAGCACGGAAGCAATAGCGTCTGCCAGCTCACTTACCGTAACGGGTTCGCCGGGAAGCACCGTGCCCTGCATGGCAAGCTCGTCACGAATGCGCACCATGGCGGGCACATCCAGCCCAAGCTCCCGAAGATGCGCGCCTTGGCGAAATATCTCCTTGGGGGTGCCCAGCATATCGATCGTTCCATGCGCCATCACCGCAACGCGGTTGCAAAGCAGAGCTTCCTCCATAAACTGCGTGATGATAACGACGGTTATGCACTGCTCCCTGTTCAGCTTTTGCACGATAGCCAATACCTCCCGCCGCCCCTCAGGATCCAGCATGGCGGTGGCTTCGTCCAACACAAGCACGCGGGGCTGCATGGCAAGCATGCCAGCAATGGCAATGCGCTGCTTTTGCCCGCCGGAAAGCATGTGCGGCGCACGGTCAAAAAACGCCTGCATATCCACGGCGGCAAGCGCCCCGTCCACGCGTTTTCGGATATCCTCCGGCGGCACGCCTAGGTTCTCCGGGCCAAAGGCGATGTCCTCCTCCACAATGGTGGTCACCAGCTGATTGTCCGGGTTTTGGAACACCATACCTACCTGCTGGCGGATGGCCAGCGTGTTGTTTTCATCCTTCGTATCCAGCCCGTCCACGGTCACAACGCCGCTTTCCGGCAGCAACAGTGCGTTTAAGTGCTTTGCCAGCGTGCTTTTGCCGGAGCCGTTGTGGCCAACGATCGCCAGCATCTCGCCCTCTTGGATGGATAAGGTCACGCCATCCAACGCCGGGCGGGCGGCGTTCTCGTAGCGGTAGCAAACGTCTTTGAGCTCGATCATGCGCGGTTCAAATCCTCTCTGGTTTCTTGCGTTAGTATATCTCATTCTGTCGGGTGGCGCAAACCTTTCGCGTTTGTTGGTTTGCGGCGGGGAAAAATCATGTTATAATAAACCATCTTTATCTTCGGAGGTCGTTTATGTTCAAGGCGAATGGCAATTACAGCCTGCTCCACGGCAATTTCTTATTCAGCGAAGTGGCCCGCCGGGCTGCCGCGTACCAAGAGGCGCATCCCGAGGCGGAGGTCATCAAAATGGGCATTGGGGACGTGACCCGCCCGCTGGTGTCCGCGGTTCTTACCGCTATGCATAAAGCGGTGGACGAAATGGGCGAGGCCGCTACCTTCCGCGGCTACGGGCCGGAGCAGGGCTATGCGTTTTTGCGCGAGGCCATTGCGGCGTTTGATTATAAACGCATCGGCGTGGAGATCGCGCCGGACGAAATATTTATTTCCGACGGTGCAAAGTGCGACGTTGGCAACATCCAAGAGCTGTTTTCCCGCGACGCGGTGATCGCCGTGATGGACCCCGTGTATCCCGTGTATGTGGATACCAACGTAATGGCGGGGCGCGGCGGCAGGTTCTTGGAGGACAAGGGCGGCTTTGAGCACATCGTATACCTGCCCTGCACGGAGGAAAACGGCTTTATGGCGGAGCTTCCCAAGGAGCCGGTAGACGTTTTGTACCTGTGCTACCCCAATAACCCCACGGGCATGACGCTGACGCGCGCGCAGGTAAAGGTGTTTGTGGATTACGCGCTGAAAAACAAGGCGCTCATCCTCTACGATTCCGCCTACGAAATATTCATTGAGGACGACGATGTTCCCCACAGCATTTACGAGATCGAGGGCGCGAAGGAATGCGCCATCGAGTTCCGTTCCATGAGCAAGACCGCCGGCTTTACCGGCGTGCGCTGTGCGTACGCGGTGGTGCCCAAGGCCTTGCAGTACCCGGACGAATTTGGCAATACCGTATCCATGAACGCGCTTTGGAACAGGCGGCACACCACCCGCTTCAACGGTACGCCATACATCACCCAGCGCGCGGCGGAGGCGGTGTTTACCCCCGAGGGGCGCAAGCAGATCGAGGAAGTGGCGGCGTATTACAAAGAGAACGCCCGCATCATCAAGTCCGCCATGGAAAGCGCGGGCTATACCGTATACGGCGGCGTGAACGCGCCGTATATCTGGGTAAAAACACCTACTAACAGCTGGGGTTTTTTCGACTGGCTGTTAAACGAAAAGCAGATCGTAGGCACCCCCGGTGCGGGCTTCGGCGCGGCGGGCGAGGGGTATTTGCGTATGACGGCCTTTGCCTCCCGCGAAAACACCATCAAGGCAATGGAGCGCATGAAGAAATAACGCGGCGCATAAGCAAGGGGCAGGACGGTTTCGTCCTGCCCCTGTTCTTTTGTTATAGGTGATTACGCAAGCTCGTCTACGGAAACCACGCCGTTCATGATGGCGTTTTCCTTCAGCTCTGCATAGTAGCCAGCCATGGCGTTGTTCATATAGGGCCCAACGTAGAAAATGTACAGAATGCCGCCGGTCAGCCCGGATAGGAGCATCCAGCCGAGGAAGCTTAGCGTAAACACGAACAGGTCTGCCTTATGCCCGTTCATCATGCGGATGGAAAGCTTTAACGCGTCCTGCGCCTTCACATTGGGGCAGTCCGCCAAGATGTACGGCGTCATGGCGTAGGAGAAGGCCTTGATGATGCCGGGGATCACGAACAAGAGAGACCACAAGAACAAGAACAGCTCCATCCAGAGGTAGCCGCCGAGCTTGCGCCCGAAGTTATTGAAGCCGGAGTTGAACACGGTGTCGAAATCCGCTTCCTGCCCGCGATACAGGCAAAGGCAGAAGAAGCCGAGGCCGATCATGAGAGGGCCCGATAAAATCAGTCCGCCAATGCCAAGGGAAAAACCGGAAACCGCGCCGATGATCAGCATCACCACAACGTTTACGCCAACGCATATCCAGTACTTGTTGGTAAAAGCGATCTTTGCCAGCGATTTGATATCCTGTCTGCTTTTCATAGTATCCTCCTGTTTCCTCAGTGAATGTATATATTTCCGCTAGAGCATACCACTTTACGGCATAAAACTCAACTGTTGCTTCCGTTCCTCATATGCGCCAATAAAAAAGCCGCGGTAAACCGCGGCTTCGCGCTGTTGGGGTATTAGGCGGGGTTGGGAGCGCCAACGGGGCAGGTGCCCGCGCAGGAACCACAATCGATGCAGACGTCCGCGTCGATCACGTAACGGTCGTCACCCTGAGAAATCGCGCTGACGGGGCATTCGCCTTCGCATGCGCCGCAACTGATGCACTCTTCGTTGATTTGATAAGCCATTGTGATACCTCCATATCATGATGCAATTATTGTACCATGTGCACCGTAAAATGCAATGGAATTTTCGGTGAATTATTGTGGCGTTTCCGGTGCCTTAGGCGCTGCGCCCTGCGGGTTCGTGCTGCGGCGGCGGTTCCTGCCGCCCCGGCGGTGATTGCTGCGCTTTTTGGGCTGCTCACCGGCCTCGGCGGGTGCTGCCGCCGGGTTTTGGTCGCTCTTAGCCGGCTCTTGCGTCGGCTGCTTGGATTCAGCATCCGCATCCCGCTCCGCCAAAGACGCGAAGGGCTTGCGCTCCACGCGGTGCGGACGCACCACGCGGGGGACTTTCGGCACGCGCGGTTCTCTGGGCTCCCGTACGGGGGCTGGGGCGATCACCGGCGCTTCTTCTCCGGCCTCGGGACGGTGCACGTCGGAAAAATGATATTCCCGCACGTCGTAGGTGCCGTCCGGCAGGGCAACGCGCACCTTGGTCTTTTCGGTGATGGCGTTGTTATCTAACACGGTGCCCCAACCGTCGGGTGTTACGACCTCTTTTGACACCTTGGGCATCAGCTTGCGCATAGCCTCGTAAGCGTCCTGCTCGTATTTCAGGCAGCACATCAGCCTGCCGCAAAGCCCGCTGATTTTGGTGGGGGAGAGAGACAGGTTCTGCTCCTTTGCCATTTTGATGGACACCGGCTGAAAATCGTCTAAGAAGGTTTTGCAGCAAACAGGCCGCCCGCAGGAGCCAAGGCCGCCCAGCATTTTGGCTTCGTCCCGCACGCCGATCTGCCTAAGCTCGATGCGCGTTTTAAACTGGAAGGCAAGGTCTTTTACCAGCTCGCGGAAGTCCACGCGGCCTTCGGCAGTAAAATAGAACGTGACCTTGCTGCCGTTGAAGGAGTATTCCACGTTGACCAGCTTCATGTCCAGCCCATGCTGTTGAATCTTCTGTACGCAGATGTCGTACGCCTGTGTTTCCCGCTCGGCGTTTTTCCTGCGGGTCTCGCGGTCGGCGTCGGTGGCAACGCGAAGGATGCCCTTTAAGGGCGCTACGATCTGCTCCTCCGGCACCTCCTGGTTGCCCTGTATCACGTCCGCGAATTCCATGCCCCGAGCGGTCTCCACGATCACGCCGTCGCCTTCATGCAGTTCGCTTTCGCCGGGGTCAAAATAGTACATACGTCCGTTTTCGGAAAAACGAACGCCAATGACGATTGCCATAGTTTATCCTTTCCTTTTTGCGGCGTTTTGCCGCAGCTCAAACAACGATGCGATTAGATCGTCCAGCGCGGGCTCGGGGCTCATTACGAACACACCCGTCTCGGCGGACGATATCAAATCAATCATACCTTGAATTTGTGCACTTGTAAAGCGGGCGGCACAGGTGACGAATTGGGAATCATGGGATAATTCCGTGGGCAGCCCGGCGGTTTGACGGAGTGCGTCCCGTAAAACGGAGCGCCAGTCAAACAGGAGAGTTCGCATAGCAAAGCATTTTTGCTCGTTTGGTGTGCGGGACACCTCGTCGAACGGGGCGCAGGGGGTGGTAAGCAGGCCTCGCGCCTTGCTAAACGGCGGTACGGGGGCGGTCAGGGCTTCCGCAAATACCGAAAGCGCAGCCTGCCGAAACGCCAAGCGCTCCTCCGAGGCCAACAGCTCCGCCAACAACGGTGCACCGCAGGAAAGCGCCGCGCAGTGCCGCGCCAACTGAGAAGATACGCCCTTATTTTGCAGCCGCGTCGCAATGGCCTCCAGCGGCTCTGCGCCCAGCCGCAGGGCAGAGCAGCGGGAGCGGATGGTGGGCAAAAGCTCCTCTTCTCGCCCGGAAAGCAACAGCGTGGTGTTCTCCGGCGGCTCCTCTAAGGTTTTTAACAGCGCGTTTTGCGCCGCAGGGGTCGTGGTATGAGCATCCAACAGCACGGCAGCCCGGTTTGTGCCGTGCCGCCGGAGGGCAAGGCTTTGCAAAAGCTCCCGCACATCGTTTACGCCGATCTTTCCCGGGCCTAATACGGTGCAGTCCGGGCAGTTGGTCAAGCGCGCCGGGTCGGCCTCGCCTGTTGTGATCAGCGCGGCGGCAGAAAGCGCCACCCCGCTTGTATCGCTGCCGTCCATGCCGGTAATCAGCAAAGCGTGCGGGGCACGGTTTTCGCGGATGGCCTTATACAGGGCGTTTATCATTACAGCGTTACTCATGGGCGCAGTAAGAATTCTGCCAGCTCCCCGGTAGTGTTTACCAGCGCCAGCGGATCGTATTGGGAAAGCTCCTCCCGGCTGCCGTAGCCGTATAGCACGCCGATGCAGGGCATGCCAACCTCGTTTGCACCCTCGCAGTCGTACTTGCGGTCGCCCACCAGTACCATTTCGTCCTGCGTTAAATGCAGGGTTTCCATGCTGTACCGCAGCACGTCCGCCTTGGTAAAGCGACCTGCACTCTCGTCCAGCCCAACGATCAGGTCGATGTGCTGATCGATGCCGGTGAGCTTTGCCTGCCGGTTGGCGGGGGCGGTCTGCTTGCAGGTGGCAATGCCGGTAACAATGCCGTTTTTCTGGAGGGTCTCTAACAGGTCCATCACGCCCGGATAGGGAACGATCAGCGAATCGCCTTTTTCGAAGTAGTGCGTCCGGTAATACCCAAACGCTTGCTCTCCCTGCTCCACGGTCATGCCCAGTATCTGGGTAAAGCCCTCCATCAGCGGCGGGCCCACCATACGGCGCAGCGTGGTATCCGGGGGAACGAGCAAGCCCATGTCCTGCAGGGCTAAACGCAGGGCGTAAAAAATAGCAGGGCCGCTTTCCACCAGCGTGCCGTCAAAATCAAACAGTACAGCTTTGAACCTTGGCATAATAACTCCTTTATTTTACCACCGACAGCATGCCGTTTCGAAGCCCAAACACGGCAGCGCCCATGGCACGCTGCTGCATAAGCTGGGAAACATTGCCATCGGTGATTTCTTCACCCGGTATCCATAGCGCAATGCCCGGCGGGTATGCGCCCACGGCTTCTGCCGCAATGCGTCCGGCGGCCTGCTCCGGCACAATCAGTTCCGTTTCTCCCAAGGCGGCATCTCTTGGTGAAAGCCGCGCCGTTGGCGGCGTTTGCATTTTAGGCTGAGGCGGCGGCTCGGTGGTGCCGTAGGGCAGGCGCGTCAGCGCCTTATAAAGCATGGCATACCAATTGGGATCGTCCGACGGGGTGCAGATGCATACGATCCGACGGGGATCGGCCATCTCCACAAACACGTTTTCCTGTTCCAGCGCCGCCGCAGCTGCAAACCCCGTAATGCCGCGAAGCGTGGTGTCGATGGTCAGGCGGGTAGGGTCTGCGTCCGCAATGCCCGCTTGGCCTGTAAGCGCATGGGTGAGCACCCGGAACCCGGGCAGCGCACCGATGCTTTTTTGCAGCTTTTTGCATAGCGCTGCTTCGTGATCCCAGTCTTGCCGGGTCAAGGCGCAATACCGTGCCCAGTCCAGCGAGGCCATCAATAAATAGGAAGGGCTGCTGGTTTCCACTATGGAAAGGGCATACAGCAGCCGCTCCCGGGATACGGTACAGCGGCTGCCCCGGTGCAGCAGTGCGGACTGACCAAGCGCGTTTAGTGTTTTATGTGCGCTTTGCACCCAAAGGTCGGCATAGCCCGCCGGACTTTCCGGCAGGGTTTTGCCAAAGGGAAAGTGTGCGCCATGTGCTGCGTCCACAAACAGCAGCGCCCCGTGCTTGCGGCACACGGCGGCAATTGCCGGAAGATCGGCGCAAAGCCCGTAATAATTGGGAGAAACGATCAGTACTGCCTGTGCGGGCTGGGCGGCAAGCGCAGCGTCTATTGCCGCTGCCTCCACCATGCTGAACATGCCGAAGCCGTTTTCATAGGCGGGGTACACGAACGAGCAGCTGTGCCCGGCAAGCACCAACCCGGAAATAGCGCTACGGTGGCAGTCACGCCCCAACAGCACATGCGAGCCTGCCGGGAGCGACAGCAGCATGGCGAGTATCCCCGAAGTGGAGCCATTTACCAGAAAGAAGCTGTCTGCCGCGCCAAAGGCTTGCGCGCAGTCCTGCTGGGCTTGCAGCAGCGCCCCCTCGGGTGCGTGGAGGTTGTCCGTTCCCGAAAGCTCGGTCACGTCCCATTTCGAAAGCGACGAGCGCCAAAATCCCGCCATGCCGCGCCCTTTGTGGCCGGGCATGTGGAATCTTGCACCGTTTTGCTTTTCGTATTCCCCAAGGACCTCCGGCAGATGCTTCATACAGTTTTGTTATTCTTCCTTGGCTTCGGGTTCGTCCGGCGCTGCCGTATCGGCAGCGGATGGATTCCGTGCTATTTGTACCTTTTCCTTTAATATAGTAAGGAATGCGTCGCTGGGGGAGAGGATCAGCCACAACAGCCGCCCCTTCTCGTTATGGTAGATCACAGCCTGTGCCTTTTTCTTTGCAACGGCAGACAGGTTATGCTCCAGTCCACGCGCGCCCGCCCGGGCTTCCTCGTAAGGCAGGATGGCTTCGATATCGCACAGCGCCACGCCGTCCATGGGCTTTTCTTTTTTGCCTATCACTCGGAACACCACCAGCGCTTTGTCCGTGGCTTCGTAGCGGTATTCTACGATGTGATCCCGGTAGACCAGCCATGCAATGATGAATATGCACACATAAAACAGAATTTGATAGGGCAGCGTGTATACGCCTTGATTGGCGGCAAAGTTGATCGCTCCCGTGCCAACGAACATAAACAGGATGATCAAAAACAGCAGCAGGCCCTTGGAACGTATGATTTTTTTACGGGATACCGTATGCCGATGCGTCATGAAAGCTCCTTTACCACATAAAAATCCAATGTTAAACCCATCATATATCACAGCGGGAAACCAGTCAACAAAGCCACAAAAATATACGCCGAAACGGATTTGGTGGAGCAATCAAAAGAAAACAGGAGTAATAAAAAGAAAATGGGAGATAATACGGATTAAACGCGAATTGCAAAGGTTGCTATCCAACCCCTTATCATGTAAGATATTTCGCGTACCGTTCCTCCTTAGCTCAGTCGGTAGAGCGTTCGGCTGTTAACCGAAATGTCGTTGGTTCGAGTCCAACAGGGGGAGCCAAAAGAAATACCGCCCAACAGGGCGGTATTTCTTTTGCTTCTCCCGATATAGTTGGACTCGAAGCCGCGTAAAAAAAACGATGAGGTGCATCGTTTTTAGCGGCCGGGCAGCGACAGCCGCGCCCGCCTGCGCCGTGCGGAGCACAAGCTGGCAGCGGGTGGAGCGGAGAGTCCAACAGGGGGAGCCAAAAGAAATACCGCCCAACAGGGCGGTATTTCTTTTGCTTCTCCCGATATAGTTGGACTCGAAGCCGCGTTTAGAAATCGTACCAGTGGCACAATTTTAGCGGCCGGGCAGCGACAGAAGCGGCAGCGCGCGATGCACCAAGTGCAATCAGAGGATGGAGCGGAGAGTCCAACAGGCGTTTGTCAACCTTTCCCCGATTTCCCCTGCATATCCATCAAACAGCCGGAGAGCCTTTCCTTTCGGGTAGTATATACCCAACAAGTGCGTTCTTGCCAAATCGCGGAAATATCATACAATGAAAGTATAACTAACAAGCAGTGTAAAGAGAGGGATACGCATGGAATTATTTGAAGCAATACAAAGCAGAAACAGCTATCGCGGCGCGTTTTTGAACAGTCCGGTGCCGCGAACAGACCTTACGGCGATGATGGAGGCCGGGCTTGCCGCGCCCTCGGGCTGTAATAAACAGTCCACGTCCGTTGTGGCGATAGACGATCCGGATGTACTAAACGGAATCAAGGCGCTTATGCCGTCGCAGATCGCGGGAAACGCGCCCGCGCTGCTGCTGGTGTTAACGGAAAAGAAGTATTCCTTTTATATACAGGATTACAGCGCCGCTATCGAGAATATCCTGCTTGCGGCTAAGGCGCTGGGTTACGACAGCTGCTGGCGGGAGGGGCAGATCACCGACGAAAACAATATCGGCGGAAAGATCGCAGAATATCTAAGGCTGCCGGCGCAATACAGCGTTGTGGCGCTGCTGCCCGTAGGAAAAGCCGCCGAAGCGCCTGTGCGGGTCACCAAAAAGCCCTTCTCGAGCCGTGCGTGGTTCAACCGCGTACACGCAGAGCCGGGCGAGTAGTCAAGGCGTATTATTGAAAGTAATGTATTCGAACGGTACAAAAAACGGCTTACCGCCTGCAGTCGGGCGGTAGGCCGTTTTTTACATCAGGGCGGTCAGCACAATGCCGAAGCCGTCCCGTACCTTTTTAAACCACCGCTTTAAGAGTTCGCCATAGCGGTGGGCAGGGAAAATTACGAATTGGGGTCTTTAAAGCTGGGCGCGTCTGCCTTGGTTTCGCCAAACGCATTTTGCGGGGAGGGGCTGGAAAGATCAAAGTATATACGCGAATCCTTCGTTACCCCAAAGTCCTTGTTGGAGCCGGTATCCTGTACTTTATTGAAGGCCTCTCGAAACAGGGCGTTGTGCGCTTCCTCGCGGTTCAATAAAAAGTCGATGGTTTCCCGCACCTTTTTGTCCGCGATCTGCCGGTACAGGTATTCGTATACCACCTTGGCACGCTGCTCGGAGGCGATATTAGACAGCAGGTCGGCGCAAAGGTCGCCCGTAACGGACACATAATCCGCCGTCCAGGAATAGCCGGAGGCGTTGATGAGCCCCGGGTTCAAGCCCAAAAGCACATGGGTCTCCACCTCGCCAACGCCCACCATTTCCGCTTCCACATCGTGCCCGTTCAGCAGGTTGATGGTTTGCGCAACCATCTCCATGTGGCTCAATTCCTCGGAGGCGATATCCATATACATGTCCTTGATGGCGGGGTCCTTGATGCGAAAGCTCTGGGAAAGATACTGCATGGCGGCCTTGAGCTCGCCGTTTGCGCCGCCCAGCTGCTCTTGGAGCAGTACGGCATACTGGCGGTTCACCTTTTCCACCGCCACGGGGTGTAATAATTGCTTTTCGTGTTGAAACATGAGAAAACTCCTTTTTTTGATAGGCTGTGCACGATCCGGCAAAATCATTCAGCAAAGAATTCACGCTTTCGTCACGGAAGCGACCTTGACGGAACGTATTGCCGATGGTTCAATAAAGAAAAGGGAGGCGAGCCTATGACCAATGCAACCTTACTCCTGACGGCGCTGTTTTTCACATGGGTGGTGTTTACCCTCTCCATGGCGTGGGGAAGCACGTCGTTTGCCGCCGCCAAGGGGATGACCAAGGCGTTGTATAACGCGCGCATCACGCTGAACAACGCGTGGCCGCTCAAATACTATCAGCAGGTCTGCCGTAAAAAGCAGTATTTATTTCTATTTTGCTGGGCGTTGGGTAAGGGCGCTGTTGCAGCGGCACTGTTTTACTGGCTGGGCAGCATCAAGATCGGGCTGGTGCTTTTGATTTTACTGCCGCTGGCGCAAGGACTTCTTGCGGGGGCGGGAGAGCCTAAAACCCGCCTGTATGCGGCGTTTACCGCGCTGTTTTCCTTAACGGCGCTGGTGCTTTCGTGCTGCATGGGTGCCATGAACAATCCGGCGCTTATTTGGCTGGCTGTGCTATTGCTTGCAGCCAACGCCGGATTCATCACGCTGGGCATGCACATTGGCGCGGAGGGCGTGCCCGGCCTTGCTGTCATCGAGGCCAAGGCATACCGTATGTAACAGCCGTGCATGTGCACGCAAACGTTTTCGTAAGGGATCGCGCCGCTGCCGTACTTCACGGCGGCGGCATTTTCTTTACGGCGTATTCACAACAAAATCCGTCTGTAGAGGCACGGCGGACGGATGGCGTTCATTTACCGCAAATGCCGAAAAAGTTCACGTTTTTTCGCCCGTGTGGCTGTTGACAATACAGGTTGAAGGGTGTATGTTTATCACATAGACCGTGCACGGGCACGTTCACAACCTTTTTCAAGCAGGAATCATTATCCATCTCAACAATTCAAAACAGCATCAGGAGGTAGTATCATGAAAAACATCCCGCAAGTAAAACTAGCTTTGGTATCCGTCAGCCGTGATTGTTTTCCCATCACGTTGTCGGAAAAGCGCCGCGTTGCGTTAAAGGCCGCCTACGAAAAGAAATACGGCCCCATCCATGAGTGCACCGTGACCATCGAGAACGAAAACGACATGTTAAAAGCGGCGGCAGATGTAAAGGCCGCAGGCGCGAATGCGCTGGTGGTGCTTCTGGGCAACTTTGGCCCGGAATCCTCCGAAACGCTTTTAGCCAAGCATTTTGACGGCCCTGTGATGTACGTGGCTTCCGCCGAGGAGAACATCGCGGTTCTCTCCAGCGATCGTGGCGATGCATACTGCGGCATGCTCAACTGCTCTTATAACCTCGGCCTTCGCAATATCAAGGCCTATATCCCCGAGTATCCCGTTGGCACCGCAGAAGAAGTGGCAGACATGGTGCAGGAGTTCGTGCCCGTGGCGCGTGCGCTTATCGCCGTATCCAAGCTGAAGATCTTCACCTTTGGCCCCCGTCCGCAGGACTTCTTGGCCTGCAACGCACCCATCAAGCCCCTGTTCGACTTGGGCGTGGAAATTCAGGAGAATTCCGAGCTGGATCTGTTGGTTGCCTACAACAAGCATAAGGACGACCCCCGCATCCCCGCAAAGATCAAGGAGATGGAAGAAGAGCTTGGCGACGGCAACAAGATGGCGGGCATCCTGCCGCGCTTGGCGCAGTATGAGCTGACCCTGCTGGATTGGATCGATGCCAACCTTGGCTGCCGCGAGTATGCTGCATTTGCAAACAAGTGCTGGCCTGCCTTCCAAACCGAGTTCGGCTTTGTACCCTGCTATGTCAACTCCCGCCTCACCGCCATGGGCATCCCCACCTCCTGCGAGGTGGATATCTACGGCGCGCTGTCCGAGTTCATCGGCACCTGCGTTACCGGCGAGAGCGTAACGCTTCTTGATATCAACAACTCCGTGCCTAAGGAAATGTTCGATGCGGAGATCGCCGGCAAAACCGGTTATACGCATAAAGATACCTTCATGGGCTTCCACTGCGGCAACACGCCTATGTGCCGGTTGACCAAGGGCACCATGAAGTACCAGCTCATCATGAAGCGCGGCTTGGAGCCTGACGGCGAGCCCGACATCACCCGCGGCACGCTGGAAGGCGACATCATCCCCGGCGACATCACCTTCTACCGCCTGCAGGGCAATGCAAAGGGCCAGCTGGTGTCTTACATCGCACAGGGCGAGGTGCTGCCTGTTGCCACGCGTTCCTTCGGCGGCATCGGCGTGTTCGCCATTCCCGAGATGGCGCGCTTCTATCGCCATGTGCTCATCGAGAAGAACTATCCCCATCACGGTGCGGTGGCCTTCGGCCATGTAGGCCGGGCGCTGTTCTCCGTGTTCAACATGCTGGGCGTAGGCGACATTGCGTACAACCAGCCCAAGTCTCTGCCCTACAGCAGCGAGAATCCCTTCTAAGAAAAACACTGCGCGGGGAAGGAGCGAAATCGCCCCTTCCCCGTATCATATGTGCAGCCGTTCTATGAGCCTGTTTCCCTGCGCTTACTAACGGCAGGCAGCTTTCATACGGCAGTGAACGGTTCTATACAGCAAACAAGTGTAGCAGCGGAGGTATAGATTGGCAGTTACCATCAAACAAATTGCAGAACAGGCGGGCGTTTCCCGGGGTACGGTGGATCGCGTGCTGCACGACAGACCCGGCGTTAACGCGCAGATCGCCGTGCATGTAAAAGAGATCGCCAATGCCTTGGGGTATGTACCAAACCGTGCAGGCAAATTCCTTGCCGCTACCCGGCAGCCGCTGACCATCGGCTGCATGATGCCCAGCATCAACAATCCCTTTTTCACCGCTGTGGTGGAGGGCATGCGAGTGGCGGAAGCGGAGCTTTCCGACTTTGGCGTTTCGGTGATGCTCAAGGAAATTTGCGGTTACGATTCCGAGGACCATATCAAGGGCATTTACGAGCTGGCAAAGGCCGGCTGCCAAGCGCTGTGCATTTCCACGGTGGACGTGCCGGAGATTCGCCGGTATCTAAACGAGCTGGCGGCGGACGGCATACCCATCGTTGCCGTGAATACGGATTTAACGGATACCAATTACATTTGCTATGTAGGCTGCAATTATTACAACAACGGCGCAACGGCAGCAGGAATGCTCTCTATTATGGCAAAGGAAAAGCTCAATGTGCTCATTGCCACCGGCTCATTAAAGATCAAGGGCCACAACGAGCGCATGCAGGGCTTTTTACAAACGCTTGGAGACAAGCACGTGCCCTTTGAGGTGATCGATCTTTTTGAAACGCAGGATAGCGTGGATATCGCCTATAAAAAAACAAAGACGGTACTGGCGGAGCACCCGGAGATCAACTGCATTTATACGGTTGCCGCAGGTACGGCGGGCGTATGCCGTGCGGTGGAGGAACGGGAAGGCGTGCGGCCGCTTGTGATCGGTCACGACGAAATCGAGAGCACACGGGAGTACATCAAAAAGGGCGTGGTCAGCTTTACCATCTGCCAAGACCCGCGCAATCAAGGTTACGTGGCGGTGGAACGGGTGTTTGACTACGTTCTGAACGATAAAAAATACAAACCGGACAATTACGTGTTCAGTACCATCATCAAAATCAAAGAAAATCTAGATTGATCATATAGATGCTATAACAGGAAGGGGAGAACAGTATGCCATATTTGATTGGTATCGATTTAGGCACCTCCGGCACCAAAACCGTGTTGTTTGACGCGGCGGGTACCGTAGTGGCCTCCGCATCCCGGGAGTACCCCATGTATCAGCCTCAAAACGGCTGGGCGGAGCAGGACCCGGCAGACTGGTGGCACGCAGCGGTAGACACACTTGCGGAGGTGGTCAAAAAAAGCGGCGCTGCACCTAAGGATATTGCGGGCATCGGCATTTCCGGGCAGATGCACGGCTTGGTGATGTTGGATGAAAACGGCGAGGTGCTCAGGAAATCCATCATTTGGTGCGACGGGCGTACAAGCGCACAGTGCCGTTACATTACGGAAACCATCGGCAGGGAGCGGTTGATCGAGATCACCGCCAACCCCGCTTTAACGGGCTTTACCGCGGGCAAGATCCTTTGGGTGCGTGACAATGAGCCGGAGGTTTATAACAAGTGCCGCCACATGATGCTTCCTAAAGATTATGTGCGCTACATGCTTACCGGTGTGTTCGCGACCGAGGCCTCCGACGCTTCCGGCACCAACCTGCTGGACGTGACCGCCCGCGATTGGTCTAAGGAAGTGCTGGATAAGCTCGATATCGACCCGGCGCTGTTACCTAAGGTATATGAGTCTCCCGAGATCACCGGCTGCGTAACGGAAGAGGCGGCGGCCTTGACCGGCCTTGCGGCTGGCACCATCGTGGTAGGCGGCGCGGCAGACAACATGGCGGCGGCAGTTGGCATGGGCGTGGTCAAAAAAGACCGTGCCTTTACCACCATCGGCACCTCCGGCGTGGTGTTTGCCCATTCCGATACAGTTACCATCGATCCCAAAGGCCGCGTACATACCTTCTGCCATGCAGTGCCGGGCTGTTACACGGTGATGAGCTGCACGCTGGCGGCTGGTTTGTCTCTAAAATGGCTGCGGGATACCATCTTCATGGAAGAGCACAAGGCGGCGGAGGCGGCGGGGAAGGACGTATACCCCATCATCACCGCCGAGGCGGAAAAGCTGCCTATCGGCTCCGACAGGCTCATTTTCCTGCCATACCTCATGGGCGAGCGTTCCCCCATACTGGATGAAAACAGCCGTGGCGCGTTCATTGGCCTTTCTGCCATCCACACCAAGTATCACATGCTGCGCGCCGTGATGGAGGGGGTCTCCTTCTCCCAGCGGGCTTGCTTGGACGTACTGCGCGGCATGCATGTAACGGCAGACGATATGCTGGTATGCGGCGGCGGCGGCAAGAGCCCCTTCTGGCGGCAGATGCTGGCGGATATTTACGGCTGCCCGGTGTCTACCATTTCCGCCTCCGAGGGCCCGGCGCTTGGCGTGGCGATATTGGCAGGCGTCGGTGCGGGGCTGTACGAATCGGTAGAAAGCGCCTGCGACGCTATGATCAAAAAGAACACCCGGCAGGAGCCCGTAGCGGAAAACAGCAAGGCCTACGAGCCGTTCTACAAGCTGTATACCACGCTTTATCCGGCGCTGAAGGATGCGTATGCCACGCTGGCAACGTTGTAATAAACAGTAAAAGAGAGGAATGCATTTATGAAAACAGTATTTGACGCGGCTTTTAACGCGTACGGCAAGGTCATCACCGGGTATGACGTAACGGGGTTTCTCGATACCCTCAACAAGGTCTCTCCCATGCCTGCGGACAGCACCGTGTATGTGCCGGGAGACGCAGCGCTGGAGGCTCTGCCGATCGCGGCGGACATTCAAAACGCGATCTACGGCGGTATGCCCATCCAGATCGGTTACTGCAACGGATACAACAAGGCCTTGAATTGCTTGGAGTACCATCGGGATTCTGAGGTGAACATCCCTGCAAACGACATCGTGCTGTTGGTAGCCTCCCTGCAAAAGGTGCGGGAGGGTAAGCTGGATACCGCCGAGGTCGAAGCGTTCTTAGCTCCCGCAGGCACCGTGGTGCAGTTTTACGAAACCACGCTGCACTATGCCCCCTGCAATCCTAAGGGCGAGGCGGGCTTCCGTGTGGCGGTGGTGCTTCCCAAGGGCACCAATACCGATAAGCCCGAGATCACGGTCAAGAACTGGGAGGATAAGCTCCTTTGGGCTAGGAACAAGTGGCTCATTGCGCATCCGGACAGCAATGAAGCAAAGCAGGGCGCGTTTGTTGGGCTCACGGGCAAGAATACCGTGATCGAATAAGCGGCGTTCATCAGGTCAATCGCATATAAGGAATTGTAACGGGCGGATGTGGTCATCCGCCCCTACGTTTATACAAACTATGTTGATGCAATGGGGGTAGGGGTCGATGACCACATCGACCCGCCGCCAGTTTTTCATGCCGCAATCATTTTTTCTTACGGTTGAAGCTCTTTCTGGTTGTTGATATACTATAAGAAGAACAAAATTCTGAAAATACCGGGGGTGACACAATGCCCAGAAAAGCAGTGCTTACCGGCGGCCGGAAAGACGCCATCATATCCGCCGCATTAAAGCTGTTTTTAAAAAACGGCTACGAGGGAACGTCTGTGCGTATGATCTTAGACGCCGTGGGCGGCGAGGTGGGGATGTTCTATCATTACTTCCCCTCCAAGGACGCGGTGTTCGAGGCGGCGGTCAACTTTTATATGCGCGGGTATGCAGACTTTTTCAACGCCATCGCCGTGGATCGCTCCATTCCACTTTCCGAGCGGTATCATATGCTGATGCAGCGCTTCAAGGGCAGCATCCGGGAGTATATCGAACTAAAAAATACCTCGCTGCACTGGAGCGTGCTGACGGCCATGCACCAGCGCACCATGCAGGAGGTGCAGCCAAGCATCGTGCGGATGATCGCGGAGGCGTTGGAATTAGGCGTAATACAAAATCCGCTGGGCTTGCCCGCAGAATCGTTGGCGTCGTTTTTATTGTACGGAATTGCGGGTATCTTATATGAGAAGCCCTTTGAAGAGCTTTCTGACACGGCGTACCGGCAAAAGCAGGAGGCCATCCTGGCGATGGTGGAGCATGTACTGGGCGTAGAGCCAGGCGTGCTGCAAATCGTATAAATGGAAACAGGCTTACAGTTCGTTCCGGCAAAAACGCTATTGTCCGGGTATGCCGAAAACAACAACTGGTTCGGTATGCATTACAATATGAATATCTACCGGGGCTGCTGCCATGGCTGTATTTATTGCGACAGCCGCAGCGAGTGTTACGGGGTGGAGCAGTTCGATACCGTTCGCGCCAAGAAGAACGCGTTGACCATACTGGACGGGGAGCTTCGAACCAAACGCAAGCGCGGGGTGGTGGGCACCGGCGCTATGAGCGACCCGTACAACCCCTTTGAACAAAAGGCGGAGCTGACCCGGGGCGCGCTGAAGCTGATGGCAAAATACGGCTACGGCGTTGGCATTGCCACCAAAAGCGACCTGATCGCGCGGGATATCGACCTGCTTTGTGATATCCAAAAAAACGCGCCGGTGCTTGCAAAGATCACCCTTACCACCGTGGACGATGCACTGGCAAAAAAGATAGAGCCTCACGCGCCCGCACCCTCCCGGCGGCTGGCTGCCATCCGGGCGCTGTCGCAGGCGGGCATCCCCGTGTGCGTGCTGCTGATGCCGGTGCTGCCCTTTATCGAGGACGATCCGGCTATGATCCAAGCGCTGGTGCAGGCAGCAGCGGCGCATGGCGCAGGCTATATTTACGGCTTGTTTGGCGTGACGCTTCGGGCAAACCAGCGGCAGTACTTTTTTGACCGGCTGGAGGAGCGCTTTCCCGGCATGAAAGAAAAGTATGTGAAGCAGTTCGGCTTGGAATATGCGTGCCACAGCCCCCGCACGGCGGAGCTTACGCAAACGCTGGAGACTGCCTGTGAAGAAACGGGGATGGTGTATCGCATGCAGGATATCATACAGGGGTATCAGGGCCCGTATAAAACGGAGCAGATTTCGCTTCTTGGCACATGACAGCGCAAGGAGCCCAGAGGCCGGCAGAAGCCGGAGCAAACGAGGAAGAAAAGGAGAAGGGTTATGGAAAAAACAAAGCTAGGTATTTTGGGCGCAGGCAGTATTGCCCGCATGATGGCTACCACCGTTTCGCACATGAGCAATGTGGAAGCCTACGCCGTGGCGGCGCGGGACGGGGCGCGCGCGGAGGCATTCCGGCAGGAATTCGGATTCACCAAGGCGTACGGCTCTTATGAGGCCATGCTGTCCGATCCCGAGGTGGACTTGGTGTATATCGCCACGCCGCATTCGCATCACGCGCAGCATGCCATGCTGTGCATCGAGGCGGGTAAGCATGTACTGTGCGAAAAGGCCTTTACCGTGACCGCCAAGCAGGCTGAGGATGTGCTGCGCGCCGGGGAGGCCAAGGGCGTGCTGGTAACGGAGGCCATTTGGCCTAGATATATGCCCATGGCAAACACCATTCGGGAGTTTCTGCAAAGCGGCAAAATCGGCAAGATCACCGGTCTTTCCGCCAACTTAGGCTACCCTGTGTACAGCGTGCCCCGCATTCAGGACCCCGCGCTGGCAGGCGGCGCGCTGTTGGACGTTGGCGTGTATGCGCTGACCTTTGCGTCCATGTTCTTTGGGGACGATGTAAACAACATCAGCTCTACGGCGGTGATGAACGATCGCGGGGTGGATACCTGCAACAGCGTGACCCTCACCTATGAGGACGGGCGCATTGCCATGCTCCATTCCAACGTGATCTCCGTAACGGATAGGCAGGGCATTTTCTATGGCGAAACCGGTTTTGCTGTGGTGGATAATATCAATAACTTTGAGCGCCTCACCATCTACGACAGCTCCTATAAGCCGGTAGACCGCATTGAGCGCCCGCCGCAGATCACAGGCTACGAATACGAGGTGGAATCTGCCATTCGCGCCATCCGGGAGGGAAGAACGGAGTGCCCGGAAATGCCGCATGAAGAAACCATCCGCATCATGGCGCTGATGGACGAGATCCGGCACAGCTGGGGGCTGTATTACCCCGGTGAACAGTAGAAAGCGCATTTTTTCGCTGTTCCGGTACGCGAATACACGCCGGAACAGCGAAAAATTAGAAGAAACCGTAGATTTCTCTTCTTGAATAGTACGAAACATTGTGATATCATCACCGTTACGTTAAAGAATTACCAATTGCGGAAACAAGTACCAATAAGGAGTTTCATGGCGGAGCTGTTGAGAAAAACCGCAAAGGAAGAACGCCTGCCCAGTTCGCTGGAGCTGTTTATCACGCGGCTCAATATGAAGCGATCCCTCTTAGTATGCGGGTTTGCACTGCTTTTGCAGGTGACCAACCTGTTTGGGGAGCATCTGCGGCAGTATTCCTATATGCGCATCGGCTGTATCATTACGGTATCTCTGGTGCTGGTTTACGGTGTTCTGATTTTGACGGTATTCAACCGCAAGGGCGTGCCGCTGCGGTATCTCACACGCATTTCTACGGGCTTTTGGATCGTGTTTGCTCTGCAAATGTCCCCTTACTTCTGGTCGGATGTGCTATACAGCCAAACGCCGGTCAATATGTTGATATTTGCGGCAACGCTTTCGATTTGCCCCGTATTTAAAAAGAAAACCATTTGGACACTGTACCCGGCGCTGCTTTTGTATATGCTTCTCAATATCGCGATCGTGAAAGCGCCGATCGACCTGTTTATGACGGGCGTATCCATCTCCGTGGTATGCGTTGTGCTCGCCACCACGCTGCAAACCAGCTTTTACCGCATTGTGGAAGACCTGTATATGCAGTGCGAAACCGACGGCCTCACGCAGATCTATAACCGCAAGGCGGGTACCGCGCGTATGGAAAGCCTGCTGACCCTTTGCAAGCGGATGGAGCACAACGTGGCGGTGTTTTTCATCGATATCGACCATTTTAAGAATTATAACGATACCTACGGGCATCTAAAGGGAGACGAGGCGCTTTCTGCCGTTTCGGAGTGCGTGCAGGCCACCTTCTCCCGCGAAACGGATGTGGTATGCCGTATCGGCGGCGAGGAGTTTGCCGTGATGGCCTGCATCAGCCATACGGAGGATGCGGTGCATTTGGCGCAGCAGCTATCCGAGCGCGTGGCGGCACTGCACATCAAAACCGGGGACGGCGCGGCATTTATGTACACCAGCGTCAGCATCGGCTTGGCCTTGTTTGGCGGGCACGCGTATGCCGCCAACGAGGAAACGGTAACCTCGTTTATCAATGCGGCGGACGAGCAGCTGTATCATGCAAAGCGTAACGGCAGAAATTGCATTTCCTTCGAAAACAAGATCATTCCCGGCGCAGAGATCGAACGGCGTGCCGACGAGCGGTAAAATTATTTTCCGGGTATTAAAAAAGAAATATTTATCATTTTTCGATGTAAAATAAATGTCGAATTCGGGCGTACGAATTTACAAACATTTTTACCGAACACATAGCAGAATTACAAAACCGCCGAAAACAGGGCGTTTTTTATTTCCCGGGAAAAGGCGTAGCGGCATATTTATTGCGCGGGGAGCGGATACCGTATGCGATATTTATTAGAATTTTCCACACAAATTTTTGGTATTTTTTCATGATTTAATACCATGCTAGGAAGCGGGCGATTTGCCTCGTTTCATATACTTTGCAGAATGCCCGATCTGGGTTATACTGCAAGAAGAAATACAGAACCTGCATGGGAGGGCGTATGGGAAAGAACATACTGGTGGCATTGGGCGGCGGGCCGTCGCCTGTGATCAACGCGTCACTTGCCGGCGTGATAGACGGATGCAATGCGCGGTTTACCGGAAGTCAAGTGTACTGCGCCTGTCACGGCATTGAAGGGGTACTCACAGAGCAGCTGGCAAACCTCTCTTTGGAAGACCCGGCAGAGCTGGCACGGCTGAAGAACACCCCTGCCTCCGGCGCTATCGGTACCTGCCGGTATAAGCTGAAAAGCGACGGCGGGGAGGATTTTGAGCGGATCATCACGGTGCTAAGAGCGCATGATATCGGCGTGTTTTTCTATATCGGCGGCAACGATTCCATGGATACGGCGGATAAGATCGCCAAGCTGGCAGAAAAACGCGGCCTGCCGCTGACCGTGGTGGGCGTGCCCAAAACCATTGATAACGATGTTGGAGACGAGGCGTTTACGCTCATTGACCATACCCCCGGCTACGGCAGCGCCGCGCGCTTTTGGTGCGATACCGTTGCCGAGGCGGAGGAGGAGAACCGCGGCATGTGCGTGTCCGAACGGGTATGCGTGCTGCAAGCCATGGGCCGCAACGCCGGGTTTATTGCCGCTGCCGCGCGCTTGGCGGACGTGGAGCGAAGCATTCCATTACAGCTGTATTTTGCCGAGGTGGGCAAGTCCATGGAGGAACTGGCGGAGCATGTAAACAGCAGCATCAAAGCCTGCGGCCGCTGCATCGTGGTGGTAAACGAGGGCTTTGGAGACGATACAACAAGCGCTGTTCGCGACGGTTTTGGGCATGTGGAGTACGGCGCGGGCAGCTCCACCGCCACGCAGCGGGTGGTGACCTATCTCAACTTGCACGGGCTTGCCGCGCGGGGCTCCGCCACCGGGCAGGTGCCTGGCGTGCTACAGCGCTCCACCGCCTTGCACCGTTCGCCTGTGGATGTTGAGGAGGCTTATGTCGTAGGCGCGCATGCGGCAGCGCTTGCCGCTTCCGGTAAAAGCGGGGTAATGGCAACCATACTCCGCGCGCCAGGCAACACCTATCAAGCGCTGTACAAGGATGTGCCCCTTGCCGCCGTTGCCAATTCCGAACGCCGCTTGCCTGCGTCTTGGATCGCGCCTAACGGCTTGGATGTGACCGACGATTTTGTGCGCTACGCCATGCCGTTGATCGGCGACGGTATCGCGCCCTTGGAGTTTGAACACGGCGTTTTGCGCTTCGCCCGCTTGCGCCTGCATCCCGTTGCACAAACATGCGATGCCTATGTGCCGGAGAATTATCGATAGCCTTTTGCCTCCGGCACGGCTTAAAACCTTCTTTGAAAAGAAGGTTTTAAGAATTCCAGGAAACTTATATAATAAAAATGTTGTGGGTGTATGAGATACATCTACAACATTTTTAAGTTATTGGATTGTTAAACCTCTTTCCATAAGGTGGTCAAGCAGAAGGTTTGACATAGCCCCTTGTAAAAATGCAGAATTCTCAAGAGAATTCGCAAAGAACCCCTAACCCGCCGGAGGCAAAAGCCTATTTAGCAGCCTTGCCGATTTCCAGTCCTTTTTTGAAGGCGGCTTCGTTCAGAGGGATCATGGCGGGCTTCTTGGCGAACTGCGCAAGAATGCTTTTAAGCATCACGTCTGCGGGGATGATATCCGTATAGCCCACGTAAATGCCCAGCATAATGATGTTCAATACCTTTGCGTTGCCCATCTCAAGCGCCATTTCGGTCACGGGTGCGGCAACCACCTTTACGTCCTTGCGGCTGATCTCGCCCTTCACGATGGAGCTGTTGATAAACAGCGTGCCGTTTTGCTTCAGCTTGGGCAGGAACTTGTTTAGAGACGGGTCATTCATCACGATCAGATCGTCCACCACGTCGCACACGGGAGAGCCAACTGGCTCATCTGCCACCACCACGTAGCAGTTGGCGGTGCCGCCGCGCTGTTCCGCCCCGTAGGAGGGGAAGAAGGTAACGAACTGGTCGGTAGAATCACAGGTGGCGCGCCCTAAGAGCTTGCCCATGACCATAACGCCCTGACCGCCAAAGCCTGCGATCATCAAGTTTCTTTCCATAAAAACCTCCTATCTGTCGCGGAACACACCGAGCGGGAACTCGGCAAGCATCTTTTCTTCCAGGAACTTGAGGGACTCGATGGGGTCTAAGCCCCAGTTGGTGGGGCAGGAGGTCACGACCTCCACCATGGAGAAGCCCTTGCCGTCTATCTGGTTCTGGAAGGCTTTTTTAATGGCCTTGCGGGTCTTGATCACGTTACCGGGCGTATTGCAGCTGCAACGCTCCAAATACGCGGGGGCGGTGAGCTGATTGAGTATTTCGCACATGTGCATGGGGTAGCCGTGCAGCTTGGGATCACGTCCGCCGGGTGCGGTGGTGGCTTTCATACCAACAAGTGTCGTTGGCGCCATCTGGCCACCCGTCATGCCATAAATACCGTTGTTTACGAATATCACCGTAATGTTCTCGCCGCGGTTGGCGGCAGACATGGTTTCTGCCAAGCCGATAGAGGCCAAGTCGCCGTCGCCCTGATAGGTGTATACCACGGTATCCGGGTTGGCGCGCTTAATGCCTGTTGCTACCGCGCAGGCGCGTCCGTGCGGCGAGGTGGTGTTGTCGTAGGTAATGTATTCCATGGCAAGGCCGCAGCAGCCCACGCCCAATACCAAGGCGGTTTTGCTTACGATATTCAGTTCCTCCATGACCTCGCCGATCACCTTAAAGAGTATGCCGTGCATACAACCCGGGCAAAAGCCGGAAACCATATCGGGCTGGAGGGTTTCAGTTCTTTTATAAATCTTTTCCATATCGCTTCCTCCTTACTTGCGGCAAAGTGCCAAGAGCGCTTCTTCCACCTTGCTGCGGCTGATGACCTCGCCGCCGGAGCGCAGGCAGGTTTCGATGGGGCAGCGATCCTTCACGGCAAGCTGCACATCCACGATCATCTGCGCCGGGATAGACATTTCCACGTCCAGTATGGCCTTTACCTTGGTATAGTCCAGCTTGTCAAAGGAGGCATAGGGGAAGGGAGTCACGGTCTTCGGGCGGATAAGCCCTACCTTGTATCCCTGTGCCCGAAGCCTGTTTACGGCAGAGCGCGCTACGCGCCCGGAGGTGCCAAACGCGGTAACGACCACCTCTGCATCCTCCAGCAGGTATTCCTCCACCTGCACGTCCTTCTTCCAAGAGTCGTACATGGCGGCATTGTCTATGTTCTGCTGCTCCAGCGCGGCGGTAGACCACATACCGGGCTTAATGAACGCCCGGGGCTCTTTTTTAGGATCGTGCCCAACAAGCGTCCAACCGCGAAGCTCGTCCTTCAGCGCCTTTACTTCTTCCTCCGGGCGCATGGGTGGAAGCACTACCGGCTCCATAATGGTGCCTAAGACACCGTCGCCTAAAATCAAAACGGGGTTCCTGTCACGCTGGGCGTAGTCGAACGCGGCATAGGTCATGTCCACAGCCTCCTGTACGGTGGCGGGGGCAAATACCATCATGCGAAAGCCGCCGTTGCCGCTGGCGCGGGTGGCCTGCATGTAATCCTGCTGCGAGGGCTGGATGGAGCCGATGCCGGGGCCGCCGCGGGAGATATTGGCATATACCATGGGGATACGCGCCGAGGCGCAGAAGGAGACTCCCTCGCTTTTGAGGCTGATGCCGCAGCTGGAGGAGGAGGTCATGGCACGGGTGCCGGTAGAAGCGGCGCCGTAAACCATATTGACGGAGGCTACCTCGCTTTCACCCTGTACAAAGCTGCCGCCCACCTCCGGCAAACGCCGGGCAAAATACTCCGGTATCTCGTTTTGCGGGGTAATGGGATATCCCGCAAAAAAGCGGCAGCCGGAGCGCACAGCCGCTTCCGCAATGGCTTCGCAGCCCTTCATAAAAATACGTTCCATTTTACTGTTCCTCCCTATCTGTACACTTCGATTGCAGCGTCCGGGCAAACCTGCGCGCACATGGCACAGCCGATGCAGTTTTCGGGCTGTGCAACGATCACGAAGGGATACCCCTTGGCGTTGACCTCATGGCCTACCGCAAGCACGTTTTTACTGCAAAACTTCACACAGTAGCCGCAGCTTTTACAGCTTTCGGTGCGGATCTCCACCTTTGCCATTTCCGTTTTCCTCCTTCATTTGTTTGTTATCACACGTTGCTGTTAGCAATAAAACACAAAATACCGGCAGACTGCCGCGTTACACTTCCCACGGCTCTGTAATGAACCGGCGCATGGGATACAGCGGTAGCGCGGTATGCGCCTGTACGGCATCCATCAGGGTATCATGCACGCAAGCGCCGGAAAGCTTTGCGCCTGCTGGAAGAAGCTGCTGTGCCTGCCGTAAACCGGCTATGCATTCCTCCGAAGACGTGTCCGCGCCAAGCGTGGGGTTTGCCCAGAATACGGCGTTTTGTATGCGGGAGCCGCCCAAGACCTCCGCCATGGTAATAAGCAGCCCGTTCTCACTGGCAGTCCACGGGCGGTACGGGTTTACAAGGTAAAACACCAGTGTGTGGTCGTTATTCAATAATTGCGACAGCCCGCCTACCATGCGGGAGCCCATTTCTCCGCCGCCCACGTCTAAAAGCGCAATGCGGCCGGGGTCGCAGAGGGCGGCGCGAACGCCTGCAACCAGCGTTGGCGCGTCCAACAGTTGTTCGTTAAAGTGCAGGGTAACGCCGTGCTCTTCTAAAGCATCGCAGGCGCTGCGGGAGCGAAACAGCGGCTTGGTTTGATCCATATCGAACAGGTGTACCGGAAGCGGCTGGCAGCCCGCAAGATCACAGGCCAAATTCAGCGCGAATTCCGTTTTTCCGCTGCCGGTGCCGCCTAAAAATACGATGTTCCGTTTTCCGGCTAATATGGAATTTTGTATGGTAGCAAAACAGGAAGCCATTGCAGTCCTCGCAGTACCGTTGATTGTTAATAGTGTAACACACGCCGGGAAGCGAATCGATAGGGAATAAGAGTATATTTCGTGTTGTAGGTATCCGAGACGCAAAAAGGTGAAAATTGTAAAAAAATGAATATACAATGCTTCACGGTGTAAAAAGCAGGGGATAAATGTTGTAGAATGTATGTACGATCAACGCGGCGTACGTTTTTCGAATAACAGCCGCGAAGCGAATGAGGGAATATGCAGTATCAGCACCAAAACGCATCATACAGCCGCAGGATACAACGCTTTGGGAACGAGCCGGTATGCTTGCGCTGCTTTTTTACTGCCAGCGGTGCAAAAAAAGGCGGTGAGAGACCATGAAGAACAAGCGAAAATGGACAACAGCCGCGATCATTCTGCTGTTAACGGGCGGGGTGGTGCTTTCCATAATCATGGTCAACAAAAACGCCACCGCGATCGCGCGTGACCGCGCCTATGAAGTGCTGTACGACAGCGCCAATGAGCAGGCTTCAACGCTGAACACGTCTCTCGACGGGCAGTTTCAGGCGCTGGAGATGCTTTCCATCGGTCTTGCGTCGCAGGAATCTGCGGACGAGGCGGAGATCATTGCTTTGATTCGCGAGGCGGCAGACGTTTCCTCCTTCTCCTCCATTCGGTTTCTTCGCACGGACGGAACAGACCTTAGAGACGATTCCATCAATGTATCCGATAAAGACTATTTTATCACGGCAAAGAACGGAAGCCGCGGTATTTCGCATATCGCCAAGCTGCCAAACGGAGAAATGGGTCTGGCGCTGACGGTTCCGTATAAAAAGGCCGGGCAGGTGCGCGGCGTGCTGTTGGGCCTGTATTATCAGCAGCCGCTGCGGGATTTGATGCTTTCCTCGGCATACGGCGGCGAGGGGTATTCCTTTGTGGCGGATTCCGAGGGGAATGTGATCATCGGCTCCGACAGCGATTTTTATTTGATAAAGGACGAAAACCTGTTCGATTTTTATACGGATGCTGCGTTTGAGCAAGATTTTACGGAAAAGAAGCTTTCGCAGATGCTGCAAAACGGCGAATGGGGCAGCTTCAGCTATTCCTGCTACGGAGAGCGGCGCACGGCGGCGTTTATCCCTGTCAGAACGAAGTACGCCATGGCGAGCGACTGGTTCCTGTTCAACGTGGTGCCGGAGTCCGGCTTACAGGCGGAGATCGAAAAGGAACGCCGCAACGTATGGGAGCTTTCCATGGTGCTGCTGCTGTTTGCGGGCGTTGGTATCGCTATTTTCCTGTTTCAGGAACGCATGCGCCATAAGGAGATCAAGCAGGAGGCCGCGCACGCGCATATGCGCGAGGAGCGCTTTGCCATGGTGCTTCGCGCAACGGGCACGCTTGTGTTTGTATTTGATACGGAAACAAACACCTACGAAACAGACCCGCGCGCATCCGAATACATAGCCGGTAAGTTCGACGGGCGGCCTATTCACACCATCCTCGAGGAAGACGGCCTTGTTGCGGACGCGGCAGAGGTCAATAACGCACTGACGGTGCTCAACAAAGCCGTGCGGGGCAACTCCCCCTATGAGGATGTAATTCTGCGTCTGAAGATTCCCACCGGCGAGTTCCACTGGTTCCGCATACAGGCCATCCGCTTTGAGGACGAGGGCGCTTCTAAGGTGCTGCTCACCGCCAACGACGTAAACGCCCGCAAAACCGCGGAGGACAGCCTGCGATACCGCGCCGAGCGTGATTTGCTGACGGGGCTGTACAACCGCACCACCTTTTACGAGCTGGCGGCGGAAATGGTGGCGGCGCATGAACCGGGGTACTATGTGCTGGCTTGCTTCGATATCGATAAATTCAAGGTCGTCAACGACCAGTACGGGCACGAAACGGGAGATCAGGTGCTAAGGAACGTGGGCGAGACCGCGAAGGAGATGTTTGCCTCCATCGGCGGAATCTGCTGCCGCGTGTATGCGGATAATTTTGCCGCGATCTATCCCAATACGCCGGAAAACAACGCGCTTGTGGTGCAGATACGGGAGCAGAAAAGCAAAAAGAACTCCACCGGGCAATACCTCAATGTTAGCGTAGGACGCAACGTGATAGACGACACCGCGTTGCCCATTTCCGTGGTGCACGACCGCGCGGCTATCGCCAAAGCGTCCGTAAAGGGGCAGTATGGCCTAAACGTTGCCTATTACAGCAACGATATGCGCGAAAGCATCCTGCGGGAGCAGGAGGTCACCCGGCAGATGGGTGAAGCGCTGGAGCAAAAGCAGTTTGAGGTGTGGTATCAGCCGCAGTACGATCTTTCCAACGACGCGCTTATCGGCGCGGAGGCGCTGGTGCGCTGGCGGCATCCGGAAAAGGGCTTGATCCCTCCCGGCGTGTTCATTCCCATATTCGAGCGCAACGGGTTCGTGTATACGCTGGATAAGTTCGTATGGGAGCAGGTATGCATCCAACAGCGGCAATGGCTGGACGCGGGGCGGCAGCCCCTGCCGGTATCGGTAAACGTATCCCGGCACGATGTATATCACGATGATTTTTATGCGTTCATGACGGGGCTGGTGGAAAGATACAGCCTGCCCGTGGACTTATTGCGGCTGGAGATCACGGAATCCGCCTTTGCGGAATCCTCCGGGCGCATCGTGAATATGGTCAAGCGCCTGCGTGCCTTCGGCTTCTTGATCGAGATAGACGATTTCGGCAGCGGCTATTCCTCCCTGAACACCTTGAAGGATGTTCCGGCGGATATCCTCAAGCTGGACATGCGCTTTTTATCCGGCGGGGAGAACGAGCAGCGAAGCGGCAGCATCGTAAGCTCCGTGATCCACATGGCACAGCGGCTGCAAATGCCCGTGATCGCAGAGGGCGTGGAAACCAAGCCGCAGGCGGCGTTCTTGACCTCCGTTGGCTGCGCGTTTGTGCAGGGGTACTTATACGCGCGTCCCATGCCGGTAGGTGAGTACGAGGCGGTATGCGAGAGCAACAAAACGGAGTAATGTCTTCCCGCAGCGTGCCGGTACCCCATATGATATATTTTTTGTAAATAGCTGTTTCAAAGAATAAGCTTGCGTTTAGAATCAGTATTAGATATACTGTTCAAACACAACACGCATAGGGCGTTTGGAGGTGGGAAAATGGATATTGCGGCGCTCTCCATGGATATGAAGGCGGCTTCCGTTTCCATGCAGGCATCCTACGCGGTGATGAACCGCACCATGAACGATCAGGAAGCAGTGGCGGAGCAGTTGATAGACGCGCTGGCTTCTTTGGACGTTGGCTCCGTGGAGCCCAATAGGGTGGATATTTCCGTATAGACCAAACAGGTTAAAGCTTTTGCCTGCCTAGCTTAAGGCGGGCTTTTTTATTGCAGTTTATTAATTAGGATAGAAGCAGAAGGAACAGAATATTGTTCTGTATTGATCGGTGGACGAAAAAGGTTTGGGTTTAGAGAAAACGGAGAGGCGCAGCGGTTCGTCTGTGAAACAAATAACGAGAAAAAAAGATAAAATACGCATTGAATAACCGTTGAAAATCGGGTACAATAGAAAAAATTTGATCATGCCATGAGCAACTATGCCGAATGTTCCGAAATTATTCTTAAGCATTGTTCATGGCACTCATTCTGTATTAGGGGGTTACCATGGAAAAACACAAAATCGGGAAAGACGCCATTTATGACGCACGGGAGCTTGGCAAGCCGAGAATGCTTGTATTGGGCTTCCAGCACATGTTCGCCATGTTTGGCGCAACGGTGCTGGTTCCGGCATTGACCGGGCTGGACGTTGCCACCACATTGCTGTTCGCCGGGTTAGGCACGCTGCTGTTCCACCTCTTTGCCAAAGGCAAGGTACCCGCATTTCTAGGATCGTCTTTTGCGTTCCTTGCCGGGTATTGGGCAATTGCCCCCAACAAAGAGCCGGAATTGCTGCCGTATGCGTGCCTGGGCGTTGCTGCCACAGGCATTTTATATGCCATTTTGTCGCTGCTGTTCAAAACCTTCGGGGCAAAGCGGGTCATGCGGTTTTTCCCGCCCATCGTTACCGGCCCCATCATCATCAGCCTTGGCTTAACGCTTTCCAGCTCCGCCATCAACAACTGCAATGCCAACTGGGCCATCGCGCTTGTTGCTGTCATCACCATCATTGCCTGCAACATGTGGGGCAAGGGCATGATCAAGATCATCCCCATCCTCTTGGGCGTTGCCGCGTCCTATCTTGTTGCTGCCGTATTCGGGCAGGTAGACTTTACCCCGGTGGAGAAGGCTGCTTGGCTCGGTATCCCCATCAATTGGGATCGCACCGTGTTCTCCCTCTTTGGGCATGCGGACAGCGGTAAGGTGATCACCGCTATTGTAACCATCGTGCCCATTGCGCTTGCTACCATGGTGGAGCATATCGGCGATGTTTGCGCCATCTCCTCTACCTGCAAGCGGAATTACTTGGAAGACCCCGGCCTGCACCGCACCCTCTTGGGTGACGGCCTCGCCACTACGGTAGCGTCCCTCTTCGGCGCTCCCGCTAACACCACTTACGGCGAGAACACCGGCGTGCTGGCGCTCTCTCGCGTGTATGATCCGCGCGTGATCCGCATTGCGGCGTACATCGCCATTCTCCTGTCCTTCTGTCCCAAGTTCGCAGCGCTGGTTACCTGCATGCCCGTAGCCACTATGGGCGGCGTGTCCATGGTGCTGTACGGCATGATCTCCGCCGTTGGCGTGCGTAACGTGGTAGAAAACAAGGTGGACTTCACCAACAGCCGCAACGTGATCATTGCCGCCGTGATACTGGTGCTTGCCATCGGTATTACCTTCAGTACAGCCGGCAGCATCAGCTTCCAGTTGGGCGAGTTCACTATCCACCTCTCCGGCTTGGCCGTTGGCGCTCTGGTGGGTATCCTCTTAAACGCCATCCTGCCCGGCAAGGATTACGAGTTCGGTAAGGACGAGCAGGGCGATACCAGCGTTAATTTGAAGGTGTAGCTTTTTGCCTCCGGCGGCTTAGGGTATTTTTGTAAAAATAC
>CAYZAW010000014.1:28838-40773 GCA_964476505.1 uncultured Oscillospiraceae bacterium | reverse complement strand
TTTTGTATGTTTCGGGGGCTTAGTTGGCGCTGGCGGTACGCTTCACTGCCAACTGCGCCTTTTTGCGGTTCGCGGCGTTCTTATGAATCACGCCTTTCGCAGCAGCCTTATCAACGGTGCTGACCGCATTCAGGTAAGCCGCTTCCGCCGCCTGCGCATCACCGGCTTCCAGAGCCTGTCCGTAACGCTTGATGGAAGTCTTCATAGCGGAAGTAGCCATACGGTTACGCAGATTCTGCTTTTCCGTGATGCCGACCCGCTTCTTTGCAGATTTGATGTTTGCCAAAACAATTCACCCCCTGTTCGTGTTGATGAAAGGCACATACATGCCTGAAATTCGTTGGCCATATTGCCCGAACATTGGAGATTATACCACGCCGGAACAGCAGATGCAAGGGCTTTTTGACGCAACAGCACAGGTTTTCGATAATTACTTTTTGGTCATGATGTTCACAATGGCCTCGTTGGTTGCAGACATCCCCTTTGTAACCAAGTACCCTAGGTTAGAAAACAGCCCCGCAAGGTCGTCCGCCAGAATGCCGTTGTCCGCCGAAAGTGCACGCCCGGAAACGGCCAGTAAGGCCGCGTCCACCGCAAGCCCGGCGCTTAGCTCCACCTTATGCGCGCAGCCTTCCTTTGCGCCGTCGCAGATCATGCCGGAAATAGCGCCTAACACGTTTTTTGCTGCGCCCAGCATAGCGGCTTTATCACCGTCAAGCATGTAGCAGATGCCAACGGACGCGCCCAAGCCGGAGGCTACACCGCAGGCGCATACCGCCGACAGCGCGCCGATATAGGTTTTGCCGTACACGTTTACAAGCGCGCCCAGCGCAATAGCCCGAAGCTCCTTGTCCGCCGGAATGTTCAGCTTTTCCGCTACGCCGTCGATGGTCATAAACAGGGTAATGCCCTGATTGCCGCTGCCGGTTGCCGTCATTACGGGCAGCGATACACCCGTCATGCGCGCATAGGAGCCGGAGGCTGCCTTGCATTTTGCCAGCGTTGCCGGGGATTCCGCAATGTAACCTTTTTTCACCAGCGCGTTCAATTGCTCCCCAAGGCCGAATTTCGCGCCCTCGGCGGAAATCGCCCGGTTCATATCCAAGCCTTCCTGTAAAAACGCCAGCTCTTCTATGGGAACCGTATTGGCAAAAGCAATAAAGTCGTCCAGCGTGTAATCCTGTATCTCGCACTTGCCCAAGGGAATGTCGTGGTACTCATACGGCGCATACGGCGCATGGGAAACATCGATGATATTGGTGTGCTCCTTGAGGGTGATAACGCGCACCGTATCCCCCGCGCAATACAGCTCCGTTTGAATGAACAGCGTGGCGCCCTCCGGCAGCACCTTTACGGTGACCTTGTCCTTTAACGCTTTGGCCTGTGCCAACGCCTCCGGCGTTACCTCAGACAGCACGTTCATTTGAAGCTCCGGCTTGCCCGCCGTTACGCCCATGGCGGCGCATAAGGCCACGCCGCGCTCATCGCTGCCGGGAATGCCTACGCCCATGGCGTTTTTGTAAAGGTACGGGTCCATGGTGATCACGAGTTTTTCAAACGCACCCTTGGCCTCCCGCCGTGCGATGGCGGTGTTCAGCGCAATGGCAATGGGTTCCGTGCAGCCCGTTGAGGGCATCATGGAGTTCTTGATTTGATCAATAAAGAAGCTTTGATGATCCATTGCTGTTCCTCCCGGCAAACGCCATGTTATTCGTTGTTCCGCTCGTCTTCCTCCGCGTAGATCAGGTCTGTGTAATCCATTTGGTTCATATCGCCCATAGTAATAGTGATCTCGATGGTCTTTTCTGCATCCCGCAGCACCGTTAGCTGGATCGTATCCCCTACCTGTTTGCCGTCCACAAGGGCGATCAGCATATCCTGATCGGTCACTTCCTGCCCTTCGCAGGTAAGGATCACATCGTTTGGCAGTAACCCGGCTTTTTCTGCAGGGCCGTTCTTCACGATGCTGTCAATGATCACGCCGTATTCGCCCGTGATCCCAAAGGCCTTGGCCTCCAAGCCGGAGATGGTGACCACCTGCACGCCAAGAGCGGGGCGCTCCACATAGCCCTTGGTCAAAAGCGTTTGCGCTACCTGATACACGTCGTTGATGGGAAGCGCAAAGCCCAAGCCCTCCGCGTTCATGGGCTGCCCGTATTCGTTGTAGCCCAGCGTTACGGTTTTTGCGGTGTTGATCCCAACGACCTCGCCGGACATGCTTAACAGCGGGCCGCCGCTATTGCCAAAGTTGATGGCGGCATCCGTTTGGATGTAGTTATTGGTTTTCCCGTCCACGTTGATGGAGCGCTTGGTCGCGCTGATGATTCCCATGGTGACCGTTCCCGCCAGATTTTGGCTGGCAGGCGTACCGATAGCCAGCACATACTCGCCCGCGCGGATGCTGTCGGAATCGCCAAGCTTTAATACGGTAAGCCCTTTTTTCTCTATTTTGAGTACGGCAACGTCGGATTTAGCGTCCATGCCGATGATCTCAGCCGGTACGGTTTCCTCATTTGCCATAATGACCCGTACGCTCTTTGCTCCCTCCACCACATGGCAGTTGGTCAGGATATACCCTTCGGAGGAAATGATAAAGCCGCTGCCCACCGTGGAGGAAAACTCTTCCTTGCCAAAGCCGTAATCCACGTCGGCGCTGATCTCGATGCCTACCACACCCTGCTCTACGCTGCTGACGATATCCGGTATGGGGTTCACTTCATCGGTCAAAAAGGGCAGCTGCCCGTCCAGCGCGGGCATTGGGCGCTCAGTCGGCACAGGCGTTGGTACGGGCGTGGGCGTAGGCTCCGCCGGACTTTGCTCCTGCGCGGGAGCCTGCGGTGCAACGGCCTCCGGTACTTGCACCGGCTGCTGGTTGCTGCGAACAAAGCCCGCAACCAGTACGCCCGCAACAAAGAATACCAGCGCTACCGCAATGATGCCCAGCACGATTCTGCCGCCGCGGCCTTTTGGCTTTTGCCCGTTCACATTCTGCTCGTAATAGTTCTCATAACTCATGATGTTGTTCCTCCGTCGTTGTTTGGGGTTCCTTCCGTGCGGCGCGCTTTTCGCACCGGTTCGGCAACATGCTTAAGCGTAAAGGTGAAGCATGTGCCCTGTTCTGCTGCGCTTTCTACCCGAATATCCTGCCCGTGGGCATCAATGATGCGTTTTACAATGGCAAGCCCAAGGCCGGTTCCGCTTTTTTGCGAAGGAGTATGTGCCTTTTCCGCTTTGTAAAAGCGTTCAAATACATGGGGAAGATCCGCCTTGGGGATTCCCGCGCCGTGATCTCGCACGAACAGCTCTGCCGTTTGCCTGTTGATCACGCGCGTGCCGATCTCCAGCTTTCCGCCATCATAGGAGAATTTGATGGCATTGTCAATCAGATTCCTAATCACCTGCGATATCTGCCCGTCGTCCGCCTGCACATAGCAGTTGGGCTCATGCAGCGACAGCGTTACCTCCAGCTTTTTCTGGGAGATTCGTGCCTCAAAGGTAACAAGGTTGCGCAGCGCCAGCTCGTTTAGGTCGAACTTTTTCTTTACCTGCTTGACCTGCCCGCTTTCTATTCTGGCAAGATCCAGAAGGTCGTTTACCATGGCGGTCATACGCCGAGTCTCCGAAAGCACGATGTCGATGTATTTCCCCTGCTCCTCCGGGGGGATGGTGCCGTCCTGTATGGCCTCTAAAAAACCGCCCATGGAAGTCAGCGGAGACCGCAGCTCATGGCTCACGTTTGCAACAAAGCTTCGCCGGGTTTCCTCTAAGTCCTTTAATTCGTCCGCCATAGCGTTAAAGCTGCTGGCTAAGCCTGCCACCTCGTCGCTGCCCTCGGCGGGAACGCGCACATTGAATTCGCCCTTGGTATACCGCTGCACGGTATCGTTCATGTCCTTGATGGGGCGGGTGATGCGCGTTGTTAAGTAATACACCGTCAGCACCGCCGCCACGATGGCGATGATGGCTGTTAGTAACATTTCTAAATATACCCGCCGGATAGATGCTTGTACCGCGCTGGTGTCAATATGCATCAGTACAACGCCTTCCACCTGCCCGTTGTTATGCACGGTGCGAATAACGGTAAGCGTTGGAATGCCGGTCAGGTTATGAAACAGGTCCCTTAAAAGCATGCCCTGCGGCTCCGGCAGCTTGGCGTTTGCCGGCTGCTCGATCCAGCCCTGCGCCCGCTCGCCGATCCACACCGCAGAGGTTGACGGCCAAATGCTTAACCCCGGCATGGTCACCAGCGTTTCTCCGGTAACTTCGCCGGTATAGCTGTCCGTAGCCTCGGACAGCGCCGCCCATTTGCCCTCGTCTACGGCGTTATCGTAAAAGGAACGGATACTACCGTGTGCGTCAATGATCTGTATCAGTGCGTTATACTGCCGGGCAACGGTCAACAGCTCTTCGTTGGCAACAGGCCGTTTTTCGTCGTAAATGTATTTCTCCAGCAGGATGGCGTTGATCTTTTCTGCCTCGCGCCTGAGCGACTGCTCCTCTTCCCTAAGATACTGCGTGGCAAACATATTGGTAGACGTAAGAGAAACAAAAAACAGCAAACACATGATCACCGTTAGGTAGGCGATCAGCATTTTTGAGAACAGTGTTTTTCCTATCCTCAGCCACATGGGGTTATGCTTTCGCGGCCTCGAACTTATAGCCCACGCCCCAAACGGTTTTCAGCTGCCATTCCTCCCGGTCGCCGATCTTCTCCCGGATGCGCTTTACATGCACGTCCACCGTGCGGCTGTCGCCAAAAAAGTCGAAGCCCCAAACCTGCTCTAACAACTGCTCCCGGGTAAATACCTTGCTTTCATGGGAGGCTAAAAAGTATAACAGCTCGATTTCTTTTGGCGGCATTTCCAGCGGTTTATCGTCCAGCATCACGGCGTAATTCTCGATGGATACGGTAAGACCCGGGTAAACGATCTTCCGCTCCGGCTCCGCCACCCCCGCAGAACGGCGCAGCACCGCCTTGATGCGTGCCAGCAATTCCTTGGTGTCGAAGGGCTTGGCCACATAATCGTCCGCACCGGAATCCAAGCCTTGGATGCGATCCATGGTGTCGCCCTTAGCGGTCAGCATGATCACGGGCACAGCGCTTTCCTGCCGGATGTCCTTTAGCACCTGCCAACCATCCTGCCCGGGCAGCATGATGTCCAACAGCACCAGATCCGGCTGGCAGCTGTGAAACAGCTCCAAAGCGGTATCGCCCCGTTCGCCGGAAACCACCTGATACCCTTCTTTTTTTAGGTACATTTCGATAATCGCGCGAATGTTGTTATCGTCGTCAATGATCAATATGGTTTGGTTGCTGTTGTGATCCATGTATGTTCCTCCCCAGCCGTATTACTTTGTGTCTACTGGTATGCCGTTGATCTTTAGCAGTGCGGCAGTTACGCCGTCCCCTTGTTTTTTAGCGCCGGTAAAGCTGCCGTCATAGATCGTACCGCAGCCGCAGGACGGGCTGTTTGCCTTTAATATAGCCCGTTCGCAGGCATACAGCCTAGCAATGCGTAGCGCTTCGTGAGCGCCCTTTACAAACGCGTCCGTAACGTCTTCCCCGGCTTGATTGACCACCCTGCCGCGCCCGGTTAGCACCGCAGTGCCGTCTACCGTGCATTCTGCGGGCAGCCGGGGCATGGGAAGCCCGCCTAATGCCTCCGGGCACACGGGCACCGCCTCGCCGCGACGGACAAGCTCGATCACACCTTCATCAGGCTTGCAGCCGCCGTCATATCGGCACCGGTAGCCTGCCAGACATGCGCTCACAAGTATCATACCATACACCTCTTTGACGGAATATGAATTCCCTATGAATTTTCCATGGCAGCTAGGCTTTTAGCGTTACCACGGTAACGCCAGCGTCTCCCTCACCGTACGTTCCCAAGCGGATGGTTTTAACCTTGGGGTGCTTGCGAAGATACGTTTGGATGCCGGTTCTTAACGCACCCGTGCCCTTGCCGTGTATCACATGCAGCTCGGTTCTGCCGTTGATCACCGCATCGTCTATATAGCGGTCAACATCCACTATGGCTTCGTCTACATTTTTGCCGCGTATATCCAGTTCCAACCCGGCCTCCCGCTCTGGAGAAAGCTGCATGCGGGCGCTGGTGGCGGCGGGCTTGATGATCTCGTCGATCAAGCGCACATCCGCGCGCTCCACCATCATTTTGATAACTCCCGCCTGCACCTGTATTTCGCTTTTGCCCTCCGTCACCTTCAATACCGTGGCGTTTTGCCCCAAATTGAGCAAGCGAACTCTGTCTCCGGGGCGCAGCACCTTGGGCGCGTCCCCTGTCAGCTCCTCCCGCAATATAGGCTCTGCCAGCTCTCCTTCGCGCTTGCGCACGCCGTCTCTGGCCTGCTGGATGGCGCGGTCTACCTGCCGCATGTCTATACCCTTAACATTGCGAAGGCCCTCCACCAGCTTGTCCATCTCTGCACGGGTATCCCGTACCACCTGCCGCGCTTCCTCCCGGGCTTTGGCGCGCATGGCGGCCTTTTCTTCCTGTAAATGTTTTTTCTCTTTTTCGATCTCGCCCTGTAAGCGCTCCAGCTCCTGCCGCGCCTCCTGCGCCAGCCGATGCTCCGCTTCAACCCGCTGCCGCTCGGCCTCCGCGCTTTGGATCACATCCTCAAACTGCACATCCTCCTGCTTCAAAAAGCCGCGCGCCCGGTCGATCACGGCATCAGACAAGCCAAGGCGCTTGGATATCTCAAAGGCGTTCGATTTGCCGGGAATGCCGATAAACAGCCGGTAGGTTGGCGCCAGCCGGTCAACATCGAATTCCATGGAGGCGTTTTCCATGCCGTCCGTGGTCATGGCAAAGGCCTTGATCTCGCTGTAATGGGTGGTAGCGGCGGTCACGCACCTGCGCTCATGCAGGGTTTCCAATATGCTCATGGCAAGCGCCGCGCCCTCCACGGGGTCTGTGCCCGCCCCAAGCTCGTCTAATAGCACCAGCGAACGCTTGTCTGCCTGCTTTAGAATATGCACCAGATTCTTCATGTGGGAGGAGAAGGTGGACAGGCTTTGCTCGATGGACTGCTCGTCTCCGATATCCGCAAACACCGCCTCGAACACCGCGATTTTTGTTCCTCCCAGCGCGGGGATATACATGCCGGACTGTGCCATTAACGTAAACAGCCCAATGGTTTTTAGCGTAACGGTTTTACCGCCGGTGTTGGGGCCGGTGATGATGAGCGTGGAAAAATCCTCCCCCAGCCATACGTCGATGGGTACCACCTGCTCCTGAGAGATCAGCGGGTGCCTGCCCTTCACGATCTTGATATGCCCTTGGGTGTTGATCTCGGGGCAAACGGCGCGCATATCCCGCGCCATGGCAGCCTTGGCAAATATCATATCCAGCACGGCAAGCACCTCAAGGCTGGCGGCAAGCCCGTCCGCACAAGGCTCCAGCATTGCCGTAAGAGACGCTAAAATGCGGCCTATTTCTTCCTGTTCCAGCCCGGTAAGGCGTTTATACTCATTGCCCAGCTCCACCACCGCCATGGGCTCTACAAACAGCGTAGCGCCGCTTCCGGATTGGTCGTGCACCAAGCCCGGCACATTCTGTCGGAACTCCTGCCGCACGGGCAGCACAAAGCGCCCGTTACGGATGGTGACGATGGGCTCCTGTAAATACTTTTGAAAGGAGGTACTTTTGATCATGCCGTTGAGCTTTTCACGGGCGCGCTCGTTGTTGATGCGCATCTGCCGCCGGATGGAGGCAAGCTCCGGAGAAGCCGCGTCGGACATCTCGTCATCGGACAGGATGCAGCGGCCTATCTCCTCCTCGATGCTTCTGTGGCTAACAAGCTGTGACGCCATATGCGCCAAATGCCCCTCCGCCTCGCCCTGCGCAAGCCGCTCCCGCGCCGTACGGCTGACCCTGAGGCACCGCGCCGCCTGCAATAATTCTCCCATGGAAAGAGAATACGACGCGTGGATGCGCATCAAAAGCGGGCGGATATCGTCAAAGCCCTCGATAGGGCTCTGCCCGCCGTGTATAAATACGGTTTCCGCCTCGGCAGTCTGCGCCAAAAACGTCTGCACCTGCGCGCCGTTTCCGGAGGGCTCCAGCGCGCGTACCGCGTCCTTACCCATTTGGGACGCCGCATAGCCCGCCAAGCGCTCTTTGATTTTATCGTACTCCAATATGGAAAATACCCGTTTGTCCATATCCGCTCCTTGTTATTCTAATCCGCGGGCCCAATGCCCCCGTGTATCTCCCAGCCTCAATGCCGCCTTGCCGGACTCTGCCAGCCTTGCCGTTTGTATGCAGGCCGCAATTTGCTCCGGGGTTTCCCACGTAAACAGGCAGGCAGTAAACATGGGTGTTGGAAGCTCATGCAAAACGTCCAGCACGTCCAGCGTATGGCAATTTCGCACCCGCACCAGGCAGCCCTTTGACAGGCGCACTGCGTCCAGCGGGAAGCGCCGCCCGGCTTCGTCTTGTAATACGCCCGGTTTGCCGCCGCAATCCAAACAGCCCAGCATGCTTTTTACGGGACAATGCCTAAGCTGCATCAGCGCCACTTTTCCGTAACCCAGTATGCCTGCGTTTCCGCCGTTTATTATATCACGCAGCTGGGGCTTTGTCAGTTCCTGCGACAGCAGCACGCCGTCATAGCCTGCATCTAAAAGCGCCCGCACCGTATACCGGTTGGCGGCGTTCAATAAATACCCGCCGATTTTTATACCCTGTATCAGGCGCACATGCCCGATGTTCTGCCCGATGCCGCCGTCCAGCAGGCCTGCATCAAATAACGCTGAAACGGCTTTTTCGTCCGCAGGATCGAACAAGGCGGCGGGAATCAACAGCAACAGCTTTTGTTTTTCGCTGCGGTATGCTTGCAGCGATAACAACTGCTCATGCGCCTGCAACAACCGCGCGGGAGAAAGCGCCACAAGCTCCGCACCAGCCTGAAAGGCGGCCTTTGCGCCAGCCGCGTCCGGCACGATGGCTAAAATGCTGCTATGTGCCGTCTGCTTCCCGTCCGTTAAGGGCGGCAATACGGGCTCCGCCGCCTCCCGCCGGGGTGTAAGGGCTTCTGTCAGCGCCGCCACAGCGTCTCGCCTAAGCGCGTTTAACGCAGATACGGGCACATACGCCGGTTCGTCCATCGCGATCCGGCAGGAGGCAAGCGTAAAGGGCGTATCCCCTAATTTTGCAAGCTGTTCTTTATAACGCTCTACATCCGGGCGCTTATTTGCAGGCTCCGGGCAAGCGCCTGTCACCGTAACCGCTGTATGCTCCAAGCGCATTGTCAGCTGCATGGGCTTTCCCACCGATAGGGTAAATTCTGCCTGTATCGGCCGTTTGATTTGCTCCTTCCGGTAAGTTTCCCGCGCCGCCTCCAACGGAGAGTGCTCATCGGACAGCACGCCCACAGCGTTTACCTGCAAGCCTGCGGTATAATAATGCCCCGTTGTGCTGCCCCGCTGAAATATCTGGCTGAGCAGCGCCAATTCTTTGTCAAGCGCCTGCGATGCTGCGCCGTCCAGCGCCAGCCGATACGCCCTTGTCATCAGCGCCACGTATTCCGCCCGCTTCATGCGCCCTTCCAGCTTGATGCTTGCAACCCCTGCCGCTTCTAGTTCCTGTACGTGATGCAGCATACAAAGGTCGCTCAAGCTCAACGCGCCGCCGCCGGCTTTACCGGTTTCCGTTTCCACCGTATACGTTTTGCGGCAGGGCTGGGCGCAGTCTCCCCGGTTGCCGCTTCTGCCGCCCGCCAGCGAGGAAAACAAACACGCCCCGCTCACAGCGGTACAAAGTGCGCCATGGGCAAAGCATTCCAGCTCCACCGGGCTGTTTTGATGCAACAGCGCCACCTCCGCTATGCGCAGCTCCCTTGCCAGCACTGCCCGCGTTATACCCTGCTGTTCTAAAAAAACCAAGCCGCCCGCATCATGGATGCCCATTTGCGTGCTTGCATGCAGCGTCAGCCCGGGAAGGGTTTGCCGTAACAGCGCCGCCAGCCCCAAGTCCTGCACAATAAGCGCGTCCGCTCCCGTTCTGTATAAAAAGGCGGCGTACGCCAAGGCCGATTCCAGTTCTCTGTCCAACAGCAGCGTGTTCACCGCCACATGTACCTTTACGCCGCGCACATGGCAGTAATCGATCGCCCGCTGCATGGCGGTATCATCAAAATTACCGGCATAGCGGCGCGCGGAAAACAGGCTGCCGCCCAAATAGACCGCATCCGCGCCGTTTTGCACCGCGGCGATCAGGCTCTCTTCATTTCCAGCCGGAGAAAGCAGTTCCATGTACGTCTCCCTGCATGCTTTATTTTCAAAGTTATTTTACCACAGTACGGGCTGCCGCGTAAAACCTTTATCCAGCCGGATGTTTACAGTTTGTTTATTCTTTCAGATACTTTAGCATGCTAGAATAACTATGCATCTTTATAGATAAGGACATTCACCATGCGGCGTTTTCGTTTGATCAGCATTATATTGGCGGTTTGTACCGTTCTGGCAATGCCTGTAGCGGCATTTGCCGCGCCGCCGGAAGAGCCGCTGCCACAGGAACCTGCGCTGGCAGGCCGGGTGATCGGCATCGACCCCGGGCATCAGCTAACGCCCGATACACGTTTGGAAAGCATTGCGCCATATTCCCAGCGTACAAAAATGCGCATGACCGCCGGTGCTTCCGGTATCAAGACCGGCGTACAGGAATATCAAATTGCTCTGTTGATTTCCAACAAGCTTAAAGCGCTGTTGGAGGATGCCGGCGCAACCGTTGTAATGAGCCGCGCCACGCACGATGTATCCCTCTCCAACGCGGAGCGCGCACAACTGATGAACAATGCTGCGGTAGACTGCTGGGTGCGCATGCACTGCGACTATTCCAGCGACCGGGAGAAAACCGGCATCAGCATGCTTGCCCCCAGTGAGGCCGCAAACGCCGCTATTTATCCTAACAGCCTAACGCTGGCAGACGATATTTTGACCGCCGTGTGCAGCGCCACGGGTGCAACCCGCAGGGCTATTACCTTAAGCACAAGCCAAACGGCCTTTTACTGGTCTAACACGCCTGTTGTTACTATAGAAACTGGCTTCCTTTCCAACAGCACTGAGGAAACGCTGCTTATGCGCGACTCCTACCAAGCCCAGTTGGCGCAGGGCATGTTTAACGGGCTGGAAACGTATTTCAACGCAAAAGCGGAGCAATAATTAAAAAAAGCAGAGCCGTGCAAAAACTTGCACGGCTCTTTTATATTACCCGGGCGCACGACTCCCCTTGGGGTTCATGCGTTTGCCCCGGCTTGGATTACTGCTGTTGCTGCTGCATGTGCTGCTCGGCATAGGCGATCATACGCTTTACCATCTCGCCGCCAATCGAACCAGCTTCGCGGGAGGTCAGGTCACCGTTGTAGCCCTGCTTGAGGTTGACGTTCAGGGAAGACGCCACTTCATTTTTGAACTGCTGCAGATTGGCCTTTGCCTCGCGGCTGTTTACCATCGTGCTGTTGTTGCTGGACATAATGTGTTCTCCTTTCTCTCGTATTCACCGTGGTCAATGTACATTGTTGCATCGGTATGTTTGTAGTCTGCTCCGACGCGTGAATTCTATGAATGGAATCTATTGGTTTTGTCACAAAAAAATGAGCCCGACAATATTGCCGGGCTCATAAGCTATTTAGGCTATTTTACGCATTTGAGGAAAACGTACAGGCGGGACTGCGCGTCGCTGTAATCGTAATTGTCACCGCAGGTAACAAGCGTCATAAAGATATCGTCCGCACTGACGCTCACATCCAGCTTTACCTCGGAACGCTCCTTCTGGGTGGATATCCATTTTTCGATATCCGAAGGGCTGGCGTCGGAAAGATGCTTGATGTTGTACTTCAACGTGCTTGCAGGCTCGTTATCCTTGGTTTCATACAGTGCAAACACTTCCCATGTGGTTTTGCCAAACAGCTG
>CAYZAW010000014.1:0-28828 GCA_964476505.1 uncultured Oscillospiraceae bacterium | reverse complement strand
GGCTTTGGTGGAAAGGGAGCTCGCATTGTTCTGAATGCTATGCAGCTCGTGGAACATGGTGCCGGCTTTACGCATGTTATGGCCGGACACGATCACGTTACGGGTCAACACGTCGTAATACGAGTAAATAGAACCTGCGCCCGGATTGCCGGTGCTGTTTTTATAGATGTCGTGGTTGTTATAAAACCACTTGCCGGAATCATCGTACATGATGGGATAGTTGATGTTGGTGCCGGGCACCTTTATCCAACCGATGCAATCGCTGTTGATAGCGGCAGCCTCTTTATAGTTTTTCGGCTCCGGGCCGGACGTTTTTTCAGCCGGTGGTGGGGTGCTATCTGCCACCTCAGGCCCTTTGGGCGTTTCCTCGGCAGGCGCAGGAGTCTCCTCCGCCGCGGGGTCGCCGGGAACAGGGGTCTCTTCCGCCGCGCCAACGGGGTCTGTGCCGGGGGTGTTACTGGGCTGCGCCGCCGTTACGGCGGGTTCGCCGGAAAAGTCTATGCTGTTCTCTCCGGCGGCTTCCTCCGGCCTTGCACAGCCAGCCACCGAGATCAAAAACATTGCGATCAGCAAAACAGAAATTGCTCGTTTCATATCGTACCTCAAATTACAAAATTTCTTCCTGCCTACACGGTTGGAATCATTATACCGCAAAACAGGATACAGGCAAAGTAAACATTCTATGAAGACGGCCGGATGCGATCAGCCCCGGGGCTTCATGGTGGGGAACAGCAGCACGTCGCGGATGGAATACGCGTCTGTAAGAAGCATTACCAGCCGGTCTATCCCAACGCCGATACCGCCGGTGGGCGGCATGCCGTATTCCAGCGACAGGCAGAAATCCTCGTCGATGACCATGGCTTCGTCGTCACCCTTTTCCCGCTCCTCCATCTGCTGCACAAAGCGGCCGCGCTGGTCGATGGGGTCGTTCAGCTCCGAATAGGCGTTGGCGTACTCCCTTGCGCCGATGAACAGCTCAAAGCGCTCCGTTACATAGGTTTGACCGGGCTTGCGCTTGGTAAGGGGCGATACCTCCACGGGATAGTCGATAATGAACGTGGGCTGGCGCAGGTTTTCCTCTACGAAGGCCTCAAAAGCCTCGTTTAAAAGCTTGCCCCGGCAGATGGTTTTATCCTCGAACTCCAAGCCGATCTTCTTTGCAAGCGCCCGGGCTTCTTCATCCGTTTCACAGGCGAAGAAATCCGCCCCGGTGTATTGCTTGACGGCATCGTTCATGGTGATGCGCTTGAAGGGCGGCGTGAGGTCGATGGCCTCTCCCTGATAGGTGATATTGGTCGTGCCCAGCACCACCTTGGCGCAATGGGCGATCAAATCCTCTACCAAGTCCATCATGCCCTTATAATCCGTATAGCTTTGGTACAGCTCCAGCGTGGTAAATTCCGGATTATGCTTGAGATCCATGCCCTCGTTGCGGAATATACGGCCGATCTCGTACACCCGCTCCAAGCCGCCTACGATGCATTCCTTAAGATACAGCTCGGTGGCGATACGCAGGTACATGTCGATATCCAGCGTGTTGTGGTGGGTCACAAAGGGACGCGCGTTTGCGCCGCCGGGAATGGTGTTCAAAACCGGCGTTTCCACCTCTAAAAAGCCTTGGTCGTCCAGCCTGCGGCGGATCTCGGAAATAATGCGGCTGCGCTTTACAAAGGTTTCCCGCACCTCCGGATTTACGATGAGATCCACAAAGCGCTGACGGTAACGCAGCTCCGGGTCTTTTAAGCCATGGAATTTCTCCGGAAGCGGCCTGAGAGATTTGGAAAGCAGCGTGACCTCGGAGGCGTGAACAGATACCTCGCCGGTACGGGTTTTGAATACGATGCCCTTTATGCCAACGATATCGCCAATATCCATGGCTTTAAAGTCCGCATAGGCTTCCTCGCCGATATCGTCCCGCCGCACATAGAACTGTATTTCACCCTTGCCGTCTAAAAGATGGGCAAAGCTGGCCTTGCCCATAATGCGTTTGGACATGATGCGGCCTGCAATGCTGACCTCTTGGTTCTCCAGCGAATCAAAGCCGTTCACAACATCTACGCTATGATGGGTTTGGGTGTAGGTAACGATGGTAAAGGGATCACGCCCGGCGCTTTGCAGTGCGGACAGCTTATCCCGCCTGATTTGCAGCAGCTCGGAAAGCTCCTGCTCCGTGGGCTCCGCTACGACCTCGGGGGTCTGGGTGGTATTCTCCTGCTCCATGGTATCGCTCGCTTTCGTTTGATTACTGCTTTTTGATCTCAAGGATTTGCATGTTGAAGCTGCCGCCGGGCGCTGCAATTTCAACGATTTCGCCTGCGCGGTGGCCGATGAGCGCCTTGCCCACAGGGGACTCGTTGGAAATCTTGCTGTTTTCCGGATCGGTTTCAGCGGAGCCTACAATATGATACACAAAATCCTCGCCAACCAGGTCGTTATGCACCTTGACCATGGTGCCAACGTTCACGGTATTGGTGTCGATGGCATCTTCTTCAATAACAATGGCGGTTCGGAGCATGTTTTCCAGCTGGGCGATGTCATACTCGTTTTTCGCCTGCTCGTTCTTGGCAGCGTCATACTCCGCGTTTTCGCTCAAATCGCCAAAGGACCGGGCGATCTTGATCTGCTCCGCGATCTCCATGCGGCGCGTGTTTTTCAAATACTCCAGATGTTCCTCGTATTTCTTGACGCCTTCGGGCGTGAGCCGAACTTCTGCCATGATCGTTTCCTCCACTTCAAATCTGTTGAGATAACCTAAGTAATTATAGTGGTACGGCAAATTCCTGTCAAGGAATGTTGGGATTTCTCCCGGCAAACTCTTCCAAAAGCGCGTATAGCGCCGAAAAGCTTGTGCAGCCGTTCACCTGTACCCGAAGCGCATTTGCGCCGCGTATGCCCTTTAGATACCACGCGATATGCTTTCGCATTTCGATGACCCCATGCGCGCCGCTATACGCCTCCTGCGCCTTGGCGTGGAAAATAGCGCCCTGTATGCGCTCTGCTGCCGTGGGCGGCGTATACGCCTTGCCCGAAAGCGCGGCGTTGATCTCCCGGAACAGCCATGGATTGCCTTGCGCACCCCTTGCTACCATAACGCCGTCACAGCCGGTTTGGTTCCGCATGGCAAGCACGTCGGCACCGGAAAACAGATCGCCGTTTCCAAGTACAGGGATATGCACCGCTTCCTTTACCTGCCGGATGATCTCCCAATCCGCCTTGCCGCTGTACATTTGCATTCTGGTGCGCCCGTGCACGCAAACGGCAGACGCGCCGCTGTTTTCTGCCATTTTTGCAAATGCCACGGCGTTAACATGGGCATCGTCCCATCCCTTGCGAAATTTTACCGTTACCGGAAGGGAAACCGCCTTGGCAGTTTTTTCGATCACCGCCGAGGCTGTGCCCAAATCCTGCATCAATGCGCTGCCCTCGCCGTTTCCAACGATTTTATGGGCAGGACAGCCCATGTTGATATCGATGATTGCAATGCTGTTTGCATACTCGTCCTGTATACGCTTTGCCATATCCGCAACGATCTGCCCGTCCCGCCCAAACAGCTGTACGCCGCAGGGACGTTCCGCAGGCGCTGTTAAAAGCAGGCTTTTTGTGGCGGCGCCGCCATAAAGAAGCCCCTTGGCGCTGACCATTTCCGTATACGTCATATCGCAGCCCATGCCTTTGCAGATGCTGCGAAACGGCATATCCGTTACGCCCGCCATAGGAGCTAAGAATACAGGAAATTCCCAAGATAAGCTGCCCAGCTGCATTTGGTCACTCCATGACGATGTTATCCGGCGTGGGGGTAGGCACAGGCAGCGGCGACATGCGAAGGTCGGGCGTGCGCTTGGGCGCTTCCGACGGTGCCGCCTCCAACAGCTGCATTTGATACAGGAACCAACGCTCGTCCGAATAGGAAAAATACAGCTTATACTTGGCACCCTTCCACTCCGGCAGCGGATGCTTTTGTTCCTCTGCACCGTCCTGCTCCGTTTGCTCCGCGTTATAGGAGCCGTTAACGGAAACCATATTGTCCACAACGGTTACCGTAGCCGTTGTAGACCATGGCCAAACGGACATTCCCGTAACCGATACGCGGTAGTCATAGTCGGTCACGGTAAAGGCATCGTAATCGTCTGTATTGAGCATGGTATCCGTATCAATAAAGGAGGAAGTAAAGTAATCGCCAAGGCTTTCCCTGCTGCCGTCCATCAGCGCGCATTCCGCCCGCAGCTTTAACCCTTCCGTAGTTAATATGTAAAGATTGGAGGCGCGCATGGCAGTTACAAACGCACCGTAGCAAAGCGCCGCCAATGCAACAATGATCACAACGGTGCGCATGATGTACCAGATAGAGCGGCGTGCAATACGCGCTTTGGATAATTCTGAATGAGTAGCCACGGGGTACCGCCTTCCATGGATTTTACTCATTCTAGCATAAAACAGAGCCGTTGCAAAGTGGCATATGCTACCCGGTGTGCGGCGCCCACAGCCAATTTGGCTTTTCGGTCGCGGTTGGCAAAAACGCTTCCGTTCCCTGACGGGCGGTTTCCGCTATGGCCTTTGCCAAGTGCGGTATGGCGTTTTTGGCCTCGCGAAGCGTGTTGGCGTTATCCCCCACCTCCACCAACAGGCAGGCGTTTGAAATGTGCTGGTTGTATCGCCCGGTTTTTACGCGGATATTGCGAACAAGCCGCTTGCTTACCTGCGCAAGCCTTTCGCTGATGGCGGCGGCAAGCGCGTAGTTGCTTTCAAAATCCGGCTTTTCCCCGAAGCCCGCGCCCGTTGCGCCCTCACCCGTTCCCACAACAAACATCATGCGGGCGGTTTTTACCCCGTCCACCTCTATCGCCGTATTGTCTCCGCCCGCATCACGGTGCACGTCAATAAACAGCACAAGCGACGGATACTCCTTTTTATATGCCTCCATGGTCTTGACCGACCTGCTGTACGCGGTGGAAAGCTTTGGCGGCTCATGATTGGTTTTGTCGTGCAGTACGTGAAAGCCGTATTCCTCCTGTAAGGTCTTGGCTAACAACGCGCCTACCGCCACAATGTTTTTCTCATTGTCTTTCGTGCGCCACTGGCCGCTGGCTTCGTACACGTCCCCGTCGGCAATGGTGTATGCCTCGGTGGCATGGGTGTGGTAGATCAATACCTTGGGTTCCGCCCCGGAAAGCTCCATGGCGGGCGGTGTGGCGGGCGTTAACACCTCGATTCGGATCTGCTCGCCTACTCCCTCGTCCACATCCACCTCGATTTTCGGCACGGCGGGCGTTGCAGCGGGTGCCGGCGCAGGGGTTTCACGCCTAAAAAGCCAGCCCGTCCCTAACAGCAGGATGGGAACGGCAATATAGAAAACAGGCTTGATCCAGCCCATATTTTTCGAACCGTCCGCCTTCTTTTTGATATTGCTTTTGACATACCGCTTGCCCATATCAAAGGATATGCATCAGCGCCTTTTCTTAGGCCAGCAGTTCCTCTATTTCCTCATAATATGCCTTATGCAGCAAGCGGTTGATGGCGTTTGCTATGATGCCCGCCATATCGCCTATCACCGTATCGATATCCTTGGGCGTTACCACCATAGGGCCGTACTCCTCCTGCACAACGCGGTCGATAAGGGTGCCTATGTGCTCCTCTCCGCCGGGCAGCTGTACTTCCTCCGCGATCAGGCTTACAACGTCCCGCGTGATGGTGGAGGCGTATACCACCGTGGGAACGCCGATGGCGATCACAGGCACGCCAAGCGTTTCTTCATTGATACCAAGGCGCATGTTCCCCACGCCGGATCCCGGGGACACCCCCGTATCGCACAACTGGATGGTGCTGCTGATACGCGCCGCGCGCCGGGAAGCCAACGCGTCTATGGCGATCACGAACGCAGGCTTGATATGCTCCACCAAGCCCTTTAGCACCTCCACGGTTTCCACTCCCGTAATGCCCAGCACACCCGGTGCCATCGCCGCAACAGGGCACACGGGGCGGCTGACGGTTTCCGGCATATACTGCGCGATATGCCGCGTTACAAAGGTTTTTTCCACCACGCGCGGGCCTAAAGCGTCCGGCGTGATGTAGCGGTTGCCTAAGCCCACCACCAGCACGCCCCGCTCCGGGCGGTAGGGGTCTATCAGCCGCTCCAACTCCCGTCGCAGGCATTCCGCAGCATCCCGAAACACCGCCGTATCCCGCAGCATCAGCTCCGGCGCATCGATCGTTACATAATGGCCTACCGGCTTTTCCAGAATTTTTGCGGTGGATTCCAACTCGATATGGATACGCGTAACGGTGATTTCCCCCGCTTGCTCCGTTTCCTCCCGCATACCCGCCAAATGCCCGTGCAGCTCCCGCGCCTCCATAGCAAGGTCGGTGCGTATATTTGCTCTGTTTTGCATATTACCTCCAAAACGAAAAACTACTCCGGCAGTATGCCGGAGTAGTAGTTTGTGCAGGAGTTGGCTATTTACCCGCTTTGCCAAGATAGGCTTCCTTCACGCTTTCGTCGTTAAGAAGCTCGGTGCCGGTACCTGTTAAGGTGATGTTGCCGGTTTCCATTACATAGCCGCGATCCGCGATCTTTAACGCGGCGTTGGCATTTTGCTCGATCAAAAGTACGGTAGTGCCGTCGTCGTTGATGCGGCGGATGGTGCTGAAAATGTCTTTCACCACCAAGGGCGCAAGGCCCAGCGAGGGTTCGTCCATCATCAACAGCTTGGGCTTTGCCATCAGCGCCCGGCCAACCGCCAGCATTTGCTGCTCGCCGCCGGAAAGCGTGCCGGCCATTTGCCAGTGCCGCTCCTCCAAGCGGGGGAACAGGTCGTATACGCGGCGGATATCCGCCTTGATGCCCTCCTTGTCGTTACGCAGGTACGCGCCGATGTTCAGGTTTTCCAGCACGGTAAGGTTGGCAAACACCCGGCGGCCTTCCGGCACCATTACGATGCCGCGCTCCACGATTTTATTGGGGCTCATGGTAGTCACGTCCGCATCCTGATAGAATATCTTACCGGCAGCGGTGGGCACGATGCTGGCAATGGCGCGAAGCGTGGTGGATTTACCCGCGCCGTTTGCGCCGATCAGCGTTACGATTTCTCCTTCGTTTACTTCAAAGGAAACGCCCTTTAAGGCTTCGATGCCGCCGTAGCGTACCTTCAGGTCTGTAATCTTTAACAGGCTCATTCTTCATCCACCCCCAAGTACGCATTGATCACATCGGGATTGTTCTGGATCTCCTGGGGAGAACCGCTGGCGATCAGCTTGCCGAAATCCAGCACATAAATGCGCTCGGAAATCTGCATGACCAAATCCATATGATGCTCAATGACCAATATGGAGATTTGGTACTTATCTCTGATCTGCCTGATGAACGCCGCCAGCTCGTCGGTCTCCTGCGGGTTCATGCCTGCCGCCGGTTCGTCTAAGAGCAGCAGCTTGGGGTTGGTGGCCAGCGCTCTTGCGATCTCCAGCCTGCGCTGTAAGCCGTAGGGCAGGCTGGTTGCCAGCTCATCCTTATATTGCAGCAGGTTTTGCTCCTCTAAAAGCGCGGCGGTCTCCTGCCGCATCCGCTTTTCCTCCCCGTAGCTGATACGGAAGGTGGCGGAAAACACGTTTTGCTTGGCACGCATGTGCTTGGCGGTCAATACGTTGTCAAACACAGTCATGCTCTTCCAGAGACGGATGTTCTGGAAGGTACGCGCCACGCCCAGCTTGGTAATTTGATCCGGCGTGGGGTCAAGTGTTTTGATCTTAGTATATTCCTCCGCGCAGGTGCCAAGGTAGGTCTTTTTCATTTTGCCGCGGGGATGGTTTGCCACGATGGTTTTTCCGTTGAGGCTCACCAAGCCGTTTGTTGGCTGGTATACGCCCGTGATGCAGTTGAAGGCCGTGGTCTTTCCTGCGCCGTTGGGGCCAATCAGCGCAACGATTTCATGCTCGTTGACCTCCATGGAAAGATCGTTGACAGCAACAACGCCGCCAAACTGCATAGTAATATGTTCTAAATGCAATACGTTCTCAGGCATTGCCATCACCGCCTTTCGAAGGCTTTACCGCTTTTGGTTTTTTCGTCATATGCTTTTGCAGCCGTGCAAGAGATATCTCCCTGTCGCCCATCAAGCCCTTGGAGAAGAACAGCACGATCACCATGATAATGACCGAGAACACCAGCTTACGGAAGCCGGAACGGAATACGGTGTCGGACTGGATGCCAAGGAAGTTGCCCGCGTCCAAGCCGCGCAGCCACCACTCGGAAAGGGTGATGTACAGGAAGCTGGCAATCACCGAGCCGGAAATGGAGCCGATGCCGCCGATGACCACGATCAAGAGGATCTCGTACGTCAGCGCCGTTTTGAAGGCCGAGGCCTGCACCATATATTGGAACATAGCCAGCAATGCGCCGGAAATGCCCGCAAAGAAGGAGCTGATCACAAAGCTCATTTCCTTGTGCTTGAACAGGTTGATGCCCATGGCCTCCGCCGCTACATCATCGTCACGGATGGCCTTGAAGGCGCGCCCGTACGAGGAATTGATCAGGAGCACTATAATGGCGATGCAAATGCCCGATACAATGAAAACGAACAGCGTGGGCGGAATGGGTACGTCCGTTAGATCAAGGAAGCTGCGAAGCGGGTTTGCCGCGTTGGTGATAGGCCCTAAGCCCTGCCACTGGCACACCGCGCGGATGATCTCCGCAAAGCCCAGCGTGGCGATCGCCAAATAGTCAGACTTGAAGCGCAGCACCGGCAAGCCGATAAGCGCCGCCATTACAGCCGCCGCCAGCCCTGCCGCGATAATACCGATGAATATGCCGGTATCAAACGGGATAGCGCAGTCAAAATACACAAATACTTTATCGGAAAGCTTTACGTCTACCGGCATGGTGAAAACCGCGTAGGTATATGCGCCGATCAACATAAAGCCCGCCTGCCCCAGAGAGAACAGGCCGGTAAAGCCGTTCAACAGGTTCATGGAAACGGCTACCAGAGAGTAGATCGCGCCCTTCTTCAATACGGTGAACAAAATGTGATTGGAGCTGACGGTCTGCTCAAGGATAAACACGCCGATGTATATTGCGGCAAGGAGTGCAAACAGAAACCAAAGCTCTTTGTTTTTCTTCTTTTCCATACTGCTGCCTCCCCTCAAACCTTATCCGTTGTTTTCTCACCGAAAAGACCTGTGGGCTTGACCAGCAGAATCACGATAAGAAGAACAAAGGTAAACGCGTCGGAGAACGTGCTCCAGTCCGTGGCAATGCCGAATATCTGCGTGCCGCCCTTAATGATATTCTCCGCAATGCCTATGATAAAGGAGCTGATCACGGCGCCCGGAATGGAGCCGATACCGCCAAACACCGCCGCCACAAACGCCTTTAAACCGGGCATAGCGCCGGAGGTGGCCTGTACGGAAGCGTAATTGGTAAAGTACAGGATGGAGCCTACCGCCGCCAAGAAGGAGCCGATGATAAAGGTTGTGGAAATAACGGTGTTGATCTTGATGCCCATGAGCTGGCTGGTTTCAAAATCCTTGGAAACCGCGCGCATGGCCATGCCGATTTTGGTGTATTTGATCAACAGCGTTAAGAGCACCACCAGCACGATGGTCAATACAGGCGTGATGATGGTGACCCATTTTGTGGAAGCGCCCCATATGGTAACGGATTCCGAAAGCCATGGAATGGTTGGATACACCTTGGGAAGGCCGCCCGTAAAATACAGCGCCGCATTTTGCAGCAGGTAGCTTACGCCAATGGCGCTGATCATAACGGACATTCGCGGTGCGGAACGCAGCGGCTTGTATGCCACACGCTCCACCGAAAAGCCTAAAAGCACTACCAGCACCAGTACCAAGAGGATGGTGACCCAAATGGGCAGCCATGAGGAAAGATAGATCATGATCAAGCCTGCCCACATGAATACATCGCCATGGGCAAAGTTGATCAAACGCAAAATACCATAGACCATGGTATAGCCTATGGCAATCAGCGCATACTGCCCGCCTACCGAAATACCGGACAGAATGTAAGACAGGTTGTTATGTAAGAATTCAATCATTGCAATGCCTCCATTGAGGCCGTCTCAAAAGAAAACAGCGCACGTCCTTTTGAGACGGCCCAATTTTGCCCGAAATCAAGGAAACGGCGGGAGCTAAACAGCCCCCGCCGTAAAGTTTAGACGTTTACTCCACGGTAACGGCGGGCAGAGCGTCCCAAGCACCGGTCTCGGTGTTGGCATGCTTTACATACGCAGTGTTGCGGATAGCGTCGCCATTGACCTGATCCAGCGCGATATGGCCGGACACGCCGTCGGTCTCGGTGCCCCACAGAGCTTCCATGACCTTAGCGGAGTCGGTGCTGCCAGCCTTCTGCAAGGCAGCCAGCGCGAAGTAGTAAGAATCGTAACCCATAGCGGTAACGGCTGCTACGGTATCGTCGCCGCCGTTGTTAGCCAGGCGTACGGAATCCTCTGCTACCCAAGCCTTGAAGCTGGAGTCGAAATCAGCGTTTGCGCCCTCGGGATAGAAGGTGGTAACGGTGATGTCAACATCCTTGCCCTTAGCAGCCTGTAAGATCACGTTGGAGTCCCAAGTGTCGCCGGCCAGGATGGGCATGTTCAGACCCTGTGCCACAGACTGGTCGATGATGAGCTGTGCAGAAGCGGTGGATACGGGGGCAAAGAATACCTGGCATCCAGCGTTCTTGGCGTTGTTGATGTAGGAAGTAAAGTCGGAGTTGCCCTCGGGGAAGCTGTCCTCGATGCACTCGCCGCCGGCAGCCTGGAATGCGTCAACAAAGCACTTCACGAGGTTGCTGGAGTAATCGTCGCCCAGCTGAGACAGGCAGTATGCCTTCTGTGCGCCGAGGTCGTTCATCGCGTAATTGCCAAGCACGGTGCCCTGGAAGGGATCGAGGAAGCAAATGCGGAAGTAGTAGGTGTTGCCCTCGGTAACCAGCTGGTTGGTGCAGGTAACGCCCAGAGCGGGAATGTTCGCCGCCTCAAAGGTGGGGCCGCCAGCCATGGACACGCCGGAGCCGTAAGAACCCAGAACGATGGACACGCCTTCGGACACCAGAGAAGATGCCGCGGAGGGAGCCTTGTCGTTGGAGGACTCGTTATCAACGATCACGAGCTCTACCTTGTAGGTTTTACCGCCGATGTCAACGGTGGGAGTGAGAGAATTGGCATACTGGATGCCTAAGGTCTCCTGCTTGCCGCCAGCGCCGTTATCGCCGGAAGCGGGCTCAAAGACGCCGATTTTAACGACGTCGCCGCCGGCATTCTGGTTTGCGCAACCGGCAAAAGCCATGACCATGACCAGTGCCAACACGACTGCCAAAGTTTTCTTCATGAAAAGTATCCCCCTTCAAAATAATGATTGTTACATATTTGTGAAACAATCCTTCCCCATTATACACAGTTCGGTATACAAAATCAATAAAATAACCGCATAATACAACGCTTTTCCCTAGGAGCCTGTCAGCCTGCAAAGCCAAGCCTTTGATGCGGCGTTACTTTACCCTGGTTTGCTTCCTGTTCCCGGATTTTCCGTTCACCCGCAGCATGAATAGAAGCAGCAGCGCCAAGTATGCCGCCATCAGCCCCAGCACCAAAAACGCGCTGGCCGTGGACTCCGGCGCAATGCCGATCAACAGCAGCATGGGCGCGCCAAACACAATGGCAAAGCTGCTGCCAGTTAATAGATTATTGGCGGCAGGGGTTCTAAAGCCCGGGTCCACCTCTCTTAACAGCAGCACGCCGGAGCTGATAGTGCCCGTAAGCATGCCATACATGGAGGTGAATGCTTCATAATAATAATTGGGATATACCCGTTTACACAGCCATTGCAGATACACCATCGTTAGGATCGCGCCAAGCACCGTCATTAGCAAAAACGGAGCCCAGAGCCCGGAGATATCCGATATCTCGATAGACGCGATACCGGCAATGATCATGATATCAAAGGCGAGACCTGAAATACGGCTGAGAAGATAGTTGTTCTGGTACTGCCGGGTCATGATCTCCTTCTTTTTCAAGGCGGAAAGTATCACCCGTACCAGCATCGCCACCAGAGAACCTACGATGAAGTTGAAGCCCCATAACAGCGGGGATATGGTTTTATCCAATCCCGGTGCGGCCGTTGCGGTAAACCCGGTGATGACCCGGGTTAAAAGGAAGGCGATCAGGTACACAATCAGCACCAGCGCCACCTGCACGGAAAGCTTATCCACCGATTCTTCGATGGGAATTTCGTTCTCGTCCTGAAAGGTGTCCACCGTAACCGAGCCGGATACGGGATCTACCGTTTGGGTTTTGATACTGCCCTTGCGCTTCATTACATTGAGGTAGATCACCCCCACAACGCAGGCGGAAAGATATCCTGCCGCCGCGATGGACAAGCCAAAGGAGCGCCCGCCCACGAAGCCCAGCGCTTCGTAGGTACTGCCAACGTTGTTGGCCTGCCCCGGCCCCTGTCCGTAACCCATAGGCAATAGTATGCCGGACGCTTTAAAGAGGTCGGGCATAAATGTGTACGCTAATATAAGAGAGATTGCCAAGCCCAATATGCCCTGCACCAAATAGGTGCTGACGATGAGCGCACCGCTTTTGGGCGGGATCAAATTCTCTTTATCCTCCTTGCTTTTGTGCGGTACCCGCAAGGACAGCGCAATGAACCCCAAGGCAATGCCGTGGTATGTAATGACCTCCAGCAACTCCGTATCCACGTTTACCAAGCCGGTATTTCGCAAAACCAGCAGCACAAAGCCGCCCAGCACCGCCGTAGGCATCAGGCTGTTTCGCACAAATGGCACCTTACGCCTAAGCAGGTTGGCAAAAAGCAGCATAAAGGCAATCAGGCCAAATTGAACGATGCCGTTCCAAATGATCGCGTTGTTGTAAGAAAAATCCATGCTCTCACCTCATACTGAATTGATACAATGCAAGGTACTTCCTTGCGCTTCGGGGATAGGAGCTGAACATCTCGTAATGCAGCCCGTCCCCCGTGGAAAACGTAAGCGTCATTGCGCCGTAGATGGACATATCCGCAATATCAGAAAATGCAAACGTTAAACCGCCGATTTCTAATCTATCCCGGTACGCCGCTATGCTGCCCGCAGCGGCAGGCAGGCTTTCGTGCGTTTTACCGTCTACCCTGACCAGGGTTTGATCTCTATCGCAAAACGCGGGCGCATCCTGTAACTGCGCACAGTAATTTATAAACGCCTCCGTCTGCCATGCATCCCATTGGGTCACCGTTTGAAACGGCGCGTCCGTTCCCGCAAAATAGCCAAGCTCGTTAATGGTCACAGAAAAGCCGCAGTCGCAAAAGAACCTGTTCCCGCGGCTATGCAGCGTGCCGATCTTTCCGCATTTGGGGCAAAGGTACAACGCCGTTTCCAAATGCTCCGCCAGCGCCTTGCCCTTGTATGCCACGGTAAGCCTGGCTTGCGCGGCATACGCGTCCTCAAACAGATCCGCCGCCACCGCGCGGTTGATCTCCTCCGGCGGCATGGCCTGTAACGCTTCTTTATCATACACCCGCACTATCTGCCCGTGCATACCGCCCCGGCGCAAATGTGCGCTCCAGCGCGGGCTTGTGAAATACCCGCCCGTAAAGCGAAAGGTAATAAGCGGCACCCGGGCAGCACGAACCAGCTTCCCGATGGAGGCTGGGATTTCGCCCGTCAGCCCGTTGAAGGTACGGTTGCCCTCGGCAAATATTCCAACGCTGCTGCCGTTTTTTAATGTTTTTAACACCTGCTTTACCGTGGTCACGTCTGCGCCGCCCTTCAGGCGGGAAATTGGTGCCAAATACCGCACCAACAGGCGCGAGAGTATCCCCTTGCGAAAAATATGCTCGCTTGCCACATAATACATATGCTCCGGTATGGCCATGGATACAAGAATCGGGTCCCAGTCCGTGCAATGGTTGGCAAGCAAAATAAACGGCTCGCCCAAAGGCGTACCGGGTGTATAGGTGAATTTGAATTTATACTTTAAATACGGCGGCAGCAACCACTGAAAAAAGCGGTAGGTTCTAATATGCCGGTCGTGTGCTGTCATAACGCCCCTCGTCCTCCTGTATTGCCTTGACCCTATTATGTTATAACAGATGCTAAGAATAATCCACTTCTTTTTCGCATATGTAACTGTATCATAAACCGTTATTTGCAAAGAACGATACCGGCTGCCGAGGCTTATTTTCGGTGCTGTTTGAATTGACAATACCTGCCTGAACATAATATAGTAAGATATGTATATGTATTCTCTGGCATGTGTCCGACTGCTGTAAATAGAAGGAGCGTTAACATGAGCCCGAACAATCAACTTCCCCCGGCACAGTTTACCTGTGTACGCAACCAGTACTACATGGCGGAAGAGGTAGACCGTTATTTAGATGAAGTAATGGCTGAATTTGCCGGTATGCGCGTTGAACGGATGCGTTTGGAAACGGAGATCGGCAATTTGAAAAAGCAGTTGGCGGAATCGTCACAGCGGGAGCATTACATGATGCAGGCAGTGGAAAGCTCGCAGCAAACCGCCGTGAGCGCCGCCTCCAATACCGCGGCACTGGAAAACGAAATAGCCGCGCTTACCGAAAAGAACCAGCAACTGGAGCAAAGCATTCGCATGACGCCGCCCGAACGACCGTTTCGTCCGCCGTATCCCTACGCCATGCCGTATTACGAGCAGCCCGGCTGTTTTTCCTATCCCCAGCAGGACGCGGAAACACAGCGTTTGCGGGAGGAGCTTGTAGATATTAAGGCGGAGCTTCGGCGACTGACCAATCAGTTAAAAAGCAACGAACGTTAGAACACTGGCAGGTACAACGGATGAAACGACCGGATGTATTTTTGATATGGCAAAGCATACGCAGGCGAATCCTTCCCGCGCTGCTTTGTTTTGCGTTGCTTACGGGAGCGCTTTCCGGCTGCCGTGCGGCCATGCAATACGCCCGGGAAGAAACCGCGGAGGAAGCCAGCATCCGGCAGATCGTTGAAAAGCTTCCTTACGAAAGCAATCATGTAAAGGTATATCAAAAGGTACCCACAACCGAAAAACGCATATCGCTCATATTTGAAGGTGCAGCAGATGAAGCCACCATGATGGCGCTGGCAGATCTGGTAAAGGCGCGGCGCGTAAAAACCGTGTTTTTCCTGCCCGGAAGCGTTGCCTCCGACAACCCGGAGCTTGCCAAGTACATTGCCGACGCGGGCGTAACGCTGGGAAGCTACGGCTTGAACGGTGCCAAGCATATGGAAGAAAACGAAACGAGTGCCAACGCGCGGCAGCTTTATAAAACCCAAGCCATCATCGTGCAGGCTACAAAAACATACCCCACGTATTTGCGCTGTAACGTGACCGAATATAACAGCGAGCTGCTAACGCTTGCGTATCTTTGCGGATTAAAGGCCGCTGTGGAGCCTACGGTATTCCTGTCGCACAAAAGCTTCCGGGATGAATCGCAGGCGCTGCATTTTGCCAGAAAAACCCTCCGCGGCTCCATCGTATCCATCAAGCTGGGACAGGAGCTGGACGCATCGGAATATGCCAGCAATAAAAAGCTGAACGAGAAGCCGGCGGACGACCCCCAGCCCACCATTGAGGATGCGCCGTCCGAGGAGCTCGAGCAAGCCACCTATAAGGACGTTGTGCAGATGACCGAATGGCTGCTGGACGCGTTTGCGCAAGAAGAGATGGAGCTGGTATCTCTTCCCACGCTGATGGCCTCCGGCACCCAAACCGCCGCGCCTAAGGCGCTAAGCGACGAAGAGAATGCTGTTTTTGACCCAACACGGTATCCCCGCCCCGTAACCGAGCAGCCTCTTGGCGTGCAAGTGGGCGAGCCGGTGCCGGATTCCTATTTTGACCGCACGGTGTTTATTGGGGATTCCATTAGCGATAAGCTCAATCAATATGTAACCGGCATGCGCGAAACCGACCCCGGCTTTTTAGGCGGCGCGCAGTTTTTAACGCCCCGCGGGCTAAGCGTAGGCAATGCCTTATGGCAGATCAGCGACGAATCCCAGCATCCCACGTACCTTGGAAAACGCGTGCTGGTGGAAGATGCTGTGGCGCAAATGGATGTGGATACGGTATACCTCATGCTTGGCATAAACGACATCCGATTTTACGACATTGAAAGCTATCTGGATAACTACCATACCCTCCTCCAGCTTATAAAGCAGAATTCTCCGAATGTTAGAATCTGCATCCAGTCCATCACGCCGTGTATTGCGTCGCGTGCTGCCGAGCCTACCAACGAGCAGATATTTGCTTACGATCTGGCGCTTTCCAAGTTCTGCGCACAGTACGGTTATGATTATATTGACGTTGCCTCCGCCCTGCGGGATAAAAACGGCTTCCTGCCGGATAAATACTGCCTGGACCCAGACACCATGGGCATGCATTTTACACCGGAGGCCTGCCAGTTATGGATCGATTACCTGCGTACGCACGCGCCGCTAAAAACCACGTCCGCCGTAGACGCGGCGCTTTTAGGTGATGCGTAAACAACACCTGCGGCATGTTGCCGCAACCAATTATGAAACGAGGCCCTGCTGCTGATATGACAAAAACCACACCCAAATACGCCAGGCTGCCGTATCGAAAAACACCTGCCGGTCAGGCTGAACGGTATGTAAAGCGCAGAAACACAACCAAAGTGCTGCGCACCGTATTAGAGTGCGCCATTTTGCTGTTTGGCTTATGTGCCTTACTTTGGCGGTACGTTTTTCCAACGGTTTATACCCCCTTCGATCCGTCCATTGTCAGCGTTGAGGACAACGGCTTTATCTGCATTTCCTATTTTGGCGTTGAAAAATACCAAAGCGGTTCCAAATCCCTGATTTACGATGCGCGTTTACGGGAGCATATCAATGCGTTGACGCGCTCCGGCTATGTTACCATTACCCAGCAGGACGTGCTGGACTATTACAAAAACGGAAAAAGCCTGCCTGCCAAGGCCTTGCTTCTGGTATTTGAGGACGGGCGGCGCGATACCGCCGTATTTGCGCAGGAGATCATGAAGGACGTGAATTACAAAGCCACCGCCATGACCTATGCGGACAAATTCGAGAAAGAGGATTCTAAGTTCTTAAACGCCAACGACCTAAAGCTGCTGGAAAGCAACAGTTTTTGGGAGCTGGGCAGCAACGGCTACCGGTTGGAATACATCAATGTGTTCGACCGCTACGGCAACTATTACGGGCACCTGTACGCCAACGAATTCGTTCGCGTTTCGCCGTATCTGGTACGGGATTATAACCACTATCTGATGGATTTTATTGCAGATCAGGACCGTTTGCATACGGAAACGCCGGAGGAAATGCAGGCGCGTATTCAGGCGGATTACGACAGCATGGAATACATTTACACCTCCAAGGTGGGGTACTTCCCTAAAATGTACATCCTGATGCACTCCAACACGGGGCAGTTTGGCACCGACGATCAGGTCAGCGCGGAAAACGAGAAGCATATCCGCCGGTTGTTCCAAATGAATTTTAACCGGGAGGGCAGCTGCTTCAATACACGCAACTCCTCCATTTATGACTTAACGCGTATGCAGCCCCAAGCAAACTGGTACAGCAACCACCTGCTGATGCGCGTTGCGGACGATACCAAGCACAGCGTTAGCTTTGTGACCGGCGATAATGCGGAAGCTGCAAACTGGAGCGTTACCGAGGGCGTGGCGGAATACCGTAAAAATGCCTATGTACTGACCTCGGAGCCGGACGGGTACGGGAGAATGACTCTCAACAGCCGCAATTATCAGAACGTTCGGGTCTCCCTGAGCTTTGACGGCAATATACTGGGAAACCAAGGTATGATACTGCGCGCGGATTCTTCCTTGCGAAACGGCGTTTACATTGGCATAGAAAACAACCAGTTCGTGGTGCGCGACCTGATAAACGGCGCTTCTTCGGATCTGTTTACACTGGATCTGTTTGCCTTTGACGGCGGCGCAACAAAGTCCGTTGAGGAGGACGAGTTGGAAGGCTTGATCGCCAAGGAAGAGGCGATACTGCAATTCAATAACGATTACGAGAGCCTGCAAAACGCCCAAAGCAATCTGTCCGAATGGAAGTCTGCCAGCGTGCAAACGCTAGAAGAGGGCGGCGAAGGGTATGTGCCCACCTTTGACCTGTTGGACAAGGGGCACCGCAAGGTTGAATTGTTGTTGGTTGGCGACAGCCTAACTGTCAACATCGACGGGAAGCCCGCCGTAACGAACCTAAAGGTTGCCGCAAAGGGTGCCGGTACCATCGGCTTTGAAAGCTCGGCGCTCATTCAGGAGCGTTACAGCCAGCGCAATCTTTACGACGATGTTTACGACGCTGTATTTACCGACGTGATCGTGACTGATCCGTTGGCGGAGGAAAAGGATGCAACCGTTTACTACAGCTATCAGTTGAACGGCTTGGAAAAGGCATGGGGCGCTGTTACCTCCGCCTTTGAAGCGGTAGCAAACTTCTTTGTGGAGAATTTATAATATGAAAAAATACAAAAGTGCAAAGCGAATGATCACACTCCTGCTGGCGGCAGCTTTTACAGCCGCCGGGTTATGCGGGTGCGTTTCGCAGCCGTCGGCCACGGAGATCAAAAAGCCGGAGCCAACGTCAACGCCTATCCCTTATGAGGAGCTGTTTGCGGGCACCCCCGAGGAAACGCCTGATCTTACGCCGGAGGAGGTTTATTCCGCTTGGATTCCCTATTGGGATAGTGCAGATGCCATACAGGAGGTTGGCTCCTGCAGCGAACTGGTACGAGACATCATCCCCTTTGCGGTGATCATCGACAGCAACGGAAAGCCGTATTTCCTGGAGGAAATGGAGCAAACCGTGGTGCAGGTGATCGAAAAGTTTGGGGACAGTAAAAACATCTTTTTATCCTTCACCAACGATGTCATACAGGACAACGGTGCCGTTGTGCAAAAGGATCTGGATATCCTTCGCCGTATCCTCAAGGACGAGGCCTCCATTGACAAAAATATCGATCAGCTGCTTGCGGCATGCGCCGAATATGATATCGACGGCATTGAGATCGACTACGAGAACTTGGATAAATTCGACGAAGATATGATGTCTCAATACCTGTTATTCATCGAACGGCTGTACGCCCGTACCAGAAAGGTGGGGCTGCGCCTTCGCGTGGTGGTGGGCGTATACCCCGTTACATATGCAACCTTCCCCAAAGGCCCGGAATATGTGGTCATGTGCTACAATCTGTTTGGATTCCACAGCGGGCCGGGGCCGAAAGCCAACAAAGCCTTTTTATCCACCTCTTATGCCAGCAATCAGGCGCTGCCCGGCAAGGTGTCTATGGCGTTTGCCACAGGCGGCTTTGACTGGGTGTCGGACGGCTCCATCGTTGGGCTCACCGAGGTTGAAGCACTGAAGCTGGCGCAGGATGCGCAAATTCCTGCCGATGGCATTCAGCGCGAAGAGGAAAGCGACGTTTGCAGGTTCACATTCACGGATTCCAAGGGGCTGTTCCATGAGGTTTGGTATGCGGACGGGCAAACGCTGCTAACCTGGATGGATCTGGCGCGGGAGTTTTCGTACCATTCCTTTGCCATATGGCGGCTTGGCGGTAACGTGAACAGCGAGCTTACAACCATCACCCAGCCGCAATAGGAGGCCGCGCATGGTCTTTTCCAGCCCGCTGTTCCTGTTTTTCTACCTGCCGGTGGTGCTGCTGGTTTATTACATATCCCCGTTAAAATGGAGAAACGCCATATTACTGGTGTTCAACCTGATCTTTTACGGTTGGGGTGAGCCTGTTTATGTTTTGCTGATGTTTTACTCCACGTTTTTGGATTATTTTTGCGGGCGCATGATCGAACGCCGCCGTGAAAGCAGCCGGAACGCGCGAACGTTTCTTTTGATTTCCATTATCGGCAATCTGGGGATATTGATCTTCTTTAAATATCTGGACTTTATCATTCTCAATTTGCAGGCGATTCCGCTGTTTGCCGCGCTCAAGCCCTTGGGCATCACGCTTCCCATCGGCATCTCCTTTTACACCTTCCAGACCATGTCCTACACCATAGACGTTTACCGGGGCAACTGTAATAGCCAGCGCAGTATTATCACCTTCGGCACCTATGTAACGCTGTTTCCCCAGTTGATCGCAGGGCCCATCGTGAAATACAAGGATGTGGCGGAGCAGCTGGAGCGGCGCACATACAGCATGGAGCAATTCAGCGACGGTGTTGCGGTGTTCACGGTGGGGCTTGCAAAAAAGCTGCTGCTGGCAAACAGCATCGGCGCTTTATGGGAGGCGTACAACGCTATGCCCGTATCCTCCTTGACCACTGTTGGGGCGTGGCTGGGAGCGCTTGCCTTTACCTTCCAGATCTATTTCGACTTTTCCGGTTATTCCGATATGGCCATCGGCTTAGGCCGCATGCTTGGTTTTTCCTTCCTGCCGAACTTTCTTTACCCGTATACGGCGGTTTCCATTACGGACTTTTGGCGCAAATGGCATGTTTCCCTTTCCAGCTGGTTCAAGGAGTATTTATATATCCCGTTGGGCGGCAGCCGGTGCAGCAAGCCGCGCTGGTTTTTCAACATCATGGTGGTATGGCTTGCCACGGGAATCTGGCACGGCGCGGCGTGGAATTTCATTATATGGGGCTTGTATTTCGGCATACTCCTGATTCTGGAAAAGGCCTTCCTGCTGCGGTTGCTGGAGCATCTGCCGCGCTTTTTCCGGCATGCCTATACGCTGTTTTTTGTGATCGTGAGCTGGGTGATATTTGCCACCTCCTCCACCGGGCAGTGCCTCGGGTTCCTCTCCGCCATGCTTGGCGGCGGCGCGGGCTTTTGGAGCGGCACGGAGCTATACTATTTACGAAGCTACTTCCCAATGCTGATTGTGTTGAGCCTTGCCAGCCTGCCCTTCTGGGCAAAGCGCTTTATAAGGCTGACTGGCACGGCAAAAACCGTTTGCACGCTGCTTTTGGTGATCGTTGGGCTAACGTTATGCACGGCTTGCTTGGTGGATTCCACCTACAATCCGTTCCTGTACTTCCGGTTTTAGAGGCGATACGGTATGACTGATAAAACAACAAACAAACGGAAAAGGGCTGCCGGATATACGCTTATCGGCGTTTTCTTTGTGCTGTGGATCGGCGGTTTTTTTGCGGCACATCTGCTGCTGCCGGACAAGTCCTTTTCCGAAATGGAAAATCGAGTATTAAGGCAGCTGCCGCCCTTTAGCGCCAACGCGCTGTTTCGCGGCAGCTTTACCGCCGATTTTGAAACCTATGTGAGCGACCAGTTTCCTTTGCGTGATTCGCTTGTGCGCCTAAACACCGCCGCGGAGTATCTAAGCGGGCGGGAGGAGCGAAACGGCGTGTATTACACCCAAAATGGGCTGATACAGGCGTTTCCCGTGCTGGACGAGTACCGCCTGACAACGAATGCCAACGCCGTCGCTGCCTTGAAGGAGCAATTGCACGTTCCCGTTTATACGGCGCTGATTCCCTCCGCCGCAGACATTTTTAAGGCACAGCTGCCGCTAGGTGCGCCCAACATCAGCCAAAGCGCCGCCATCCGGCAGGCATATGCCATCATTGGGGAAAACTGCGCAGATGTTTACGGCAGCCTTGCGGCGCATGAAGGCGAGAATATTTACTACCGCACCGACCATCACTGGACCACCTTAGGCGCGTATTGCGGCTACGCCGCCACGATGGAGGCGATGGGCATTGCTCCCGTTCCCCTGTCCTCTTATACTGAAAATACCGTTAGCACCGGGTTTTACGGCACCCTGTACTCCAGCGCGCCGCTGTGGCAGATCAAGCCGGATACCATCGAAACCTACGTGCCGGAGAACGGTATAACGGTTACGGTGTTCGACGGCGTGAATACCGTGGAAAAAGAGCTGTACTGTGAGGATCAGCTGCAAAGCAAAAACCAGTACACCCTGTTTTTAGGGGGCAACCAGCCGCAGATCGTTCTTCGCACGCCCCATACGCAAGCCCCTAAGCTGCTGGTGCTGCGGGATTCCTATATGGATTCCGAGGTGCCGTATCTTACCGCGCACTTTTCAGAAATCCATTTGTTAGACCTGCGGTATTATAAAAGCAGCCTCCCGGCTTATGTGCAGGAAAACGGCATAGACGCGGTACTGATATCCTACAGTTTGAAGAACTTTCAGGAAGACAGCAATCTGGCGTTCGTGGCGGAATTATCGTGATCCAAAGAGAAAAGAGGCAATGCAATTATGATTCGTGAAGTGACCAAACCGGACAGAAGCGTTTATATGGAGCTATCCGAGGAATTTTATCACACACCGGGAGTGCTGCACGCCATCCCCAAGGCGCACTATCAAAGCACCTTTGAAGAGGTGACCTCCAACTCCCCCTATGCCAAGGCATATCTCATATTGCACGAGGATTCCGTTGCAGGCTACGCACAGCTTTCCTTTACCTATTCCAACGAAGCGGGCGGCGTGGTGCTTTGGATCGAGGAGCTGTACATTCGCCCCGCCTTTCAGGGGCTTGGGCTGGGAACGGCGTTCTTTGATTTTGTGCTGCGGGAATACGAAGGCAAGGTGGCCAGAATCCGGTTGGAGATTGAGCCTGCAAACCGCCGGGCAAAAAAGCTCTATGAAAAGCTTGGCTTTCAGGACATCGGATACGAGTCTATGGTGCTGGACTTTCATGCGCAATGATCGAAGATATACAGGATTTATCCCCTCGCATGTCGAATATGTGAGGGGAATTGTATATGAAGGGAGCTTTTGCCATGCCAGAATCCATCCGCCTCACGCTTTTACACTCCAACGACATGCACGGGGATTTTTTAGCGGAAACCGTGGATCAAGCCTTGACCGGCGGCGTATCTCTGCTTTCCGGGTATTTGAACCGCGTGCGGCAGGAGGAGAATAACGTTCTGTACGCCATTTCCGGCGACATGTTCAAGGGCTCCATTATCGATAGCGAGTTTAAAGGAATCTCCACCATTGAGCTGATGAACGCTCTTGCTCCCGACATCGTAACGCTGGGCAACCACGAGATCGATTACGGCGTGGCACACCTGCTGTTCTTGGAAAAGTGCGCCAAGTTCCCTATCATCAACGCCAACCTGTTTATCAAAAGCAACCATGTACGCCTGTTTACCCCCTACCGCATTTTCGAGATCGGCGGGCTTAAGATCATGTTCATTGGTATCATTACCGAGGAAGTGCTGCTGCAAACCAAAAGTGAGGAGATCATTGGCTCCTTTATTGACGTTGCGGAGGCGGCAAGAGAGGTTGCCGTGATCTGCGACACCTATAAAACCACAGATATCGCCTGCACGGTGCTGTTGACCCATATCGGCTTTGATAAGGACTGCGCGCTGGCAAAGCTTATTGACCCCCGCTGGGGCGTGGATATGATCATAGGCGGCCACACCCACACGCTGATGGACAAGCCCCATGTGGAAAACGGCATTCCCATCGTGCAGGCGGGAACGGGCACGGATCAAATAGGGCGGTTCGATCTGGAATTTGACGCAACCAGCCGGAAGCTGCTTTTCGCCAAGTGGCAGTGCATTGCCATCAACAGCGATACCTGCCCCGCAGACCCCGCAATCGAGGAGTTATTACAGCAGTATAAATCCCATACGGATCAAAAATACGGGCGGCGCATTACCCGCCTTGCAAGAACCCTTACACACCCCGCGCGCAATCAGGAAACAGAGCTTGGCAACCTGATTGCCGACCTGCTGCAAACGGATTCCAGCTTTGACATTATGCTCTTTGGCTCCGGCAGCATCCGCCGCGCGTCTCTTGGCCCCGTGGTATGCTATCAGGACTTGAAGGAGCTTTGCCCCTACGACGACCCGCTGTACATGCTGGAGGTCACAGGCGCACAATTTAAGCGCATGATGCGTTTTATGCTGCGCGACGAGGGCTTGGACGGGCACGGGGAGTTCTATCAGGTATCTCACGGGGTGCGCATGGTGTATTCCCGCAAAGCACAGGATTTTACGACCTTCGAATATCAGGGGGAGCCCCTTTCCGACAGCCGCATGCTTACAGTCGCGTTACAGAAGTATCATTTCGATAATTTTGACGCGTTCTTCGGTCTGCCGCTGGCGGAGGTTTCAAAGAACAAAAAGCCGCGGGTCATCGCCACCTCCGTATGCGGCATATTAGAGGAGCTTTTGGCCTCCTCCAATAAGCTAAACGCGCAGGTTGAGGGGCGCATTACCATTCAACCGTAAACAAGCCAATACGTTCTATCCTGTTTCGCAGGGCAGTATTCTGCTTATGAAAGAAGTATGCAGGGTTATTACCTGCTATATTCCAAAGTAAAAAATCACGATAGTATGATAAATAACGGAAACGGAGAATGCACATGGCAAACGCAACAGTAAAAGCTCTATTGAGCAGCAGCAGCCTAAAACAGCTTTCCGCCGCCAGCGGTGCAGAAAGCGCGCAGGTAAAATCACTTTTAACCGCAGCATTGCCGCAGTTGATCGGCTCTATGCAGGATAACGCCTCCACTGCCGATGGGCAGCAGTCTCTTGAAAAAGCCCTGCTGGATCACGCCAAGGACGATCCCTCCGACGTTGCAGCCTTCCTGCAAAACGCAGACATGGAGGACGGCGCAAAGATACTTGAAAAAATATTTGGCAGCGGCAACAGCACGGTACAGTCCGGTTTAGCAAAAAAATCGGGGCTGACGAAAAAGCAGACCTCCTCCATCCTTTCCAGTATTGCGCCGTTGCTTTTGACCCTTTTAGGCAACAACCTCACCAACAACCATTCCTCCTCGTCCTCCTCCGGCGGGCTACTCTCCGTGCTGACCTCGGCGCTGTTCGGCGGTAATGAGGAAGAAGAGGAAGAGGAAAAAGACGACGGTTTTGGTTTGGACGATGTTGCCAGCATTCTTCTAGGCAGCATGAAGGACGAGGGTGACAACACCTCCGATTTGGTTGGCAGCTTGATCGGCAATTTGCTTGCCGGTAAAACATCTGAAGCAAAAAAGCCCGCCGCCAAGAAACCCGCGGCAAAAAAGAAGCCCGCCAAGAAAAAGCCTGCGGCAAAAAAGCCGGCGGCCAAGAAGCCCGCTGCAAAAAAGCCAACTGCAAAGAAGGATTAACGGTTCCATACAAAAAGGACGCGAATACGCGCCCTTTTTTTCTTGCCCTAAAGTAAGCAGCATCAATGATAGGTTTTTTGCATGTGAGAACATCCGTTTATAAACACAACAGCGGCATGTTTCAGCGGCTTTCCGGGTATAAAAACAGTCGCCTTGCAAAGAAGTTCCATAAAAACGTAAGCGCCCCGGAAAACAGCTTGGAGAACATCAGTGGAACGCCCAAAAGATCGGTTGCGCACCACAGCACCAGTTCATTAACGCCAAGCGCCACCAGCGAGATCAATACAAACCCGCCCAACTCCAATGTACGGCTGCGTTCTTCGCTGCGACGGAATACAAACGTTACACCTATGATATAGTTGACCGCAAGGCCAATGATAAAGGCCGCGACCGCTGCCAGCAGGTAATGCACGCCTGGGCAGCAGGAGGTCAAAAGCCAAAGCGTTAAATAGTCCGCCAAAAACCCTAAAAAGGCCGCCGCGCCATAGCGCACAGCCTGCAATACGAGCCGTAAAAACGGCGTGTTCGGTTCCTTCATACAGCCGCCTCCAGTTGTTGATCAGTATAACATAAAAGAGCACCCTTTGGATGCTCTTTCATTTGGTGCGGTAGATGGGACTTGAACCCATACGCTCGCGCACACGCCCCTCAAACGTGCCTGTCTGCCTATTCCAGCACTACCGCAACTGCGTTTTTCATTATACTAACTGGCTGTAACCTTGTCAATGACTTTTTCTGCTGTAACAATATATTGAAAAAACGCATAGCATGCCCAAGAAAAGAACGAAAATCCGCTACCCCTTTAGCATGGCGACGACTTCTTCTGCATCCTTGCATGCGTCATAATCCCCCACAATGCCGTCTCTATGGTACACAACGCCCTTCTTTTCATTGGCTTCCAAGCGATCCAAAAACGCTTCCATCCCATACCTTTGAATGAACGCGATAAAGCCCTTTACCTTTGCCTTTCCCAGCACGCCCTCCTCGCAAAGCGTATCGCATTCGTAGCAGCCCTTGAGCCCTTTTTCCTTGGAGCAACGAAGGCTTTTGCAGGTTGGCGCAAATGCGCATTTGCCAGAGTCGCAGCCCGTGCAAAGCTCCGTACCCATCCCCTTCACGGCCTCCGAGCACAGGCAACAGGCAAGCCCGCATCTGGCTATTCCAAGTTCTCTATTCATGATACGTTCCTCCTAACTATCCTTTTACGGCTTTAAGGTAACGACCTCCACAACCGTTAATGTATTCCCGTCTACGCGAAAGCGCACGTCAAAGCCTGCATATTCCACCCCATACCGGCGGGTAGGATCGTTTTGGTAAGCTGGGCGCGGATCGTTTTCCAACGCGCCGATAATCGCTGCCTGTTGGTGCACCGGGATCTTTGCAAGCAGCTCCGGCGGAAATGTCACCTCCAGCCGATAATCCTTGAACTGCTCCGAAAAGCCGCCTACCGCCTCGGGGTGACAGTCCACATACGGTAAGTACGGCTTGATGTCGTAAATAGGCGTTCCGTCCATCATATCCACGCCGGACACATGCAACACAGGCCCCAGCTTTTCATCCGTGCCGATGCCATCCAGCCGCACACAGGACATCCCAATGGCATTAGGCCGAAAGGGCGAGCGCGTGGCAAACACCCCCATGGGCGTATTGCCGCCCAGCCGCGGCGGCCGCACCATGGGAAGCCATGTGTCGCGTTCTGTTTCTGAAAAGCCCCACAAGAGCCAGATATGCGAATACCCCTCCAAGCCGCGAAGCGAGTCTGGATTGCGATACCGCGTCTCAAACACCACCGTTGCTTTTAAGGACTCCACCAGCCCGCTCTGCCGGGGCAGACCAAATTTTGCGGGGAAATCATCGTGAACGCGGGCTATGATGTTTAGCGGCGGGTGCATTGCTGCTTTCATGAACAGACTCCTTACTAACCTAAAAACCACAGGCTTACGGCGTATTACAATAACAAGAGTATTTCTAAGGATAGCATGAAACGCATTTGCAGGCAAGAACCCCCGCGCGATATCGCATCAGCCGCACTTTGGCGATATCCGGCGGTTTTCGGGGTGTTGCTGCTCCTTGGTAAGTGCTATACTATAAGCGTTCATTCGTACATGATAAAAGGGGTTCGGAGGGCGCTGTGCAAAAATACAAGTCTGATGTATACAAAAGCGAAGCGGGAAAAGCGCTTTTACAGGATCTGTACCGGCGGCAGCTGCAAACCATACCGGTTCCTTATCAGGAATGCACGGTAAACACACGTTTTGGCAGCACACATATCGTAACCTACGGCAATCCTATGGGGTTGCCGGTGCTTGGCTTTCACGGCGGCAACGCCACCAACCCGTATAGCCTGCGGACGTTTGTAAAGCATGTGGATATGTCTAAAATTCGGTTTATCGTACCCGATACCATAGGCAATATCGGCTTTAGTGCAGAAAAGAGGCTTTCCTCTGCCAATGCGGATTACGGCAAATGGGCTTGCGATATTCTGGATGCATTGGGGCTGGATACCGTACCCGTATTCGGCGGCTCCTATGGCGGCGGCATCGCCATTCGACTTGCCACATACGCACCGGAACGAATTGAACGGCTCATGCTTATCATCCCCTCCGGCATAGCCAATGCCAATCTGTTTAAAATGGCAAAGCTGGCGCTGCCTACTGTGGGTTACATGCTTCGCCCCACAAGCGACGAAAAGCTGAAACGGGCGGTATCCTCCATGTCTCCATCCTTTAATGATGATTTCATTGAAATGATGAAGCTTTCCATCCTGCACGGCAAATTCGAGATGGTAATGCCCCGCAACGCAACAAAAAAGGAGCTGTATCGGTTGACCGCGCCAGTTTACATAATGGCAGAGCAGTTTGACTGCCTGTTCCCCGGGCAGGCGGTGCTAAAGCGTGCGGCAGAGATTTTCCCGAACCTGGTTGGAACAGAATTGCTGTCCTTTGGCGGTCACGGAGCGTTTTTGATGGATGAACAAACCCATCATGCGTTGTATGACCGGATCACGTCTTTTTTGATTGAATAACAGATCATATTTATAAAAGATGCTAACGTTTATTTAGGAGAGTACAGATATGGAGATCATAAAAGGCACAACGGAATATTTGGACGAGTGCATTGCCGCATTGAAGGATTCCGAATTGGGGCGATACTATTTTTCTCGGGAAGACAGTGTAAGAGATGCTGTGGAAGAAGGGCTTAACGCAGGTACCTTGTATATAGCCGTTGAAGGCACAGCCTTTCAAGGCTTTTTATACTACATTCCAAACGGCGCGTTCCATAGCTTCCCGTATTTGCATTTGATCGTAACAAAAGCATCCGAGCGGGGAAAAGGCGTGGGCGCAAAAATGCTGTTATTTCTTGAGAGCATTGTAAACAAGCCCAAAATATTCTTATGCGTTGCGGATTTTAACCCAAACGCCAAGCGTTTTTACGAAAAAAGCGGATATATGCAGGTTGGGCGCATTGAAAGCCTCTACCGCCTGGGCATTGCGGAAAACCTAATGATGAAGGAAATTAATAAGTAGGGCGCGGCTTCGATTCCGCCGAACGCATGCGCTCCAATAAAAATAACACCCTGCGGGTGCTATTTTTATTGGAGGCGCCACCCGGAATCGAACCGGGGATGAAGGTTTTGCAGACCTCTGCCTTACCGCTTGGCTATGGCGCCATATGCAATTTAAAAAATGGAGCGGGAAACGAGATTCGAACTCGCGACCCCCGCCTTGGCAAGGCGATGCTC
>CAYZAW010000013.1:0-44682 GCA_964476505.1 uncultured Oscillospiraceae bacterium | reverse complement strand
TCCTTGATGGACGCGGCCTTCACCACCGTACGGATCGCCTTTGCGATACGGCCTTGTTTGCCGATCACCTTGCCCATATCGTCCGGGGAAACCGAAAGCTCAAGGATGGTTGCCGATTCGCCGGCCTTTTCCACCACCTTCACTGCATCCGGGTTTTCCACCAGGCTCTGTGCGATGAATGTTACCAGCTCAACCATGATCCACCTAACTTACTGGATCGCGCCGGACTTCTTCAGAAGCGCGCGAACGGTTTCCGTGGGCTGCGCGCCCTTCTTCATCCAGTCGATAGCCTTTTCGTTGTCGATCTTGATCTCGGCAGGATCGGTCAGGGGATTGTAGTACCCCAGCTCTTCCACGAACGCACCGTCGCGAGGCGCGCGGGAATCCGCAACGATCACACGGTAAAAGGGAGCCTTCTTTGCGCCCATGCGGCGAAGTCTGATCTTAAGCATAAAAAACGTCCTCCTAAAATGTTGCTGTATGTTCTACGGTTAAACCGTTTGGAACCGTTGTTAAAACCCGAAGGGGAACCGGTTTTTGCCACGGCGCTTGCCGCCGCCTGCCGTCATTTGCTTCATCATTTTTCTGGCGGCATCATACTGGTTCATCAGCCGGTTGACCTCTTGGATGGTGGAGCCGCTGCCGCGTGCGATGCGCTTTCTGCGGCTGGCGTTCAACAGCTCCGGCTTTCTTCGCTCTTCCTTCGTCATAGAGCGGATGATGGCCTCCGTATGCGCCATCTGTTTTTCGTCCAGCTCCACGTTGCCCAGCTTGGACGCATCCACCCCCGGCACCATGGAAAGAATGTCCTGCATGCTGCCCATGCTTTTCATCTGCTGCATTTGGTCGAGGTAATCGTCCAGCGTAAAGCTGTCGTCCCGCAGCTTTTCCAGCATTTCGGCAGCTTTTTTCTCGTCCAGATTGGCCTGCGCCTTTTCGATGAGAGACAGCACGTCCCCCATGCCCAATATACGGGATGCCATGCGATCCGGATGGAAGGGCTCGATATCCGTCAGCTTTTCGCCGGTGCCGCAGAATTTAACGGGCTTTCCCGTGACCGCACGCACCGACAGCGCCGCGCCGCCGCGCGTATCGCCGTCCAGCTTGGTCAACACCACGCCGGTAAGCTCCAAGATTTCGTTGAAGGCCTTTGCCGCGTTTACCGCGTCCTGTCCGGTCATGGAATCCACGACCAAGAGGATCTCCGCAGGGTTTACCGCCGCTTTCACCGCCGCGATCTCCTGCATCATGTTTTCGTCGATATGCAGGCGGCCCGCGGTATCTAAAATGACCAAGTCCATCAGGTTCTTTTGGGCGTATGCCACGGCTTCCTTCGCGGTGATCTCGGGAGACTGGGTGCCCCGCTCAAACACGGGCAGCTCCGCTTTTTCACCAACGATTTGCAGCTGTTTGATGGCGGCGGGGCGATACACGTCGCAGGCGACCAAAAGCGGGGTTTTGCCGTACTGCTTTTTGAGGTAACTGCCCAGCTTGCCGCACATGGTGGTTTTTCCTGCGCCCTGCAGGCCTGCCATGAGTATCACCGCCGGGCTTACGCTGCCGAAGCTGGGCTTTACGTTTTCCGTGCCCATCAGCCGCGTTAATTCCTCGTTGACCACCTTGATGACCTGCTGCCCGGGCGTTAGGCTATCTAAAACCTCCTGCCCCACGGCGCGCGCCGTAACGTCTTTTATGAACTGCTTGACCACAAGGAAGTTTACGTCCGCTTCCAAAAGTGCAAGCTTGACCTCGCGCATGGCCTCCTGCACGTCCTTTTCGGACAGTTTGCCGCGCCCGGTCAGTTTTTTGAATACCGCCTGTAATTTTGAGGACAAGCCCTCAAACGCCATATCGATCCTCCAGAAGCTGGCGAAGCGCTTGTATCTGCCCGCACAGCTCTTGCTTATTACTGTCTGTTACCGGAAGCGCGTTGATATCGCCCTCCAGCCTGTGCAGCCGTTCCCCGGCCTCCCGCTGCACCTGTAAAAGCCCAAGCCGCTCTTCAAAGGCCGCAAGCTGTTCTTCCCCGCGCTTTAGCGCATCGTGAACGCCCTGCCGCGATATGCCCTCCTGCTCGGCGATCTCCGCCAGAGACAGGTCGTCGTTTACGTGCAGGCTCAAGAGGTTCCGCTGCCTTGCCGTTAAAAATGTACCGTACCGATCCAGCAGCCAGCCCAAGCGAACGTTCTTTTCCATACGCGCCCCTGTAAAGGTATTTGGCTTTACACCCTTGTTATTATACGCGGTATTGAAGATATGTCAAGAGCAAAACGCCTTCGCATGGGGCGCTGCCCCATACCTAGGCAGGGGATACATCCCCTGCACCCCGTTTATCGCCGGAAACGTCCGGCGAGGGAATATACGCTAGAAAAACGCCTCGCGTTGCCGCGAGGCGTTAAAGTGATATCGATTTCTATTCTTTATTTCTTAAGAAGCTCGGTACGTCCAGATTGCTTCTGGGGTCTTGGGGGATATAGCGCTGGGGTTCGGGCTTTGCTGCACCGCGCTCCACAGGCTGCACCGGCCCTTGCTGCACAGGGAGCTGCGCCGCTTGCTGGGGCATTTGCCAGCCGGAGGGCATACCGCCTACGTTGGGCGGCTCGCGAAGGGTGTTCACCGCGCTGCCCTTTAATGCCGCACCCGTGCCGGGCCTTCTTGCGCCAAAAGGAGGATTGGTTGCAGGCAGATCAAAGCCGGTGGCGATCACCGTGATGCGCACGCTGTCGCCCATATCATCGTCGATGCCCGCGCCCCAAATGATATTGGCGTCCGGGTCGGCGGTGGACTGGATGAGCTCGGCAGCCTCGGTCAGCTCCATCAAGCCCAAATCCTTGCCGCCTGTAATATTCATGATAACGCCCTTGGCGCCGTTGATGCTGGTTTCCAAGAGCGGGCTTTCCACCGCCTGCTTGGCGGCTTCCAGAGCGCCCTTGTCTCCGCTGGCGGAGCCAATGCCCATGTGCGCCATGCCCTTTTCCTTCATAATGGATTTTACATCTGCAAAGTCCAAGTTGATGAGGCTGGGAACAGCGATCAGGTCGCTAATGCCCTGTACGCCCTGCCTGAGAACATCGTCCGCCACGCGCAAAGCGTCTACCAAACTGGAGGCCTTTACAACGTCCAGCAGGCGGTCGTTAGGGATGGTGATAAGCGTATCCACCGCAGGCTTCAGGGTCGCGATGCCGTTTTCGGCGTTCTTGCTTCTCACCTTACCCTCGAACTTGAAGGGCTTTGTGACCACACCCACGGTCAGTATTCCCATTTCCTTGGCGCATTCCGCCACGATGGGAGCCGCGCCCGTACCAGTGCCGCCGCCCATACCGGCTGTGATAAACACCAAGTCCGCGCCCCGCAGGGCTTCGGAGATCATGTCGCGGCTTTCCTCAGCGGCCTTGCGGCCGATCTCCGGATCGGCGCCGGCTCCAAGGCCTTTTGTGAGCTTCTCGCCAATTTGTATCTTTTGGTTCGCACGGGAAAGATACAATGCCTGCTTGTCCGTGTTGATGGCGATGAATTCCACGCCGCGCAGCCCGTACTGAATCATGCGGTTTACGGCATTGTTGCCTGCACCGCCCACGCCAACCACCTTCAACTGGGCAAATTGACCGCTGTCATATTCCATATCGAGCATATCCTGTCCCCCTTGAGGCGGAACGCCGCCGCGCCCTCGCCCTTGGCTTTTGTGTATCTGCACCGCCCCATTTGGCGGCAACACGCTATTTCATAAAGAGCTCTAATAATTTGCTGCGCTTAGCCTTTGCCGCAGACAGCGGCCCCATGCGCTCCCGCAAAGCGTCGCTTTCTTCCCGAAGGATGAAATCCAGCGTGGCATGAGCGCTGGTGTAGTTGTGCGTTCCAAGCCGGGGCATCCACGGCAGGTCTCGGCAAACCTTTAGATGCAAGGCCGCTTCAAAGAATTCCTGCGCGCCCTTCATCATGGCAACGCCGCCGCCCGTAAGGTAAAATGCCGGCTTTAGGATGGCGGGCATGCCCAGCTTTGCCATAGAAGCATAGATCATTTGCGCCAGTTCGTTTGCCCGTGCCTCCACGATGGTTTGTATCTGCGCACACTCCACCCGGCGGGTGCCCTCCATGGTGCGAAGCAGCTCCACGCCGTCCTGATAATCCTGCAGGAACATGTACCGCCGCTTGATCTGCTCCGCAACAGCGGTGGCGATCTCCAGCCCGTAGGAGAGGTCGTTGGAAAAATGCATGCCGCCCACTTCCAGAACGTCTATCGCCGACACCGCACCGTTTTGCACAATAGCGATATCCGTGTGGGTATACCCAACATCTACCAGTACGGCGGGAGTTTGGCGTTCTTCCTCAGGAATGAGGAACAGCATTTGCGCCATGGGTGCGCCGATGCAGGCGGAGACCGATACTTCCAATTCCTCCAGTACCGAACGAATGGGCTCTAAAAACGCCTCCTGCACATACATGTGCGAAACGGAGCCCGTTAGCCGCGCCTTTGCCTGCTTTGGGGGTTCTCCCTCTGCAGCAGCGCTTTCCGTTTGCAGATTGTACGGCGTACTGTGCATCAAAACACAGCCTTCGGGCGGTTCATCGGGCAACGTGCTATTGATTAGCATGTCGATATCCGCGGATGTTATGCGCTTCTCGCGATTCGCAATTTCTACCGAACCGCCGGCCACCACCAGCACCGTAAAGGGCGCGGGTACGCAAAGCGCCACATCATGCAGGCGGAAATCGCATTCTTTTTCTGTATTGAGTATTGCATCCTCAACGGCTTTTTTTAAGGATGCAATGTTGAGAAACGTACCGAAACGGTAACCGGCATATGCGCAGGTACACGCGCCAATTACATGTACGCCGTCCTTGCCCATACGGTTGCCACAGATGCATGCAATTTTGGAGCTTCCTACGTCCAACACGGCTGCATGTCGCAAGCTACGTTACCCCCGCCACAATAAATACGTTCTACAGATACCCATACTATACCATATATGGTATCAGTTGTGCAATATCCGCTGTTGCGGGATTACACATGTTTTTGGCGGAATCCATGTGCGTTCCGGCGAAGCGCACCCTTTTTTGTGTTATAGATTACACATCATCGGGCGAGGGCGTTGGCTGATCTTCCGGTTCCGGAGTATCCGCAGGCGCTCCGTCGTCCGGATCGCCGTCCTCGGGCGGCGGTTCCGCAGGGTCGGTATCCTCCGGCGGCGGTTCCTGTGTATCTGTATTTTGCGAAGCGTGCTGCTCCGGCGAGTAAATCGCGCCGCCCCGGGCGCTAACGTCCAGCGTACCGCCGGAAACGCCGCTCCTCTTAAGCGATGCAAGCCCGTCGCGCATCCAGCCAAGCTTGTCCTCCAAGCCCTCCGGCTGCCCGATCAGCACCGTAACGCCGCCGGGCGTTCGAAAGGTAACGCGCATGGTATTGGACAGGTCGATCTCGGAAACCTCTTCCATCAATTCGCTTGCCTGCAGGCTGTCGAATATCGTAAGCAGCGCGTTGGTGCGAAAATCCGTACTGTCTCCAATGGGCTTTCCCACCTGAAAGCCGGTCACAGAAATACCGTAAACGTTCAACAAGCCCGAAAGATCGCTGCCGCTGCCGATGGAAAGCACATGCCCCTCCGAATCGATGATCACATCGTAATCCATGGAGCGGATGGCAGCGGTTTCCTTGCGCTCCTGCACGGTGATCACAACGGTGCGAGGCAGGCTTCGCTCTATGGATACCACCTTTAGATACGGGTTCTGTTGGATGTTCTCTTTGGCCGCGTCCAAATTGCACAGCAGCATATGGGTGCCAAAGTGCAGACCGGATAATTCTATGATGCTGGCATCGGCGTATTGCTCGTTTCCCTCTACCTTGACCGTATCCAGCAAAAACACGAAATACAAGCCCGCCATAATGCCAAGCGCCACCACCGCCGCCATGATCCAGCCGATCACGTTCTTCCAGTTGCGCGGCTGCTTCTCCTGCTTTTTACCGTTCTTCTTTTTCGGCTTGTTTTTCTTTTTATTTACCTTCTCTTTTTTTAAGCCACGCTTTTTCTTTGGTTTCTCCTTCGCGTCCTCCTCGGAAGGCTCGTCCGAAAGCTCGTCCGAAAGATCGATGAACAGCGGCTTTTCCGGTTGATCTTGGTATACCCAGTCGTAAGACGCGCCCGTATCCTGCCGCCGGTTAAAAGGCTTTGCCCGGCGGCTGCCCGCCGTGCGTTCCTCTTCTCCGTCGGTAAAGGGCGCGTACACACGCGTTTTATTCGTTCCCTCGTCCCGGTCTTTTTTCATTCTACTCTCCGCCGCGTACGATCCTTGCGCCTGCGGCACACAGGTCGCGCTCCATGGCTTCGTATCCTCTATCTATATGTTCGGCATTTTTTACTTTTGTTGTACCCTTAGCGGCAAGTCCTGCAATCACCAGCGCCGCACCGCCGCGAAGGTCTTTTGCCTCCACCTCCGCCGCCGTAAGGCGCTCCACGCCTCTAATTACCGCGGCAGAGCCGCGAACCGTAATGTCCGCGCCCATGCGGCAAAGCTCCGGCACATGCTTGAACCTGTTTTCAAATACGTTTTCCACGATTATGCTTACGCCGCCCGCTATGGCGCATACCGCAAACAGCTGCGCCTGCATATCCGTTGGAAAGCCCGGGTACGGGGCGGTTTCTACCAATTTTAGCTGCCGCGGGCGTGGCGGCGCTTGCAGCAAAACGCTTTCTGGCGGAAAGGAAACAACACAGCCCGCTTCTTCCAGCTTGGCAGTAACGCCCAGCAAATGCTCCCGGCATACGTTTTCCAGCCGCAGCGTGCCGCCGGTGACAGCCGCCGCGCACAGGTATGTTCCCGCAACGATGCGATCCGGCAAAATTCGGTGCGTATACGCCGCCGCGCTTTTATGCGCGGCTCTGCCAAGTATGGTGATCACGGAGCTTCCGGCACCCTCCACCTTACAGCCAACGGTATTCAAAAATGCCGCCAGATCAACGATTTCCGGCTCACACGCCGCGTTATAAATATGGGTTTCCCCTACGGCGGCAGTCGCCGCCATCATGGCATTTTCCGTTGCGCCCACACTGGGATAGCCCAAATGTACGTCCGCCCCACGCAAGGCTTCCCCTTTGCAGTCGATACAGCCGTGATGCTCCTCGATCACCGCACCAAGGGCTTCCAGCGCCAGCAAGTGCAGGTCGATGGGGCGAAGCCCGATCTCACAGCCGCCGGGAGAGGTGGCAACCGCCCGTCCAAACCGGGCAAGCATAGGGCCAAGTAAAAAAATAGAGGAGCGCAGTTCCTTTGCCAGCCCCGCCGGTATCTCATGGCAGGCGGCATCTCGGGAGTCCACCAGCAGCGCGTTGCTTTGCCATACCGCCTTGCAGCCCAAAGCCCGCAGTATCCGCAGCATGTTTTCCACATCCAGCAGATGCGGGCAGTCAACAAGATGCACGGGCGCGTCCGCTAAAAGTGCGGCAGCTAAAATGGGCAGCGCCGCATTTTTAGCTCCGTGAATCCGTATCACGCCGGAAAGCGGCTGGCCGCCCTCCACCACAAAGCTCGACAATCCTTTTCACCTCCGGCGTTTCGATCCATCAGGCACAATACCATACTATGCATAAAACGCCGAAATCGTGTGTGATTCTCTAAACCTCCGCGGTGTGGCGGGAAATATTCAAAAGCACCCCCATGGCACACATAAACAGCAGCAGCGAGCTGCCGCCCGCGCTGATAAAGGGCAGCGTTTGCCCCGTGGTTGGCATGATGCCGGACACCACGCCGATATTGACTGCCACCTGAATGGCAAATACCGTGGTAATGCCCGCCGCCAGTAGGCTGCCAAACCGGTCGCGGCAGCGCATGGCAACGCGGATGCCGCGATACACGATGAAGAAGTACAGCAGCAGGATGGCTCCGGCAATGCAGAAGCCCAACTCCTCGCCCAATATGGCGAATATAAAATCGCTCTCTCCGTACACCATGTACAGCATCTTTTGGCGGCTGCCGTTCAAGCCCTGCCCGAACAGACCGCCGGAGCCCAGCGCATACAGAGATTGTATCAGCTGATAGCCGTTTCCCTGCGGATCCTTCCAAGGGTCGCGGAAGGTGGTCAACCGCGCCAGCCGGTACGGCGCTACCACCGCAAGCAATATGAACAGCCCTACGCCTGCAAGGCCGATCAACGCAATATACTTTGGCTTTGTACCACCCACGTACAGCAATATCACGCCCATCATGCCAATGATGACCGCCATGGACATATTGGGCTGCAGCATCACCAAGCCGCACACCACTGCAATGACGATAAGCATAGGCACAAGGCCGTGTACAAAGTCCTCCATCACAGCGCGCCTGCGGTTCATAAACATACACATGAACAGCATCATGCCGAATTTTGCGATCTCGGAGGGCTGCACAGAAACCGGCCCTACGATCAGCCAGCGTTTTGCGGAGTTTGCTTCCTTGCCGAAGGCCAGTACGGCGATCAAAAGCGCAATGGAAACCACAAGCCCCGGTATCGCCAGCTTTTCTAAGCGCCGGTAGTCGATTCTTGTTAATACCAGCATGGCTACAAGCGCAATGCCAAGGTGCATCGTTTGGTTGCGCACATAATACATGCCGTCGGCAAACTTATCCTCTGCGTAGTAATAGCTGGCGGAAAACACCACCACCAGCCCGATGATGCACAGCAGCAGGATGCTGATGAAAATGGGGAAATCTATGCTTCCGGGTTTATCGGCAGGGTCGCGTTCCCGCGATCTACGTTCCGCACCGTCCCATGTTCCGGCCTTACGCAAGCGCTTTCCTCCCCTCCAGCAAACTGCTACTGCTATCTATATGCCAGAAACGGCCTTAATACGCACGAACGATCTCTTTGAATACACGCCCGCGCTGCTCATAATCCGAAAACATATCCCAGCTGGCGCACGCAGGAGACAGCAGCACTGCGTCGCCGGGTGCTGCAAGGAAATGCGCCATGTCCACCGCCTGTTGAAAATCCCCTTGGCAATGATGCATGTTTTTATACCCTGCATGTTTTGCCGCTTCAAGGATTTTAGGCGCGGTAACGCCCAACGCCACCACCGCCTTGATCTTATTGCCAAAGGCTGCAAACAGCCCGTCAAAGCTGTTGTTTTTATCGTATCCGCCCAATATCAAAACCGTAGGCCGGGTCATGGCGGCAATAGCCTTAATGGTGGAATCCGGATTGGTGCCCTTGGAATCGTTATAGTACAGCACACCGTCCGTTTCGCAGACCCGCTCGATGCGATGCTCCACACCGGCAAAGCTTATCAGCGTTTGACGGATCGCATCCGGCTCCACACCCGCGCACAAGCCCAGCGCACAAGACAGCATGGCGTTTTCCAGATTGTGCAGGCCGGGAATGCGTATCTCCTCCGCCCGGCAGATCACGCCCTCACGCCCGTTCATGCGGTACAGCACGTTTTCTCCGCGAAGAAATACGCCGGATTCCGGCTCCGCCAAACGGGAGAAATACAGCACCTGCGCTTTGGTATCCTGCGCCATTGCCCGCACCACGGGATCATCATAATTCAAAACGGCAAAATCCTCCGCCGTTTGGTTCATAAATATCATTTTTTTGGCGGCGATGTAGTTTTCCATGGTGAGGAAATGATCCAAATGATCCTCGGTGATGTTGCATACCGCCGCGCCGTGCGCGTGGAACGTGCTGTTGCCCTCCAACTGGAGCGCCGCCGTTTCCGCAACGATCACATCGCCCGCGCGGGTGCTGCTTGCATGCTCCGTAATGGGATCTCCAATGTTACCCAGTACGAACGTGTGCAGGCCGCCCGCCTGCATGATTTCCCCGGTCAGTGCCGTACAGGTGGTTTTGCCGTTGGTGCCGGTGATGCAGTAAAAGCTTCCTTTGCTGTATCGGTAGCCAAGCTCTATCTCGCCTATGACCTCAATGCCCCGTGCTTTTGCCGCCTGTACAAAGGGCTTGTGCATGGGAATGACCGGCGATATCACCATCAGGTCAACGTCGTTAAAAAGCGTTTCCGGCGCTGCGCCCAAGGCGTATTCCACATTGCAGCCGGTAAGGGCTTCGTGCAAGCCCGGAATGTCCGTTCGCGTATCGTTGGCGATCACCCGCCAGCCTTGCCCGCACAGCAGCTTTGCGCTGCCAATGCCCGAGCGTGCCATACCTACGATCAATGCTGTTTTCGTAACAATCCCTCCCTATGAAAAAAGCCGGGGGCGGCGGACGCTTGGGGCAGAAGAGCCGCTGCTCTCCCCCAAACATCCGTCCATTCCATCTGCTATGCCAAGCGCCAACAAGACCACAGCAACGATAGAACCCGCCCCTCGGCAAACAAGTGAGTTTACAGGTATGCCAACAGGCACACCAGACAAAGCACCGTGGTCACGATCATGTATGACGCAACGATCTTTGTTTCCGGAATCCCGCACAGTTCAAAATGATGATGCAGCGGGGCCATTTTAAAAATACGCTTTTTGTTTCGGAGCTTATAGGAACCCACCTGCAGCACCACGCTGACGGCAGAGGCCACGAAGCAGGCGCCCATCACTAAAAACAGGAACACGGAGCGGCTGAAGATCGCCATCATAGAGATCGCGCCGCCAAGTGCCAGCGAGCCCGTATCCCCCATGAACACGCGTGCGGGGTACGAATTGTACCGCAGAAAGCCCAAGCACGCTCCGGCGACCGACGCCGTAAATACGGACATGCCGTTGAGGTTGGCAGAGTAATACACCTGCCCAAGTGTTTCTGCCAACTGCCCCATAACGATGAATATCACGCACATGGACACAGCGTACACCAGCGTAACACCGGAGGCCAGCCCGTCCAACCCGTCCGTTAGGTTCACCGCGTTTACGATGGCGATCACCACAAACATCACAAACGGGATGTAGTAAATGCCCATATCCCACTGTGCACCGGTAAACGGGAACAGCAGCACCGGGCCAACATACGGGCTGTTATAGGCATAAAGCGCAACGATGAGCGCGATGCAAAACTGGCCGATGATCTTCTGATAGGCCTTTAAGCCCAACGAACGCTTTTTTCTGACCTTGATAAAGTCGTCCAAAAACCCCAGCAGCCCGCAAACGAAGGTGACCAAGAGCGCCGGAAGCGCAAACTCCACGCCGTCGATATAAAACGCCAGCGTTCCCGCCAAGATGCCCGCCAGTATCATGATACCGCCCATGGTGGGCGTACCGCTTTTCACCAAGTGAGACTGGGGGCCGTCGTCCCGCTCGGTTTGTCCAAATTTCATGCGCTTTAGCGCCGGAATGATCACCGGCCCCAGTAAAAGCGCCACCGCGAACGCCAAAAGCGCCGCTAAAACATATTGTTGCATGTTTCCTCCAACAGGATTCTCATTCGTAAAGCAGGGCTATATCTCTTCCAACAGCTCCACAACGATCTCCTTATCGTCAAAATGGTGTTTTACGCCGTTGATTTCCTGATAGTTTTCGTGACCCTTGCCCGCAACCACCACAACGTCGTTCTTCTCGGCAGAACACAGCGCCGCCTTGATGGCATCACGCCGCTGCTCGATGATCTGGTACGCACAGCCGGATTTTTTAACGCCCTCTTCAATGGCTTCCAGTATGCTGAAGGGGTCTTCCGTGCGGGGGTTGTCGCTGGTGACCACAAGTGCGTCCGAATAGCGCCCGGCGATCTCGCCCATGATGGGACGCTTTGCCCGGTCGCGGTCGCCGCCGCAGCCGAACACGGTAATGATGCGTCCTTTGGCAAAGCCGCGAACGGTTTTTAAGATGTTTTCCAATGCGTCCGGCGTATGGGCGTAATCCACAAATACGGAGAAGCCGCGGTTGCCGGTCGGCAACGGCTCCAGCCTGCCGGATACGCTTTGCATGTCTTCCAGACCGGACTTGATGCAATCCATGGAAATACCAAGCGCCAAGGCAACGCCCACCGCGCCCATGGCGTTGAACACGGAAAACAGCCCAGGGATAGGCACGTTCATGCGGGTAGTAAAGCCCTCGGTGCGAAGGTCGAACTGTACGCCGCGGGTCGTAATGTCGATATCAGCGGCGGAAACGTCTGCCTTCTCTCGAATGCCGAAGGTGGTGATGGGAAGCGTAAGCCCGTCCATCAGCGCGCCCGCATGGGGATCGTCGATGTTGATGACCGCCTGCTTGCACTGGTAAAACAGCTTCTTCTTGGCGGCAAGGTAGTTTTCAAAGGTTTTATGGTAATCCAGATGGTCTTGGGTGAGGTTGGTAAACTCCCCAACCTCAAACTCGAGCCCGTGCACCCGGTACTGATCCAGCGAATGGGAGGACACCTCGATCATAACGATCTCTACGCCCTCGTCCTGCATTTGCCGCAGCAGCCGGTATAAGCCGATGGATTCCGGCGTGGTGCGCTCGGTGTCGATGATAAGCTCGCCAATCATGTTGCGGATGGTGCCGATAAGCCCCACCTTCATGCCCGCCTTTTCTGCGATGGCCTTTAACATATAGGTGGTGGTGGTTTTTCCATTGGTGCCGGTAACGCCCACCAAGCGCAAGCCGCGCTCGGGATGATCGTAAAACTTGGCTGCCATTTCCGCCATTACAAGGCGCGTGTTATGAACCAAAATCTGCGGCACGGAAAGCTCCGGTATTTCACGCTGTACCACCAGCGCTATCGCGCCTGCCTCCACAGCCTGTTTTGCAAAGCCGTGCCCGTCGGAAAACGTGCCTACCACGCAGCAGAACAGGCAGCCCGGCGTTACCTTTCGCGAATCGCATTCGATGTTTTGTACGTCCAGATCCGAGCCGGTGCGTTTGATGATCTCAGACCCTTCACAAAGCTTAGAAAGAAGCATTGCATTTCTCCTTTAACCAGTTTGCGCCGAACCCCTCGGTTCATTGCAGAAAGAGTATAGCATAAAGCAATTCTGTTTGCATCTGCAAGTTCGTTATTCCGTACCCAAGAGGTCAAAGTCCACCGTGACCTCGCTGCCGTAGGCAACCGCCGTGCCCGCCTCCGGCTTTTGCCGAATGGCTGTTCCCGCCTGATCCGCAGGCGTGATGCGCAGTATCAGCCCCAGCTTTTTAAGTTCGTCGTATGCCTGCAAGCGGGTTTTGCCTATCAGGTTCGGCACGGTGATTTCCGCATCTCCCTCCTGCTCCGGCGCGGCGGTGGTTTCCGCCGTATACAACAGCACGCCGCCGCCATTGGTAAGAAGCTGCCCGGCAGCCGGCACTTGGGTTTTTACCTCCGCCTGCTCCTCGCCCTCCGTATAAACAGCCTCCAGCCCCGCGTCCTTTAATTCCGCGGCGGCCTGCTCGGCGGTTTTTCCCACAACGTCCGGCACGGTTACGGTATTAATCTCTTCCGTGGGCTTTACGCTGTAATGCAAAAGCGTTTCGTGCAGCACATCCTTTACAAAGGGCGCTGCCACCGTGCTTCCGAAAATCACGCCCACTTGGGGTTCATCCACAAGGATCAGGCAAACGTACTGGGGGTCCTGCGCCGGTGCAAAGCCGATAAACGATGCAATAAGGCTTCCCGAGGACACCTGCCCGTCAACGTATTTTTGCGCGGTACCGGTTTTGCCGCCTACCCGGTAGCCGGGAATTTGGGCGTTTCTGCCGCTGCCCTCCGCTACTACGCTTTCTAAGATGCTGCGTACCTGCGCGGAGGTGGATTCCTTGATGACCCGCCGCACCACGGTTGGCGCGTTTTCCTGAATGACCTCTCCCTCTCCGGATATCACCTGTTTTACGATGTACGGCTGCATCAGATTGCCGCCGTTGACCGCCGCCGCCACCGCGCTTGCCAGCTGAATGGGGGTGACCGCCACACTTTGCCCAAAGCCCATACGCGCCAAATTGTTTTCCCGAATGTATTTCTCATGGATCACAATTCCGGCGGATTCCCCGGTTAAACCGCTTTCCGTGGAGGAACCGAAGCCAAAGGCGTACATGTAGTCGTAAAAGGTTTCCTTGCCCATGGCAAGCGCCATGGTCATAAACGCCGGGTTACAGGAGTTTTGCACGGCCTTTTGCAATTCCTGATGGCCGTGGCTCTTTTTCCAGCACTTGATTCGCTCCCCGTTGACCTCTTTATAACCGGGGCACTCGAAGGTACTGGCTTCGTTTACCGCACCGCTGTCCAGCGCGGCGGAAAGGGTCACTACTTTGAATGTGGAGCCGGGCTCGTAAGCGTCCGTCACCACCCGGTTTTTTACCAGTGCACGAAGGGTTTCCAAGTCGTCACGGGGCGGGGCGTTGGGGTCAAAGTCCGGCTTGGTGGAGATCGCCAGTATTTCGCCGGTTTTTGCGTCTAGAATGATGCCCTGTGCCGTTTTTGCCTTGTTGATCGTCAGCGCTTCTTCCAGTGCCTTTTCCAAAAAGGATTCCACTACGCTGTCAATGGTCAAAACGAGCTCGCAGCCCTCCACAGGCGCGATGTATTCCTCCGTGCCGTACAGAAGCGGGCGATTGTCTCTATCCTTCTCGGTAATGAGCCGTCCGTCCTCGCCTGCGAGGTATTTTTGATACTCCCGCTCAATGCCCTCCTGCCCGATACCGTCTACCGTTGTAAAGCCCAATATCTGCGCCAGCATGTTGCCAAGCGGATAATACCGTTTGGCATCCACGCCAAAGGTCACGCCGTTTCCCAGCTTCAGCGCGGTGATCTTATCCATCACACTGCGCTCTACCTGCCGTTTGAGCACGATCTGCTTTTTATTGGCGCAGACCTTGTTATACACGTTTTCATAGTCCATTTCAAGGATATTGGCAAGCTCCGTTGCAACGCGAACGCGCTCGCCCTCCTTGATCTGCTTGGGGTTTAGCAGCACCTGATAGGCCGTACCGCTTTGCGCCAGCACCTGCCCGTCCCGATCCACGATCTTGCCGCGGGAGGCGGAGAGGCTTGTATCCATGGTCCATTGCTCCAGCGCCATTTCCTGCAGCTCCGGCCCCCAGATCACCTGCACATAAAACAGGCGGCCAAGCAGTATCAGGAATACCAGACCCAATACGATCAAAAGGTTGAACAGCCTGCGTTTGCTGGCGGTGTTCGGTGTGCCCATCCTTCCTCCTACTCCATAGGCGCGGCTCCGCCCGGGGTCTGCTGCGCAACACGGGGCAGCGGGTCGCCCACGCGCACATATTGCGAACTTTCCGGATAGGTCATGCCAAGCCGTGCGGCGGCCGCTTGCGCGTCCTTGATGCTGACCGTGCATTGCAGCGCCACATTCAATTCTGCCAAGCGAAGCTCCGTGGTCTTGATGTTCTCCTTGATCTGGTTGATCTCAAGATGCTGGGCGGAAATATCCGCATATCTGGCGATCACAAGGAGAAGAGTGACCGTCATGAGCCCTAGGGAAAATACGATCATGATCTTTCCGCCGATGGAAAGATGCTGCTTCCTTTGGGGCGATGCAGCAGGCTTTGCCCGGCGCTCCGGCTCCTGCCGGGGTTCGGGTACAGGCTGTACCTCCGGCTCATAAGCAGGCAGCGCGTACGCGTAAGCCGCCGTGCCCCGGGTCGGCGCGTATACTCTGCTGTTTGGTATGCTTCTGTTTGCGCGGTCTACATTCATGGTATTCATCAATCTCCGATTGTAGCATTCTTTCTAGCGAATGCCGAATTCTTGGCGCATCCTGCGCTGCATGCATTCCGCCGTGCCCGGCGGGGATACAACCGTGCTAAAGCTTTTCTATCCCGCGCAGCTTCGCGCTTCTGGCGCGGGGATTGTTCTGTTCCTCCTCCGAAGAGGGGATCAGCGGTTTTTTTGTGAGTATCCGGGAGGTCGCAACCTTTCCGCAAACGCACACGGGCGCTTTGGGCGGGCAGGTACAGGGATGCTCCAGTTCCCGGAAGGTCTGCTTTACGATTCTGTCCTCCAGCGAGTGGAAGGTGATCACTGCCAGCCGTCCGCCGGGCGCTAACAGCGTCTCCGCGCTTTTCAACGCTTTTGCAAGCCCGTCCAGCTCCCCGTTGACTTCTATTCGCAGCGCCTGAAAGGTGCGCCTTGCCGGGTGCGGCCCCTCCCGCCGGTTTGCTGCGGGAATGGCGCTTTTGATGATTTCTGCCAGCGCCGTTGTGGTTTTGATGGGCGTTGCCTCCCGTTCCCGGGCAATGGCGTTCGCTACCCGGTACGCAAAGCGTTCCTCGCCGTACTCCCGAATTACCCGGGTGAGCTCTTCTACGCTGTATCCGTTGACCACATCGTAGGCAGAAAGTGCCGCGCGGTCGTCCATGCGCATATCCAGCGGCGCTTGCTCATGGTAGGAAAATCCCCGCTCCGGCGCGTCCAACTGATGAGAGGATACGCCCAGATCCAACAAAACGCCGTCCACGGCGGTAACGCCTTTTTCAAAAAGCAGTTCCTTCATATTGAAGAAATTGCCGCGAACGGCAGTAAACGCATCGCCATAGGGCTGCAAGCGGTTTTCCGCTTCCCGGATAGCCTCGCCGTCCCGGTCGATACCAAACAGCCGCCCGCCTTTGGGGAGCCGTTGCAGGATGGCTTCGGAATGCCCGCCGCCGCCCAGCGTACCGTCTATAAAAATGCCGCCCCGCTCCGGTGCGAGAAGGGACAATACCTCCTCCACCATAATGGGAACATGGTAGCTGCTCATATGCCGATCTCCGACAAGCGGGACAGCGCCTCGTTATAGTCTCCCGCAATGCTGCTGCTGTGCTTTTCGAGCGCCTCGGAATCCCACAGCTCTATGCGGTTATCCACGCCGATAAGCGTAACGTCACGGGTCAAGCCCGCGTAATCCCTAAGGCCGTTTGGCACCAATATGCGGCCCTGCTTGTCCATCTCACAATCCGCCGCATGATAAAACATCAATCTGCGGAACGCCTGCGCCATCACGTCCGTTTCCGGAAGCTGAGAAAAGCGCCGGGCAAAGGCCTTCCAATTTGTTACCGACATGCCAAACAGGCACTTCGCGTCTGTACCGCCTAAAATGCCCCTTGTTACCACTATGACAGCCCCAAGGTCTTCCCGCCATTTGGACGGAATGAACACGCGGCCTTTGGCGTCCACACTGTGGGTGAAGGAACCTATCAACAATGTGCCCGCCTCCTTTGCCTGCCGGATGGAACGAATCCTTTTTCTCCGCTACACTACTTTGTGTTAATTATAAACCACTTTCCACCACTTGTCACCATTTTTATAAATTTCTAGTTGCTTTTTTCATGTTTTCCAGTGCTTTGCTCCACTTTTACGGTAGAATCGCTCTATTGGCTTCCAAACACTGGAAATTTTCTTGCATAGAAAAAAGAACGCTCTGGTTGATGAGCGTTCTTAGTGTCAATCACTTCTATATTATTAGCTTTCTAACAGCAAATGCGGCGTAAAATCCAAATGATCCGCCGAAACCAGTTGGTAGTGCACGCCGTTTCGTTCTCCGCAAAACGCGCCCTTGCAGCTTTTGCCGTGCAAATGCCCGTACACCACCGTGGCGATTTCGTAGCGCTCCAGCAATTCCGTAAAGCCGGAGGGCTCCCGCCGCTCGTTAAAGGGCGGATAGTGCAACATCACAATGCGGTTTTTTACCTGCGGCATGGAGGACAAAGACAATTCCAGCCGCTTGACCTCCCGGTCATAGATCTTTTGGTCGCACGCTTCAAAGCCGGCGCTGCCGGGGCAAACCCAGCCCCGCGTGCCGCCGATGCAGGTATCCTGCAGCACAAGGGAATCGTTTTGAATGGCCCGCATGCTCTCGGGAAGCCGTGCGCGAAGCTTGGATACGGAATTCCACCAGTAATCGTGATTGCCGCGAAGGAGTATCTTTACGCCGGGCAGCGTGTGCAAATAGCGCAGATCCACCAGCGCGTCCTCCATGTGCTTAGCCCAGCTGATATCCCCGGGAATCAGCACAACGTCCGTCTCTTGTACGCACTCCCGCCAAGCTTTTTCCATACGAAAAGGGTGTCTGTCCCATGCAGACCCGTAAATATCCATAGGCTTATCCACCGCCCCGGATAAATGCAAGTCTGCAATGGCAAACACCCTCATGGTACTACTCCTGTGCGGGCGAATGACCGCCGCTTAGTCGTCCTCCTCCGAAAACAGATCATCCTCCAGAGGATCTTCTTCCTCATCATCGTCGTCATCGCTGAGTTCCCGATGAATTTCCTGCAGTTCTTCGGTGGGGATATCCTCCTCTGCCGGTACGTCGATCTCGTCCAGCTCGTCAACGTCCACGTCCAGATCGTCCTCCGCGGTGTGCTGCTCCTTGAGCTTTTCAAGCTTTTCCCTGCGCCGCACCTCTCGCTGGCAGGCAACGCAAAGCTCAGAGCCCTGTTGCGCAGGCACTTCGCCGCATTCAATGCACATGACGACCTCGTCTGCATCTGCCTTGCCCTTCATTTCCCGGCAGCAGACATTGCAATAGGTTTCCTCATCCCGAATGTAATTGAGCTCGCAGCGCGGGCATTTGCGAAGGCCCATAAGTTCACTCCTTTAAAAGGTATGTTTTAAATCAACACCTATTATGCGTATGGCATAGCAGGCTGTCAACTACAAGTTTTCATTTTCGCCGTCGGTTGCTGTCAAATCAGACCTGCGCTTGGCGTCCAGTACGATCTGCTCGATGGCGTCCAGCAGCTTTTGCTTGCCCGTACCGCCGGTTGCGGAATAGGCGATCGCGGCGGGAGGAGCGCCCAGCGCCTTTGCCGCAGCGTTGGCGGCAGGCTGCTGTTTGGATTTTGCCAGCTTATCCGCCTTGGTTGCCACCAGCGTAAAGGGAACGCCGTAATACAGCACCCACTCGAACATTTGCCGATCCTCCTGTGTGGGCGGATGGCGGATATCCAACAGCAGCAGCAGGTGCGTGACCCGCCCGCTTGCCAAGTAGCTTTCCATCAGGCTGCCCCAGCCCTCCTGCTCCGTTTTGGAGGCCTTGGCAAAGCCGTAGCCGGGCAGGTCTACCAAATAGAAGCTGCGGTTCAGCTTAAAAAAGTTGATCAAACGGGTCTTGCCGGGGCTTTGCGAGGTTTTTGCCAGCTTGTTGCGGTTGCACAAGCTGTTGATCAGGCTGGATTTTCCAACATTGGATTTTCCAACCACCGCGATCTCCGCACAAAGAGGCGGCGGATACACGGAACCGCGCCCTGCGCTTACCACAAATTCCGCCTGCTTCACGGCGAATGGCTCGCGGGCTTTTTCTATTTCAATATGCGGCTCAGGCTTCATCTGTTCCATTCAAATCATCACACCCGCACGGCGGGAGAATCCAGTTGGGCAAGCGCTATGGGCTGCGGCGTATCCGATAGCTTGATGGGCTTTGTGAGCGCAAGCGCGATCACCTCGTCCAAATACGATGCATAATGCAGCTCCAACGCGTCCTTTACGATATCCGGCACATCTGATAGATCTGCCCGATTCTCTTCCGGTAGTATTACCCGTTTCACGCCTGCGCGCACCGCCGCCAGCAGCTTTTCTCTTAAGCCGCCTATGGGCATGACCCTGCCTAAAAGAGAAATTTCTCCCGTCATGGCGGTATCCGCACGCACCGGCACGCCGGTAAGCAGGCTCACCAGCGCCGTGGTCATGGTCACGCCCGCGCTGGGGCCGTCCTTGGGTACGGCACCGTTTGGCACATGGATATGAAAATCCTGCTTTTGATAGAAGTCCTGCGGCAAGCCAAATACTGCGGCGCGGCTTCTTACATACGTTACGGCGGCTTTGCCGGATTCCTGCATCACGTCTCCCAGATTGCCCGTCAACTGCAATACGCCCGTACCCGGTACGGCTGCCGCTTCTACGATCAGCAGCTCGCCGCCGACCGACGTCCACGCAAGGCCGTTGACCGCGCCCACCGTATCCGCTTGGAGCGCATCCTGCCGGTGTCGGGGCTGCCCCAGGTATTCCTCTAACTTTTGCTTGTTCATGGTAACGCGGGGCTGGCCCTCGGCAATGGTGCATGCTGCCTTGCGGCAGACCGTGGCGATCTTGCGTTCCAGCTCGCGAACGCCCGCCTCGCGGGTATAGCCGTCAATAATGGCGGAAAGCTGTCCGTCGGTAATGCGCAGCATCCCCCGGGTAAGCCCGTGCAGCTTGATCTGCTTTGGTACCAGATGGTGCTTTGCGATCTCCAGCTTTTCCGTTGCTAGGTAGCTTGGCACCTCAATGATCTCCATACGGTCGTACAGAGGCTTGGGAATAGCGGAAGCATCGTTTGCTGTGGTCATCAAAATCGCATGGGACAGGTCGTAAGGGATCTCTAAAAAGTGATCCGTAAAGGCAAAATTCTGGGCGCTGTCCAACACCTCCAGCATAGCGGCGGCGGGGTCGCCTCGAAAGTCCGATGCCATTTTGTCGATTTCATCAAACAACAACAGCGGATTAACGCTTTTCGCCTGCTTCATGGCGGCGATCACCCGGCCCGGCATAGCGCCGATATACGTGCGGCGGTGGCCTCTGATCTCGGATTCGTCGTGCACGCCGCCCAAGCTCATGCGCACAAAGTTACGCCCCAGCGCCGCCGCGATTGCGGAAACGATGGAGGTTTTGCCAACGCCCGGCGGGCCAACCAAGCACAGTATCTGGCCGGAGGGATTGCCCGTCAGCTTTTGCACGCCAAGGTATTCCAGCATCCTGTCCTTTACCTTATCCATGCCGTAATGGTCTCTGTCTAAAATTTCTCTGGCATGTGCGATATCCAAATTGTCCTCGGTTTCCTCCGTCCACGGAAGATCCAGTATCAGCTCGATAAAGCTTCTGGCCATCGGCCCTTCGTGCGAGCTTGCGGGCAATTCGCTCAACCTATCGATTTCCTTTTTCAGCCGTTCCCGCACCGCTTCCGGCAGTTCCTTCTTCTCCATGCGCGCCCGGTACTCGTCGGCCTCTTTGCCTTCTTGATCTCCCAGCTCCTCGTGGATGACCTTCAGCTTCTCCCGCAGGTAGTATTCCCGCTGATTCTGATCCATACGCTCCCGTACGCGGGAAGTGATTTGTTTATCCATGCGCTGGATCTCCAGCTCATGCTCCAACTGCGTTAACAGCAGCAGCATCCGCTGCTGCACGTCGTTCTGCTCTAAAAGCGCCTGCTTATCGTCCACATCCGTCAGGGCATACCGCGCTACCGTATCGGTAAAGGCGCTGTCCCCGCCAATGGTATGCATTTCGTTTTTCTGGTCGCTGGTAAAGCGGCCGGTAATGCCCGCGTATTCCTCAAAAAGATCGATGATGCGCCGCCGAAGCGCTTCCTGCGCCGTGGGCAGCCCGTCTATATCCTCCAACGGACGGATCGCCGCTTCAAAATAGGGAGAGTCCGACAGGTATTCCTCGCTTCTTCCGCGCTCCATGCCGGTAACCAGCATATGCACGCCCTCGCCCTGAATGCGGAACACCTGCTTGATTTTACCAATGGTGCCAACGCGATATAGATCCTCCGCTGCCGGCTCGTTTTGCTGCGGGTCTTTCTGCATGCAGAAAAATGCCATCCCTTCGCCTGCCGCGGCGGCCTGCATGGCTAATAATGTTTTCCTTCTTCCAACGTCGCAATGAACGACCTCGCCGGGCAATACCACTACGCTTCTAAGGGGTATGACCGGCAGTACCTGGGTTTCCAACATAACCTTACCTCTTGTGTGTTGTTCTATATAGCGGGTTTAGTACCCCAAAGGCTCGTTTACCAGCAAAACATGTACTTCCTTTTGCGTATGCGTGGGGCGCTCGATAATGGAGATCACGTTGCACATACGCTGCTTTACGCTGCAATCCGCACACTTGCCCGTTTTCGCACAGGGCGTTGGCAGCTCCAGCCGCTGGGCGTTTTTGGGGCAGGCATCCCGCTTGATGCGGGCAATGCCGTCATCCAATGTTTTGCACAGCTTGTTTTTTCCAATGATGTAAATGATGGTTTTGGGGCCGTTGATGAGGTTTGCCACACGGTTGCCGTTGCCATCTATATTTACGATACGCCCGTCCTCCAGCACCGCGTTGGCAGACGCCACATACACGTCCGCATCCCGCGCCGCCTTGAACACGGCGGGGCGCAGCTCCGGCGCGGTTTTCCAGTGCCAGTAAACAGCGTTTCCGCGCTCCTTGAGCACCTCGTATAAGCCAATATCCTGTACCGTAACCGAGCCGCCAAAGCCAACGCTGCTTTTACCGATCAGCGCCAGCGCCGCACGCTTTGCTTCTTCTCCGGATGCGCATATCTGAACCTGAAACTCTCTGGATAACATTTTCTTGGCCAAACGCAATAACTTTTCCATTTATTACCTCCTGTATGCTGTGTATGCCTACATGAATCCCATATATCGTATATGCTCTTTATATGGACTATAAACCATGTAATGAGTATCATAACATGGAAAAACGCGAATGCAAACACACGCGGCCTATTTAGAAGCATTTCTCACTGTAATATATTTGTTTTGACAGGCCTCGAAAAGAAAAGCGCCCGGACGCTGCACGCCCCGGCGGTCATCTCACAAACAGGGCCTACAAGGCGGGCACGCCCGCTTATCGCCCTTCGCTCACGCGCTCGTCCGAAGGCTCGCCGTATATCTTATAATGCCGCTTTCCGTTGTCCTTAACATAATACAGCGCCGCATCCGCCCGTTCCAAGAGAGAGATGTAGGTTTCGCCGTCTCTGGGCGAAAGGGAAACGCCGATGCTGGCGGAGATGGCACCCTCCGTTTGATCCGCAATATGTATGGTTTCCAGCACGGAGCTGACCTGCCGCGCCTTATCCCGCACGGTTCTGTGGCTTGCGGCGTGCTTCATCAAAACAGCAAATTCGTCTCCGCCGATTCGCGCAATGATATCGTCCTGCCGGAACATACGCTGCAGCTTCTGCGCAAGGTCGCAGAGTATCTGATCCCCCGCCAGGTGCCCAAATGTATCGTTGAAGGTTCTGAAATTGTCTAAATCCAGAATAAACAGCGCGTGAATCATATCCGGCCCGGATTCTCGCAGGCAATCGTCCGCCAGATCCTGTATCGCGAACTTGTTGTACAGCCCCGTCATAGGATCGCGCTTTGCTTTTTCGATCACGCTGTGCTGACGCTGCTTGGTTTCGTCGATATCGGTGAGCGTGCCTAAAACCATGACCGGTTTTTTCTTTTGGTTGGTAACGGAGCCGATCTGTAGCCGGTACCAGATAGGCAGCCCGTCCGCCGTAACAAGCCGCACCTCCCGCGTCAGCACGGCGTTGGGTTCGATGTTGATGAGGGTATCCGCCGAAATGCCTGAAAGCGCAGGCAGATCCTCATCATAAATAAATCCGCCCGATATTATACTTTCCGGTGCGGCAGAGGTGGGAAACTTACGCCCAAGAGCAGCTTCCAGATTGGGAGATACCGTAAACGCCCCGGTGGAAAGCTCCAGCCGGAATACGCTGCAGCCGCAAAGGGATTCCAGCAGGCGATATTCCTGCTCCGTCATGTGCAGCCGGTCGTCCTGCCGGGATGAACGCTTCATGTGTTTACTGTCAATAAAAAGCACCAGTACGCCAAATATCAAAAAAAACGCCAGCATACCTGCCACCAATAAACGTATGGTGGTGATAAGCGCAGCGTTTGGAATATGCACCTGAGAAAGCACGTAGGATTGCAACAGCAACAGCAGCCCCATAAGCAGCGCCGCAGCCAGGGAGACGATACCGATCAGTTGTAAATGTCCTTTTTTCATGCCCTGCTCAACGCCTCAAAAAACCCGCCGTTCGCTATATTTCCCGTATTGGGTATATTATAGCGAATCGACGGGTATATTACAATATTTGCATGTTATTTATATGGAAATATTAACAGATACCTAACGTTACGCCGCAGGCGGTTCTATTTTGCCCGCCGCCAGATTGGAATAATACTCTTCCAAAACCCAGCCATTTGCATGTAAAAGCGCCGCCAACTCTACCCCAACATAACGATAATGCCACGGCTCGTTAACGATGCCCGTGATCTGCTCCTTACCCTCCGGATAACGCAGGATATAGCCAAAGCGATAGCTGTTTTCCCGAAGCCAAGTACCGTGCTCCGTATTGGCAAAGGCGGCGTTCATTGCCCGGTGCTTGTTGCAGGAAATATCGATGGCAAGCCCCACCTCATGCTCGCTGGTACGGGGAATGGCCGTTTTGATGGGCACGGCGGGGTCCACGCCGTAATCGCTATACCTGCGCTGTTTTCTTCTGAACATGCTCAATTGCAGCGCGGAGGAGCGGTATGCGTTATCCAGATAGAAGCCCCGTAAGCCTTCCGTTTTGGCGGCAGCCATCATGTTGTTCAGCGCAACGGCGGCTTCCTCGTAAATCTGGATGGTGGATTTCTTCAGCGTTAGGTTTTTGGATTTGTTATACGCCTTCATGCGCACCAGCCCAACAGGCTCAAAACCCACGGACAGCGGGTTATAGCGGTTTAACAGCATGGTAACATCCAGCGTATCCCTTGCTTCTTCCCCGGTCTCTTCCTGTTGTTCCGCTTTTTCTAATGGCTTCTCCTCAGGCTTTACAGAGGCAGCGTGTAAGGGGGTGGCAGGCGATGCATCCGTTTCCGCAAAAGCCAACACCGGTATCATCAGCGTCAGCACACACAGAAAAACGGCGATCCATTTCTTCACGGCTTCATACTTCCTTTTGTATTTCTAACAATGAATTATATGTCATTCTAAAAAGGGATGCAAGCGTTCTTCCCCGCAAACAGCCATAATTTAAAGTTTATACACAACTTGCTTCACCGTAGCCGTAAATACAAAAACAGGGCTGCTTCGTCCACACGAAACAGCCCTGCCATGCACCGTTTACAGCTGTTTGATCAGCCGTACATAAAACTGCACGGTTTTTTCGATGTTCTCCAGCTTGATGCGCTCATCGTTGCCGTGGATCATAGCGCGTTCCTCCTTGGTAAGCGCCATGGCGGAGAAGCGGTATACGTTTTTGCTGATTTTTCCGTAATGCCTAGAATCGCTGCAAGCCACCATTAGGTAGGGAGACACCAGCGCCTCCGGCCAAGTATGGCGAATGGCATGCTTTAGCTTTTGCCACGCGGGATCGTTTCCCGTCAGGGAGCAGGGAGAGGGGTTCATGCCGTATTCCTTGTCGAACACGATGCGCTCGTCATTTACGATCTGTTTTAACCGCGCCTCCACGCTCTCCATGGTATCCCCGGGTGCAAGCCGGAGGTTCGCGCCCACCATGGCTTTGGGCGGCAGCACGTTGGAGGCGTTGCTGCCCTGCATCATGGTAAACGCGCAGGTGGTGCGCATCAGCGCGTTCATTTCTCCGCCCTGCTTTTTACACAGCGCGTCCAGCACCGGCTTGAAGCACCAAAGGTTGGCAAATATCAGCCGGTACACGAAGGTGGAATGCCGCCCCAGCGTATTGTACATATCTGCCGCAGGTGCAGACAGCTTTGCGGGGAAGGGCTTGTTTTCTATTTTCACTACTGCCTGCGCTAAAATGCCCACGGGCGTATGGGGCGGTGGTGCGGAGGCGTGGCCTCCCTGCCCCTCGATGGTCATCGTGGCGGCCATCATACCCTTTTCGCCCGTACCCACCAGTGCGCAAGGCTGTTTGACCCCGGGGAACACGTTTTCTACCACAGCACCGCCCTCGTCCACAACGATAGCGGGCGTTACGCCGCGGCGGATGAATTCCTCTACGATGGCAGGAGCGCTGTCGCCTGAGATCTCCTCATCCCCGGAGAAGGCAAAATACACGTCGTTTTCCGGCGTGAAGCCCTCGCCTATCAGCTGCTCGGAGGCCTCTACCACGCCTAACAGGGTGCATTTGGTATCCAGTGTGCCGCGTCCCCATAAAACACCGTTTTCAATAATCGCGGCAAAGGGGGGCTTTTGCCACGCGGTCTCCGCCGCGGGCACAACGTCGTAATGCGCCATCAATACGGCAGGCGCGTCGCTGTTTTTGCCCTTCCAGCGGTACAAAATGCCGCTGTCTCCCACCAAGCTGCGTTCGCAGGTATTGTGGATGTTGGGGTAGCGCTCAACAAGCAGCGCGCGGAACTTTTCAAACTCCGCCGCATCCGCCATGCCCTCCTGCCGGTAGGAAACGGTTTTACAGCGAATAAACGCCTGCAGGCTTTCCACCGCCCGGGCTGCGTCCACCGGCGCAGCCTCCGGCTCCTCCGGCGCTTCGGCTACCGGGCGAAAGGCGGCGGCTCTGATAAGTAGCACCGCAAGAAACGCCAGCACGGCAATCAACAGTACGATCCACCACATATGCTTTCTCCTTTACAGCAATCCTTTTTTGTATAAGATGCGCGATACGCCAATGGCAATAAGCGCCCCCACCGGCACCAGCACGCCCACGGAGGAGGCCAGCGACGGCACCAGTATAAACAGCGCGACCATGAATACCAAGGGCGCGATGGCGATCTTGAAATTCTTGGACACATACACCACCGCCAGCCCGCCAAACAGTGCGGGAAGAATATTATCAAAGGCAGGCTGCATCACAGGCGACTCTAAAAACGGCCTGATTTGCGACAGCAGTAGCACGCCTAAGGCGATGATCAACGTTGTTACCATGGCAGAAACGGCGATCGCGATGGCAGACACCACCTCGCCCTCCTCCGTGCCCGGCTCCACCTTGGCGGCCTCCATGGCTGCCAACGCGCAGGGCACCTTTAGGTTGGTAAGGTTGCCCGTAAAAAAGCCCAGATAGGAGCCCGCCGTTCCCAGCATGGGCACATAGGTGAACACCTCGATGATTCCCACCGTCCAGAAGATGGGTATGACCCCAAGCGCCCCCTTGAGCACTGCGCCAAGCTCCGGCCACGCCTGATATTTGAGGCAGATGCAGGTAGGCACCATCAAGAGAAGGAACAGGCCGATTGCCATCCATATGCGCCCTGCGAAATGCACGCTGTCGCGATAGGTTTTTTCTGCTTTTATCTGTTTCATGCTGCCGCCTCCTTACGCCAAGCCCGTGATCCAACTGGTGATGGGGATGGAAAGCGCCATAGCGCCCAGCATGCTGATGGGCAATGCGTAATTTTCCATCCAGCGCCACTTGAGCCCCTTCACCAGCGCCCCGCAAAGAAGCATGATGACTGCCCCTGCCAGCATCACGAATACGGGAATCCAGCCAGCCAAGCCCTCCGTTACATGCGCAAACACCACGCCCAAGAAGGCGGAGATCATGCCAAGGAACAGCGAGGATTGGAATATTTCGCCCCAGCGGGAATCTCCCTGCTTGAGCTTGATGATTCCGTTTTCCAGCTTTTTGCCGATGGTCGGCACCAGTATCGTGCCGGGCAGTATCCCCACCGTCATGACCCACGCGATAGCCGCAAAGGCCTTGGGGTCTGTGATCATATTGGAAAGCGACTGTCCCACCGCAGACGAAGCCGTAGCCGCCGCAGTGGTTTCGTAGGTAAGCGCGCCGATCACCGTAAGCCGAAGCCACGGCAGCGGAAAGCCCAGCGCCTTGGAAAGCGCGATGACCCCTAAAAGGATGGCAACTGCGGGCGCAATGGTAAACACGCCGGCGGATACGGCGATCTTTTTCAGCTTGCCCATATCCATGCCCAACGCCTTTGCCCTTCGCCACGCCTTCACCAGAAAGAATACGGACATTGCCACCACGAACGCGATGACTACCGCTACGATCCCGTACAGGAACCCGTCGTTTGGATGAAACATACCTTCCCCCTTGTTCTGCTTTATATTGCCGCCTCGCGAGAGGCGTTAACGCAAACGCTGTTTGTTGTTTCCCGCGCCCTGACGTATGCAGGCGTCGTTTAATGCCTTTACGAGCTCGCAGTTTAGCTTTAGCACCTGCCTGTCATAGCTTATCAAGCCGTTTTGCTCGTCCTCCACATCGGAAAGCTGCGTATAGACCGCCGCTGCCAAGCCTTTATCTATGGCTGGGAGCACCTCTTTTTCGTACAGCCGCGACACATCTGCCGCAAGCTGCTCCCTCGTTTTGCAGCGATGGTAGCCAAAATCCGCATCGTTATATACATGCCCGGAAAGCGCCAGATTGTATCCGCCGAATTCCGTTAAGGCGATGGCGCGTTCATCCGGCTTGAAAGCAATGGGCTTGAAGTAGATGTGCAGGCTTTTCATGTCTCCGCCGCCCTGATCGTGCCAGCCCGAGGCATGGTCGATCAGCCTTGTGCCGTCCAGCGCGCGCACCCGCTTCTCGGCCTCCAACGCATCAAACTGGCCCCAGCCCTCGTTAAAGGGCACCCAGCACACCACGCAGGGAACGTTATACAACAGCCGCACCGTTTGCTCTAATTCTGAATAGTACTGCTCTCGGCACGCCTCATCGGTTCTGGAAAATGCGCGGTATGCGTTGTCCTTTCTTCGGTTGCCCAGCATCACGGGCGCGGTGACCGTGGTAAAGCGGTACTGTCCGCCGCCGTTTACCATATCCTGCCAAACCAGCATGCCCTGTACGTCGCAATGGTAATACCAGCGAAGGGGTTCAATTTTGATGTGCTTTCTTAGCATATTGAAGCCCATACGCTTCATAGAGGCAATATCAAATGCCATCGCCTCGTCCGACGGAGCGGTGTACAGGCCGTCCGGCCAATAGCCCTGATCCAGCACGCCTGTCATAAACAGCGGACGGTCGTTCACAAAAAAGCGCATATACCCGTCTGCCGCGCGTTTTGCCTCCACCTTGCGCATGGCAAAGTAGCTTTTTACAGTATCCTCTCCCATGGTGACGGTAAACGGATACAGATACGGCTCCTCCGGCGTCCAGCCCTGCCGGTTCACGATGGCGATGCGGATGGGCGTATTGGTTTTGCCGCTGACAGTGTCCGTGGGATCACCGCTGTATGCCGGTTCTCCAACAGCCGGCGGATACAGGCAAATGTGTACGGGAAGGTCGGCGTTTGCCGTTACCGTAAGCTCGGCAATGTTTAAATCGAACTGTGGCGTAACGGCAAGCCCTGAAATATACGTTGCCGGTACGCATTCCAGCCACACGGGCTGCCAGATGCCGGACTGCGGCGTGTACCAAATGCCGCCCCGCTTGCGCTTTTGCTTGCCCCGGGAATGCTCGCCCGTATCCGTTACGTCCCGCACGGCTACGATCAACTGGTTTCCCTCCAACAGCGCGTCCGTGCAGTCAAACGAAAACGGCAGGTAGCCGCCTGTGTGTTCTCCCAATATATGCCCGTTTAAAATCACCCGGCAGGTTTGATCCACCGCACCGAAATGCAGGAGGCATCTACCGTTAACGAACGTCTTCGGCTTGGAAAAATACCGCCTGTACCAGAGGGCTTCGGTGGGCTCCAACATTCTGTTCACGCCGGATAGCGACGCTTCCGGAGAGAAGGGCACAAGGATGTCCCCCTCCCAGTTTTCCGGCTCCGGTGCCTCCGCCGGGGTGATGGCATACTGCCAAATGCCGTTTAGCATGTAAAAGCTATCCCGGCGAAGCTGCGGGCGGGGATATTCCTCCCGCACATGCGCCGCATCAACAGAAGCCGTCCATGGGGTGTTCAATGGGTACTGCATGCCACGTCCTCCCGTTTTTGCGCTTTCAGGTAAAGCATGACAGGTATCAATAACAGCACAAGCATCGCTGCCGCCGCGAGAAAGATGTTAGGCGTTGGCACTTGCTTTACGACTCCAAGCTCCGTATAGGTGGCGCTGCTGTTTTGGATGACCGCCGCGCCGATAAACGGGCCAATGATCATGGGCAAAAGCACGGCAAATATCATGCGGATACCCTGGAATTGCCCCGCCTTTCCCTCCGGCGTATGATCCCGCACGGCGGCACCGATGGCGGCAGACAGCAGCATGAAGCCGGAAATGAGCACCGTGCCCGCAACGATCACGAACACCATGCCCCGGGCAAAATACATGAGGACCGCGCCAATGCACATCACTGCCCCGGCATACAGAGAAAACCGCATTTTGCCGGTTTTATCGATCAGCCTGCCGCAAAGGATGCTCACCGCAGACGATACCGTTAACACCACTGCCAGCACGATAGCGTAGCCGTCCAGCAGCAGGTAATTCTGAATGTAAATGATCAGATACGGCATGAACACCTGCGCGGCTGCGGCAAACACCATATAGGCTAAGAATGCCAAATACAAAAGCTTGTTATTCTTAATGACCGAGGGGCGAAGGCCGTACACGGCGTTTTGAAAATAGCCGGATTCGCTTCGCTTCAGGCTTTGCGGTTCCTTTACGAACAGCAGCGCAAGTACGCCAACGGCAGATACGATGCAGCCGAATATGGTGAAAAAGCCCTTCCAGTTGCCCGCCTGCGTCATGCCGTCAAACCCACCGAACACCACCAGCATGGAGATCAGCGGCAGCGCCGCCAGCACGCTTTCCACCCGGCCGCGGTTGTGCTCGTTGGTCACGTCCGTTACATAGGCGTTGAACGCCGCGTCGTTGGCGGTGGAGCCGAAAAACGTCATCACGCAGTCCAGCACCACCACGGCAGCCGCCGCCATCGCCGCGGCGGAGGCCGCCGGGAACAGCGCCTGCATGTTTTGCTTTGTGATAAAGCCAAAGGCCATGGTGGAAACGCCCCAGAGGATATAGCCGCCCCACAGGAACACCTTGCGGCGGCCCAGCTTATCGGAAAGCGCCCCCATCAGCAGGGTGGTCAGCGTTGCCGTTGCCGCGCTTGCCGCCACCATCGTTGCGATCACGTTGGGGTCGCCTGTGATGGTGTTATACAAAAATACGTTGAAGTACATGTTTTCGATGGTCCACGCAAATTGCCCCACCAAGCCTAATAGCAATATGGGGAACCAAAGCGACGCACCCAAGCGCGTACCGTTTTGCTGTTTCATAGAATGTCCTCCGCATGATATGGCGTGTTGAAAAGTCCGCATTCAGTATAGCACAGGTAATAACAAAAACAAAGGAGCGCGCATGCCCCCGGTTACAGCCGGTTTGATGGCGCTCCTGTTTTAATTTTTATGAAAGACTACTTCTTTCTGCTGTACGGCGTACCGGACAGCGGCAGCTTGGTACGAAAAACGCCGTCCCGGTTGTAATACGCCAGCTGTACGGCGGGAGGCGTTGGAATGGAGCAGATCTCCCCCACGCCCTTTGCGCCAAAGGCCAAACGCCGCTGTTCCGATTTGGGAAGCGCCGCGCCTAAAACAACGGCATCAATTGGCGGCGTTTTATCCGCCTTAAACAAGCCAAGCGTGCCGAATTTTGCCATGGGCTTGCCCTGCTCCAAGGGGTAATCCTCGGTAAGCGCATAGCCAAGGCTCATCACCACACCGCCTTCTATCTGCCCGGTCAGCGCCGTGGGGTTCACCGCCTGCCCAACATCGTGCACGGCGGTCACCTTCAATAAACGCCCCTCGTCATCCAATTCCACAAGATGTGTGGCGTAGCCGTAGGCGATATGGCTTACGGGGTTGGGCTTGTCGGAGCCCATTTTGTCCGTAACGCCGGAATACTCGCCCAAGTATTCCTTCCCCTCCAGCGCCGCAAGCGATCCGGCCTGCCGCATATCGCTCAGCAGCTGCTCTGCTGCCCGCGCCGCCGCCTCGCCGGTAAACACCGTTTGCCGGGAAGCGGTGGTATTGCCCGCGTTGGGGGCAAGGTGGGTGTCCGGCGCTTCGTAAACGACCGTGTCTGAGGAGAGACCTGTTACGCTGCAAACCATTTGCGTTTGCACCGTGCCCATGCCCTGCCCGATGCAGGCGGCAGAGCTGTACACATGCACGCGCCCGCCTTTTACACGAAGGATACACCGCCCAACATCCGGAATGCCAACGCCCAAGCCGCTGTTTTTCATGGCGCAGGCAATGCCCGCCTTGGGGTTCTTCTCGTATGCCGCCCGCACTGCGTCCAAGGTTTCCGCAAGTGCGGTGCTTTCGTCCGCGATCTGCCCGTTTGGCAGCACCTGTCCGGGACGGATGGCGTTGCGGTAACGAATTTCAAAGGGGCTGATTCCCGCAAGCTCTGCCAGCTGATTTAAATTGCATTCCATGGCAAAGCAGCTTTGTGTAACTCCAAAGCCGCGAAACGCCCCGGCAGGCGGGTTGTTGGTGTATGCCGCCCGCCCGATGATCTCAATATCCTGATAGTTATACGGCCCCGCCGCATGGGTGCACGCCCGCTGCAGCACCGGCCCGCCAAGAGAGGCGTATGCCCCCGTATCGGAAACAAGCGTTGCCTGCATGGCGGTTAAGGTTCCGTTTTCGTCGCAGGCGGTGGTAAAGTCCATTTCCATAGCGTGGCGCTTGGGGTGCACCAGTATGCTTTCCGCGCGGGTCAGCGCCACCTTTACGGGTTTGTTCGTAAGATACGCCAACAGCGCCGCATGGTGCTGCACGCTCATATCCTCCTTGCCGCCAAAGCCGCCGCCGACCATCATGGCAGTTACACGCACCTTATCAGGTTCCAGCCCCAGCGCCGCCGCGCATTCCTTTTGGGTTTGGTAAATACCCTGATCCCCGCTGTACACATGCACGGCATAGTCCGAAGAACCGCCGTAATCCAGTCTGGTTTCGTCCAGCGCCGCAGGCACCGCCACAGCGCATTCCGGTTCCAGAAACGCATGCTCCGTAAAGGGCACGCTGTAATGATTGGTTACAACGTACTTGCTGGCGGCGATCTTTTCTCTCGCATGACCGCGAATGAGCCGCTCCTCCGTTAAGAGGTTGCCCTCCATGCCCTCATGCACCGTTGGCGCGCCTTCCCGTAACGCCTCTGCTGGGTCTAGCACCGGCGGCAGCGCCTCGTATTCCACCTGCACGGCGGCCTTTGCCGCGTCCAACGCCTCCTGCGTTTTGGCAGCCACCAAGACGATCGCGTCTCCTAAGTAATGGGTGCACTTGCCTACGGGCACCAGCACGTCCCAATCCTGCTTTAAATGTCCTACCTTTTTTGCGCCGGGGATATCCTCTGCGGTAATAACCGCCATCACGCCGGGGATAGCCTTTGCCGCGTCTGTATGGATCGCCAACACCCGCGCTCTGGGGTACGCGCTTCTAACAGCGGAGCCTAAGAGCATGCCGGGAAAATACAGATCGTCCGCATATTTGGCGGTGCCAAGCGTTTTCTTTTCAACGTCCACCCGCCGAAGAGATTCGCCCACGGAGCCGTTTGTTTTTACGGCGGGGATGGGCGTATCCTCCCGCAGGAGCTTTGCTGCAAGCAGGATGGCTTGCTCGATCTTTACATAGCCCGTGCAGCGGCAAATGTTGTTTTTAATGGCTTCCTTTACCTGCGAAGGTGAGGGCTCCGGCACTTGATCGATCAGCCCTTTGGCGCAGATCACCATACCGGGGATGCAAAAGCCGCACTGTACCGCTCCCGCCTCGGAAAAGGCGTAAGCGAACACCTCTTTTTCCCGCGCGCTTAAGCCCTCCACGGTCAAAACGGATTTTCCCTCCAGCCGGTCGGTCTTTTGCACGCAGGCTTTTTTTGCAGCGCCGTCAATAAGCACCGTGCAGGTGCCGCAAGCGCCCTCCGCGCAGCCGTTTTTTACGCTGGTGAGCTTAAGATCGTCCCGTAAAAACCGCAGAAGAGATCGGTTCCCTTCAACCGTTACGGACTGCCCGTTTACAAAAAATGTTGCCATGCTCGTATCCTTTCGGCGTATACCCTTCGTTACAGCAGGTAGGCGTAATTCGTAAGCATTGCCCAAAGCACCGCTTCCACGCCCTTGTCGATACCGGTATCCGCCTGATTGAGGTCAACATCGCATTCCTCGCCCGCAAGCCGAACCGTAAAACGCTTTTCGCCAATGGGCAGGAAGCCTTGATTATCGCTGTTTTCAAAGTCTTCCCGGGTACTAAACAGCGTTAACTTATCCTTGAAGGGAGCGCTGCTGTACGGGCAAAAGCTCTTGCAGTTGCCGCACTCGTTGCACATACGGTCAATATGAACGATCTGGCGCATTTCATACCCCGGCACCGTGATAGCCACATTGGCCCGGTTGGGGCATACCTGCACGCAGCATTCGCAGGACACATTGCAGCGCAGGCAGCGTTCCGATTCCTTGGCGGCGTTTTGGTATTCCATCAACCGCCCCGCCTTGCTTCGGCTTTCCTCGGCGCTGATCGCGGCGCTGGGATGGATGGGCGGATGCTCCCGCTTTTGCAGAATGGCGTCCGCCACCTTTTGCGCATCCGCAATGGCCTCCACAACGGTAGCCGGGCCGCGGTTGGCGTCACCCAGCACGAACACGCCGGGCACGCTGGTTTCCAGCGTAACGGGGTCTGCCTGAACGCGCCCGCGCTCCGTTACCGCAATGCCGTTTTCAATAAATAAGGAGGTGTCTACCTTTTCCCCGACCGCCGCAATGAGCGTATCGCAGGGAACGGTTACGGTTTCGCCCGTTTCCTCCGGCGCGCGCCTGCCGCTTGCATCCGGCGCGCCAAGGCGCATTTTGTTGCAGGTCAGGCTGCCGCCTATAAGCTTTACGGGTGCCAACAGCTCCATGAATTCTACGCAGTCCTGCATGGCAAGCTGTAATTCCTCTTCATCGGCGGGCATATAGCGGCGGGTCCTGCGGTATACGATCATTACCCGCTCCACGCCGGGCAGGCGCTTTGCCGCCCTTGCCGCGTCCATAGCGGTATTGCCGCCGCCAAGCACGACAACGGTTTTACCGATATTCACCAGTGTGCCGTTCTTTGCGGCTTCTAAAAAGTGCAGCACGTTCATGGCCTCGCCCTGCTCAAGCGCAAGCGCTCCGGGCTTCCATGCGCCTGTAGCGAACAGCACATAATCGTAGCCCTGTGCTTTCAGGTTTTCCACCGAGGGCGCTTTTGCACCAAGCTCGAATTGCACGCCCATGCGGTGCACCAACTCCACGTCTTTTTCGATGGCGTTGTCGGAAATACGGAAGGCGGGAATTACATGCCGCACCACGCCGCCCAAGGTTTCCCGCTGCTCAAACACCGTTACCGGCATACCGCCGCGGCCTAAGAAGTACGCCGCTGCCAAGCCCGCCGGGCCGCCGCCTATCACCGCCGCCCGCTTGTCGCTTAACATTGCCGGTGTGGAAAGCTCGCCTAAGAGCGCCTCATAGCCGCCCCGCGCCGCTTCCAGCTTGGCGTTTCTGATGCGCACCGGCTCCTCGTAAAAGCCGCGGGTGCATTTTTGCATACAACGGTGCGAGCATATCTTGCCCGTGATAAAGGGCAGCGGGTTCTTTTCTGTGATCAGCTTCAGCGCTTTTAAATGCTTCTTTTTGCCAACCAGCTCCACATACTCGGGAATATCCTGCCCAATGGGGCAGCCCGCCTTGCAGGGCGCGGTAAAGCAGGACAATAGCGGTACGCTTTCCTCCAGCTTGCGGGATGCCTGGGGCTTGATGGGCTTTATGTGATGCAGATCCGTTACCGCCGCATGTGCCAGCGCGGAAACCGCTGCCACGGATACGCCGTCAAAGGGCTTGAAGTCCAGCCGGGCCAGCATGCCCGCCATTTGCTCCATGCGCTGATAGCCGCCGGGCTTTAATATGGTGGTAGCCACCGTAATAGGCCAAATGCCCGCCATAAACAGCTTATGGATATTGAACATATCCGCGCCGCCGGAAAATGAGATGCGCATGCGTCCGTCAAATTCACGCGTGATGCGGTTTGCCATTTCCATGGTGAGCGGGTAAAGCGCCCGGCCGCTCATATACATTTCCGCACTGGGCAGCTCCCCAGCCTTTACGTCCACCGGGAAGGTGTTGGAAAGCTTGAGGCCAAATTCCACCCCGTTGGTCTTAGCTAAAAGCAGCAGCCGCTTGAACATGGGCACCGCGTCTTTATACTGCAGGTCTTCCTTGAAATGATGCTCGTCGAACTGCACGTAGTCGTACCCCATGCTGTCCAATGTGCGGCGGGCGGTATCGTAACCCAGTATGGTGGGGTTGCACTTTACAAAGGTGTGCAGCTTTTTCTCGCTGATAAGGTAGGAGGCGATCTTCTCGATCTCCTGCGGCGGACAGCCGTGGAGCGTGGAAAGCGTGATGGACGTGCAAACACGCGGGCTGATGTTTTTCACATACGCTTCGTCCACATTCTCAAACAGGCGCAGGTTATCCAGCGTCCACTGCGTGCAGGCCTGCCATACCTCGGTGTTTTCAGCGTTCTTTAAGCCCTCGATGAACGCGTCGATCTTGGGGCTGGTAATGCCTGCGTAATCGTAGCCTACGCTCATGTTGAACACAAAGCCGTTCTCGTTTCCCAAACAAAGCTCCTTGGATAGCAGCTTGCAGATGAACCACGCCTTTACATACTCGTCAAAGGCCTGCGGCACATACAGCTCGGTAGACCATTCGCAGTTATAGCCCTCGTCCTCCGCCAAAATGCAAGGGCGCGGCACACAGGCGGATAGCTCCGCCCCGTCCATGATCTGCACGGTTTTCAGCTCAAAGAAGCGTGCGCCCGCAAAGTAAGCCGCCACGATGTTTTGCGCCAGCTGCGTGTTGGGGCCGGCTGCGGGGCCAAAGGGCGTTTCGATGTGTTCTCCGAAAATATCCAGCTGTTTCTCTGCGGCGCGAAACGGGCGTTCCACACCGAACACGGAGCCTTGCGTTTTATACTCCGAAAGAATCCAGCGCATCAGTTCGTCAAAGGGGATGGGTGTCATTTTTTCAGACATGATCGTACCTCCAAATTACGTTAACCGTTCAACCGTTTCCAAAGGGCGGTGGTCAGCTCCAGCGTTTTGGCGTTGACAGCGTCCTCGTCGCAGCATAAAAGGCGTCTGTCGCGCATCAACAGCTTGCCGTTTGTGATGTTGTGTATGCACTGCTTGCCGGAAAAGCCGAACATGATATGTCCGTCCGCGCTGCTGCCGTCAAAGGGGGTATACGGCTTATAGTCGAACACGGCGATATCCGCCGCCGCGCCCGCTTCCAGCACGCCCAGCTTGGTATCAAAGAAACGGTTGCCGATCTTTGCGTTGCCGGAAAACAGCATGCCCGTCACCTCGCACCAGCCCACGTTGGGCAGGCACGCATTATGCTTCTGGATGCAGTTTGCCGCCTTTAAGCTTTCCAGCATATCGTTGGTGTACGCGTCCGTGCCAAGCCCTAACAGAATGCCTTTTTGGTACATTTGCAGCACCGGTGAGCAACCAACCGCGTTGGACATATTGCTTTCCGGGTTGTTGACCACCATGGTATCCGTTGCCTTTAACAGATCCATCTCCGCAGGGCTCATGTGGATGCAGTGCCCTGCAATGGTCTTTTCCCCTAAGATGCCCATATCGTGCAGGCGATTGACGGTGCGCTTGCCGTAGTTGCGAAGGGAGTCGTACACGTCGTCCATGCCCTCGGCAATATGGATATGGAAGCCGGGGCCTGCGGGCTTTACCGCCACGCACTTTTCCAGCGTTTCGTTCGATAATGTAAATGCCGCATGCAGGCCAAACATGCCCTTTAGCATGTCGCCTTCCTGCTTGTTGGCAAAGTTCATGAAATTCACGTTTTCCTCGATGGCGGCATCGCACTTCTCCTTGCCGTCCCGATCGGACACCTCGTAGCACAGACAGGTGCGCATGCCCAAGGTGCGGGCAACGTCTGCGATCTCAAACAGAGAGCCTTCTATTTGATAATAACTGGCGTGATGGTCGAACAGGGTCGTTACGCCGTTTTTGATGCTGTCGATATAGGTTTGATAGGCCGAATAGCGGGTGTCGTCCAGCGTTAAATTGCGGTCTATCTTCCACCACATACCGTCTAATATCTCATAAAAATTGGTGGGATTATGGCCCTTCATGGAGAGGCCTCTTGCAAAGGCGCTGTAAATATGGCTGTGGGCATTGATAAGCCCCGGCATGATCACCGCGCCGTGGCAGTCGATATACTCCGCCTGGGGGTATTTGGCTTTCATGGCAAGGGTGTCTCCCACCTCAAGGATCTTCGTGCCCTCCGTGACCACCGCACCGCGTTCCAGATAGGTGTTCTTTTCGTCTCTGGTGAGCAGCCGTCCGTTTCCTACCAAAAGCATGTTGGTTCCTCCTTGTTTGCTGTTACTGTGTGATATATGGAATGCTTATAAAACTGATGCTTCCTAATTAAGAAAAAAGAGCGCCGCTCATACGAAATGATGAGAAACACTCATGGCAGACCCAAATTGGGAACAGCTTGAGTGATAGTTACAGCCCGCGCGCGCAGCACTTCCTTGCAGCTATCATCCAATTATGCAGTTGTGATACGCTTTTTACAGTGGTATTATAGCATAGTGCCGTCAATCGGTGCAAGTATATCCGCAGGTGAAGTACATGTTTACAACAAATTTTCTTTGGGGCATCCACGAATATGCCCCCGCCGCAGCTCTGCGCCGCCGGGTGTTTATGGAAGAGCTTGGTATGCCGGAGGCAAATGCGTTTGACGCTTACGACGAGATCGCCGCGCACCTTCTGGTAAGCGAGGGAGCCGTTAACGTTGCCGCTGCCCGGATTTTCCCAACAGAGGACGGCATACAAATCGATTCCATTTGCGTGCTGCCGGAATACCGCCGCCGCGGTTACGGCGACCTTTGTGCGCGGGTGCTGCTGTTTAAGGCGCAGGATCTGGAGCAGCCAACAATCACCGCCGTGATTCCCCAAAATATGCTTCCGTATTACGCCGGGTTCGGCTTTACAACACGAGAAACGCTGCCGGATGGCAGGCTGAAGATCGCCGTGGATGCAGATAGTATCAATTGGCACAGCATGTGCAAGCACGAATAGAAAACAGGTGTTCCGGCCTTTTTCACTGCCGGAACACCTGTTTTTTATTTTACTTTTTCGCCCTGCACGATACACATGTTTTGCATGTTGGGCTCTATCTGCGCCTTGATCACCTTTTCCTGCCAGTCGGCAGGGTCAACTTCCTCCATGGAAATGGTGATGGCCTTTTGCGGGCAGCCCCACACCTCTAAAAACACCTCGTTGATCTTCTCAACGATCTTTTTCTTGGTTTCCTCGTCCTTGGGAAAGGATTGTATGGAAATATATGGCATATTCTGCTCCTTTCCGGCTGCTGCGCTTCGCGTCAGCCCTGAATGATTTTGATGCCGGCGCTTGCGCCGATGCGGCTTGCGCCCGCCGCGATCATCTTGACCGCATCCTCCCGTGTGCGGATGCCGCCGGAGGCTTTCACGCCCATATCGGGGCCCACGGTGCTGCGCATAAGTGCTACGTCTTCCTCCGTTGCGCCGCCGGTGGAAAAGCCGGTGGAGGTTTTTACAAAGTCCGCCCCGGCTTCTTTTGCAAGCTCGCAGGCCTTTACCTTTTCATCATCTGTTAACAGGCAGGTCTCAATGATGACCTTCAGCTTGGCGCGCCCCGTGCAGGCCGCCACAACGCCTTGGATGTCTGCAAACACCGCGTCCCACTCGCCGCCCTTGGCAGCGCCAACGTTTAGTACCATGTCCACTTCTTTTGCGCCCATCTTGACCGCAAGAGCCGCCTCGTCTGCCTTGGCTTCCGGCAGCATAGCCCCCAGCGGGAACCCCACCACGCAGCAGGGCGCAACGCCGGAGCCCGCAAGCTCCTTTGCAACGTACCCCACCCAGCAGGAATTCACGCACACGGAAGCAAATTGATATTCCCGCGCCTCGTCGCAGATTTTCTTGATCTGCGCCCGGGTAGCGTCCGGCTTCAACAGCGTGTGGTCGATAAACTTCGCCATTTCCTTGGCGTTTAACTGCATTGCCTGTTCTTTGTTCATGGGTTTTCTCCTATCCGTTCTTATGAACCGTTTTGCTCGTCAGTTAGAAAATATCACATCCCGGAGGCTCTTCTCCACGCGTTCGAAATCCACCTTGCCGTCCTCCGAGGTGGCAATATCCACACAGATATTATGAATGGCGGCGGCAACTTTTTCAATATTTGCCTGCGATAAAATCTCAGTGCTGCCCTCCTCCGCCAGTAAGCCCGCCAGAAGCTCCATCAGCTCCTCGCGGAAGGCGTCCCGCTGCTCCGGCCACCAAATATCCGCCAACTGGGCGTACAGCCGCTCGTTTTCGAACTGACGGCGGTACAGGTCTAAAAACGCCGTAAAATCTTCCATATTGTTGCCCGGCTCCAGCGCAAACAGCATCCTAAAAAACAGGTTCCAGCCGTAATCGGAATTCAGCCGGGATACGATGTGGCCGCCCAGCCGCCGCATAAAACGGTCCTCGGACACAAACACGCCGCCTAAGGTAAGCTCTTCCTCAAAGGTGATGGGCGTTGCGGCAGCGGCGGCGATGCGCTGATACAATGCGGAGAAGGAATCGTTTACCGTATCCCCGCTGCACCGCTCCAACAAAAACCGGGACAGGATATCGCAAGCATCGTTCATACGAAGCGAATACCCCATCTGGTTTTTCATTTTGCTGAAGAACACATCGGAAATGGATTTTGCAATGAGAGACTGCATGCCGTCTTTATTCAAAAGCCGGTCGGTGGTGGGCGAATCCTGCATGCGGTCGTAGATCAGCTGCAAGTGGTGATCCACCTGTTCCAGATTTGTATAGGTGGAATACAAAAGCTGCTTCATGAACTGGTCAACCAGCTGATAGGAATTATTCTTATAGATGAGCTGATGCTCCACCTCTGCCCAGAACACATGTACCATGGACTTGATCTGTAATTCAAAGGGAGTGCATACACCGTTTTTATGGAACCGCCCGTCAATGCGGTAGATCAACAAGCCGTTCTTTTGCTTTTCCGGCTGCGGCTCTTCTAAGCACAGCCGAATGTTGGGATGGTTGGGCAGGCTGTACAGCCCGTCTGACTGGCGCTCCCGGCAGGCCGCGACCAGCTTGTTGTATAGAATTGCTTCCTCGGATAAAAACCGGCATTCCGCCCGAAGACCGATCAAGTCCGACAGGCTGGAGAGCAGCTCGTAAGCGTTGTCGTACTGCTTATACAGCTCCTTGCGGATGATCTTCTCGCGAAGCGAATACTCGCCCTTGACCCGCACGTTTACGCCGATCAAAGCGTTGCAGTCTAACAGTTCGTCAAACAAGCCCTGCAATTCATAGGCGCATTCCTGATAGAAATCCTTGCGTTTTGCTAAAATGTGAATGGTTTCATCTATGAGCGAAAAAAGCGGTAGCCGCATATCTGCCCTCCGTTTGGCGGGGCGAAGCAACGCCTCGAAATGTTCTCGATCATTGTTATTTTACCTTGTATCTCTTGCACTGTCAAAGATGCGTATGTAAACTGAATGTGAAAAACCATACAAGCAGGTGTGATATGCAGCTTCCGGTTCCGTTTTTATCCCGTATGCAGGCGCAGCTTGGCGAAAGCTACCCTAAATATTTAACCGCGATGGACGAGCCGCCCCGCCGGGGCGTGCGCGTCAATACGCTGAAATTATCGCCCGAGGCGTTTTTAGCGCTTTCCCGGCTGCCTCTCATCAAAAGCGACATTGCGCCCGAGGGTTTTGTATTGACCGGGGACGCGCCCGCCTTGGGCGCAGACCCTTTGCACCAGGCGGGGCTGTTTTACATTCAGGAGCCCTCCGCCATGAGCGCCGTGGCGCTGCTTTCTCCCAAGCCCGGCATGCGGGTGCTGGATCTGTGCGCCGCGCCCGGCGGCAAGGCAACGCAGATCGCCGCGCGTATGCAAGGGCAGGGCTTACTCGTTGCCAACGAATTCGTACCGAACCGGGCGCAGGTGCTTGCGCGGAATATGGAGCGCATGGGCGCAAGAAACGCCATATGCTGCTCCATGCGTCCGGACGCGCTTTCTGCTCTGCTGCCGGAATACTTTGACGCGGTTTTGGTGGACGCCCCCTGCAGCGGCGAGGGTATGTTCAGAAAGGAACCGCAGGCGGTGCTGGACTGGTCGCCGGAGCATGTAACGGCCTGCGCCCAGCGGCAAAAAAAGATCCTTTCGGAAGCCGTTCGCATGCTATCTCCGGGCGGCAGGCTGGTGTATTCCACCTGTACCTTCTCCGAGGAGGAAAACGAAAACGTCATTGCCGACCTTCTAGCCACTGAGCCAAGCCTAACTCTGGCGGAAATGCGGCGGTACTGGCCGCATAACAGCATGGGCGAGGGGCATTTTGCCGCGCTGTTAGTTAAGGAAGGCTTGCCAATAAGCGTCCGTAATGCGACGGTTCCCCGCGTAAAAGAAAAAGAGCTTGCGCCTTATGGTGCGTTTGTACGGCAATACATGCAAACGGTTCCCGAAAACACGCCGTATCTTTTGCCCGACGGGCGCTGCATATTGCTGCCGGAAACGCTGCCCGCCTGCTGGCAAAAGCTAAGGATACTGTCTGCCGGGGTACTGGCGGGAGAATTAAAGGGCGGGCGTTTCCTACCCGGTCATGCGCTGTTTCTGGCGTATCCAAAGGAAGCATTTTGTCAGGCGGTGGAGTTAACGCAAAGCACCCTGCCGCTGTATTTGGAGGGCAATACCGTTCCCGTTCCCGCCGAACTTTCCGGCTGGTGCGCCGTTTGCGTGAGCGGGTATCCCATAGGCTTTGGCAAGGCCGTATCGGGAACGCTGAAAAACCATTTGCCCAAGGGCTTGCGTCAAAGCGGCTCCATCCGCTACACTGATGTTTATGGAACAGACTAAGCGCATTCACTTGTCGCCCCGGCTGCAAATGGCGGCGGAGCTGTTGGGAAGCCATCAAACGGTAGCGGACATCGGCTGCGACCACGGTAGGCTTTCCGTTTCGCTGTTGCAGCAGCAGCGGGCAAAACGGGTCATCGCCATAGACGTAAAAGAATTGCCGCTGTCCCGCGCCAAAGCCCTTGCCGCCTATACCTGCTATGCCGAGCAGATATCGCTCCGCTTGGGAGACGGTTTTTTACCCTTAGCCCCCGGCGAAGCGGATGCGGCAGTGATCTGCGGCATGGGAGGCACGCTGATGGCGCGGCTGCTTGCCGCCTGCCCGGAGCCCTGCATGGGCGCCGCCCTTTGCGTGATGCAGCCCATGCGCGGCGTGGAGGATATCCGGCAATACCTGTTTGAGCATCGGTACAGGATCGTGGAGGATCGCGTGGTGCAGGATGCCGGGCGGTTGTATCAGGTGTTTTCCGCCGTACCCAACGAGCAAGACGTTTTACCTGCCGGCTGGCCGGAGGGCTTTTACTTTTTAGGCCATCGGGCAATGCTCCTGCATGACCCCTTATTTCCGGTGCTGGCAAACCATATGCTTTCCCAGCACGAAAAGCGGCTCTTGACCGCCGCCGGAAGGGCAGGCGCAAAGCGGCTGGAGGAGCGTATCAAATGCATCCGCGCCATATTAGCGCTTTATTACAAGCAGGAGGAAGCAGCATGGAATTAACGCGTTTATTAGCTGTTTTGGAAGAGACCGCGCCTATAGGGTTAGCGGAAAAATGGGATAATCCGGGGCTTTTGATCTCCCCGGAGCGGGAGGATATCAAAAAGGTGCTAGTAGCGCTGGACGCTACCCCCGCCGTTGCCAAAGAGGCTGCCGCCTGCGGGGCGGACATGGTGCTGACCCACCACCCTTTGTTCTTCTCGCCCGTAAAGCATGTGCTGCGGGACGACCCGCAAACCGCCGCCGCATGGGCGCTTATTCGTAACGGCATCGGCCTGTTTGCCGCGCACACCAACCTAGATACCGCTATAAGCGGCGTAAACGACGCGCTAGCAGGCATACTGGGGCTTGCCGATGTGCGCCCGCTGCTGATGCCAGACGCTCCCCTAACGGAAGAAACCGTTTCCATCGGACGCGTTGGGATGCTACCCTCCGCCATGCCCCTTGCCGACTTTGCGGCGTTCGTTGGAGAACGCCTGCACACCAGAGCCTGCTATGCGGGCGACGGGAAACGCGCAGTACAGCGCGTGGCGCTTTTAGGCGGCAGCGGCGGAGACTTTCTGCCGCAGGCAAAAGCCGCCGGGGCGGACGTGCTGGTGACGGGCGAAGCCAAGCACCATGAGGGGCTTGCAGCCGAAGTGCTGCAAATCGGCTTGGTGGTTGCCGGGCATTACGAAACGGAACAGATTGTGCTGTCTGCGTGGATCGAGGGTTTACAGAAACGCCTCAAAGCGATAGAATGTAAGGTGGACTTTGTTATTTCCCAAGCGGGCACACCGCCCTTTACGGCGGTTTAACATCGTAACCGAATCCTTTAGGAGGTTGATATAATATGGCAAAACTGGACGCGTTGTGGCAGTATCAGGCTGCCGAGCTGGAAAAAGAGCGTTTGGAGCGGGATATCTTAAGAAGCCCTGCCCATGTAAAGCTGCATAAGCTGCACGCCTTTTTAACGGAGCAGCAGGCCGCCATTTCCAAAATGCAGGCGGATATGGATCAAAAGCAAGCGGCATTGACCCGGCTGGTAGAGCGGGTGGAAAAGCTGGAAAAGGATGTGGATCTGGAAGCCTCCGAATTTGAACAGATGCAAAAGGACGAGGAATGCACCGCCGCCGAACTGACGGAATGCCGCCACAGCTACGAGCAGCTGATGGAAGCCTTGGCTTCCGCCCGGCGGGAGCTTGCCGATTTGATCAAGTGGACACAAGGCATTGCCGAGGAATATAAAACCACCCGCAGCAAGGCGGGTAAGGCCAAGAAGGAATATGATGCTGTACGCGCCGAATGCGAAAAGGAAAAGGCTGACCGGCAGGGCGATGTAAACGCCGCCGTGCAGGCCATGAACGAAAAGGCCAAGGCGGTGGATGCGGCGCTGATGGAGCGCTATCAGCGGGTGAAGAAGAACCACGCCGTTCCCATGGCGAAGGTGGAAAACGACCAGTGCAGCGGCTGTAACATGTCGCTTCCCATGGTTGTGATCAAAAAGATCGCTTCCGGCTCCGGCATTGTGGAATGCGACAACTGCGGAAGACTTTTGTACGCAGGCCAATAGTATAATCCCTTTTGATGAGTAAGACAGATGACCGCGTCCGGCTTTGTACGGATGAGGAAAGTC
>CAYZAW010000012.1:0-44977 GCA_964476505.1 uncultured Oscillospiraceae bacterium | reverse complement strand
ACGCCTCCTTCCCCCACGGATACCAGTTGACGGGGTTATTGGCGTGCTGTAATAAGTACGGGCTGGTTTGGTTTTGCAGGTGATTGGGCAATGGGTGTTCCTCCCTTATTTTTGTTTCAGGCCGCCGGTGGCGGGGTTGTTCAGAAGCTTTCCGTCCTCCGAAAAGCGGGAGCCATGGCAGGGGCAGTCCCAAGAATGCTCCTGCGCGTTCCACTTTAGCGCACAGCCAAGGTGCGGGCAGCGCTTTTTTGCGGGCGTGAGCAGATTGGTGACGGATTCAAAGGCGTTATACGCCAGCTGCGGGCGAAGCACCGTGCGGGAGGGCGAGAACACCGGCGCGTAAGGATTGTGCTTTCCCGTTAGCATATCGCACAGTATCATAGCCGCCGCCATGGACGAGGTCATCCCCCATTTGTTAAAGCCGGTTGCAACGTACAGGTTGGGCGTGCGCTTGGAATACTGCCCGATGTACGGCACGCCGTCTAGCGTCATACAGTCCTGCGTTGCCCAGCGGTACGTTTCCTTTGCGCCGGGATAATGCACTTGCGAAAACTGCTCCAACTCCCGCCAGCCGCCGCCCGTTTTACCGGTGCGGTGTCCGCCGCCGCCTAAGAGCAGCAGGTTCTGATACGTACGAAAGGACAGGCCGTTTTCCGCCTCGTCCACATACATGCCGTCTACGGGAGGCGATGCTTCCTCTAAAGCCAGTACATAGGAACGCTGCTGATACAGCTTGAGAAAATAACTGCCGTGCTTGTTGAGCATGGGAAAATGTGTGGCGATCACGATCTTTTCCGCCTTGATCTTGCCGCCGCTAGTTGTCACCGTGTCCTTTTGAAATTCCAGCACACGGGTATCCTCAAAAACATGCAGCCCCGACGATATGCCGGATAAAAACTTTAAGGGATGGAACTGTGCCTGATGTAAAAATTGCACCGCGCCCACCGTTTTAACAGGCAACGGCAGGTCTTTGATGAGCGGCGCGGTAAAGCCCAGCTGCTCTAGCGCCCGGCTTTCCTGTTCCAGCTTTTTCTCGTCCCGCAGGGCGTACACGTAATTGCTCTGTTCCGAAAAATCGCAGGGAAATTGCTCTGCCAGCTGCCGGTACTGCATCAGCGCCGCCTGATTGGCTTCCAGATACATCTTCGCCTTCTCGCGCCCGAACTGCCGAATGAGCTTATCGTAGATCAGCCCGTGCTGCGAGGTGATCTTGGCAGTGGTGTTCTGGGTAACGCCGCCGCAGATTCTATCCGCCTCCACCAGCATGCAGCTTGCCCCTGCCCGCTCCAAAAAATAGGCGCACAAAAGTCCTGCGATGCCGCCGCCGATAATTAAAATATCCGTTTTACTGTCTTTTTTTAGGCTCCCAAAGCTGGGAAGCCGCATAGTGCCCTGCCATACGGAACGCATTTTCTTCACCCCGCGTTAGTATGCACCGCGTGCGGCGAAATAACCGGCATATCCGGTTTCGTAAATGGCTCGGCTGCCTGCCCGCTGTATCGATGGAGCATCTGTTAATGGATCATCCATGAAGTATTGACAAATCGATACAATAATGATATTAATATGATATCAAATTGAAAAGAGGACGGATTTCATGCAAGAGATCGTATTAAAAAACAAAAAGAACGGCATGCTCATGATGCTGCTGTTTATTCTGCTGTACCTGCTGGCGCTCACAGGCTGCGCGCTTGGCGGCATTTTGATGGATGACAAGGCGGGCGGTTGGGGCGTTGCGCTGTTTGTTGTAAGCATCATTTGGGTATCCGTCGGCTGGCTGCCGTTTATAGGCTTAAAGATATTGAAGCCCCAAGAAGCATTGGTGCTGACGCTGTTTGGCAAATACATCGGCACCATCAAGGAAGCAGGCTTCTACTTTGTGAATCCCTTTTGCGGCAGCGTGAACCCCGCTGCAAAAACCAAGCTGAGCCAAAGCGGCGACGTGGACGGCGGCTCCAATAAATCCATACTTCTCACCGCCAATTTAAACGGCGTTTCCGCCGAGGTGCCCAATAAAAAGATCTCCTTAAAGATCATGACGCTTAACAACAGCCGCCAGAAGATCAACGACTGCCTGGGCAACCCCATCGAGATCGGCATTGCGGTCACATGGAAGGTGGTAGATACCGCAAAAGCCGTGTTCAATGTGGACAATTACAAGGAGTACCTGTCCTTGCAATGCGACAGCGCGCTTCGCAACATCGTGCGTATTTACCCTTACGATATTGCACCCAATGTGGATACCACGGGCGACGGTGTAGCGGACGAAGGCAGCCTGCGGGGCTCCAGCGAGGTGGTTGCCGCGCGCATTCGGGACGAGATACAGCAAAAGGTATCAGACGCCGGGCTGGAAATTTTAGAAGCGCGCATCACTTATTTGGCTTATGCACAGGAGATCGCCGCGGTCATGCTCCAGCGCCAGCAGGCCAGCGCTGTGATCGACGCACGAAAGATGATCGTAGACGGCGCAGTGGGTATGGTGGAAATGGCGCTTGAGCGCTTGAACGAAAACAACATCGTGCAGCTGGACGACGAGCGAAAGGCCGCCATGGTATCCAACCTGTTGGTCGTGCTTTGCGGTAACCACGACGCGCAGCCCATGGTGAATACCGGGAGCCTGTATTAAACATGAACGACGCGCAGAAAAAGCAAGTGCCCCTCCGGCTTTCCCCCAAGCTGTATAGCGCGATTGCAGGCTGGGCGGCGGACGATTTTCGTTCGGTCAACGGGCAGATAGAATACCTGCTGACGGAGTGCGTGCGTCAGCGGAAGAAAAACGGCGGGTATGTATCAAGCGAATTGGACGTGCCGCCCGAATTGGATTTGGAATAGCAGAGGCGCTTGCGCCCTGCTGTTGGCAAAAGCATAAAAGAGCGCGGGGCTTCCCGCGCTCTTTTGCTGTTTTATTTAATCCTCCGTACTGCCGACCTCGTTTATCAAAGAGATAGCATCTTGCCGGAAGCGGTCTATCTGCCGCGCTAAAAATGCCGCCGGGGGTTCGTCGGAGGTGATGAGCGCCGTCATATCCATGCCGTATTCCACAGCGTTTCCGGTATCCACCGCATGACTTAAGCCAAACGTGGCGTTTGCCGCCCGCCGTCCCAAAACGGCAGTATCGTACCGCTTACCGCCTGTAATTTGGCTGTCGAAGCAGGCAGACACGCCTGCCGCGATGTTGGGATGCTTAGAAGCGTCAAACAGGCATTTATCCTGTTGTGACAGCCAGTCCAGCGAACGCCACACCTCCATGCCGTACAGGGCTTTGGGCTGGTACTGCGCCCGCACCGCCCGAAGCGCCGAAAGCACCCTAAGGCACACCGCCAAGTGTGTACCGTGGCGATCCGCCAGATTATGCGTATACACCAGTGCCGGACGCATCGCAAGAAACAGGCGGGCAAGCTCCTCCACGGGCGCAGTGTTTGCTTTGTTCTTCAAATCAGCGCTGGTATAGCCCAACTGCGTCACAAGGGAGTATCCCCCCACCATAGCTGCGGCCTGCTGCTCCCGACAGCGCACGGCTTTCATGTTCTCCCCGGTATAGCCTGCATAAGCGCCGCTTCGGGGAGAGCCTGCGCCGTCTGTTACCACCACCCCGGAAAACCACATGTTTGGCTTTTGATAGCAGTCGGCAATGGCGTGATAGGCCATGAACTCGATATCGTCCTGATGCGCGCCAACACACAGGTGCGTGGTGCGGGAAAACGCCGTTTCCTCCGCCGCGCCGTCTGGTATGAATAGGGTTGCGCCTCCGTTTTTAAACTGCATACATCCTCCTGCAACGCATGGGCTATACCTCTGGCTTGCGGCTATTTTCCCCGCCCCGGAAAGAACTTGCCCGTAACGGAATCGGGCGTAATTTCGATCACGGCGGTACGCGCAACGCTTGCCTCCGGCATCTCCTTTTTGGCAAAGGACGGCACATACTTTTCGGTCAGCGCGTACAGTATCCGCCGCTTTTCCGCTTCGTCCGCCACCAATGCCGCGCGGCCTTTGATCACAACGCTTTCAAACAGGGTGTTGACCCCGCAGGCATACGGCCCGTCCTCCTCGTAGGAAAGCCCCTGTGCCTCATACACGGTAAAGCACACGCGTCCGTCCCGTAAGATGTTGTCCAGCTTTTCCCCCGCTGCGCGTCCGTGCACGTATACGTTGCCGTTAAAATACATAAACTGTACCGGCACGCCGTAGGGTACGCCGTCCGCACCGTTTGTAACAAGCACGCCGGTAGCCGCTCGTTCGAGCAGTGCCGTTATCGCTAATTCGTTCATTTGATATTTCTGCATTTTCGGCTGCATAATAGCACCTTCTTTATCCTGTTTTCTTCATTGAACCATGCCGGTTATTCCGCGTCAAGCATTCTTGTGATATACTAACCCCAGTTCGATTGAAGGAGTTTTTCATGCAACAAAAACCTACGCTGTACAACGTGCTCTTCCCCTTCTGGATGCTGTTCATCATCCCCACCGTTTGGCTGGCGATACTGCCCGCCAATTTACTCATCGATTCGCTTGTGCTGCTGTTGGCCTTTCGCATCGTAAAGGCGGAAAACAAAATGCAGCTTTACAAAAAAAGCATCTAGAAGGTGTGGGGCTTCGGCTTTTTAGCGGACATCATAGGCAGCATCCTGCTGTTTTTGACCCAGTTGATTTTACCGGACACCGTGGGCGACACGGGCTTCTGGCGCTGGTATGCGGACGAGGTGGTAGGCCCCGTTGCTTACGATCCCTTTGCCAGCGTGCCTGCATTTTTCGTTGTGCTGTTGGCCGTTTTTCTGGCTGGGTATTTGATTTATTTGTTCAACCTGAAGGTCTCGTTGAAAAAGACGGAGCTGGAACCGGCAGCAAAAAAGAAAACAGCGCTGCTCCTTGCGGTACTCACAGCGCCGTATACCTTCTTTATTCCATCTAGCTGGCTCTACGGCACGCTGTGATCACAGCTTTGCCTGCCGGGTTTTCTTTGACCAGTAATCTAAAAACATAGCACCTGCCGCCGCCAGCTTTTGCGGCGGTTTTTCTTTTTGCCATTTCTCGTAAAAGGCGGCTTCCTCTATCCCTGCCTGCTGGGTAAGCGCCTGCACGGTTTTTACGTCAGCACCCCGTGCGGCCTCCAGCCAAGTACGTTCCAGCGCGTCCCGTTCCGCAAAGAATTCCGTAGGCAAGCTGTTGCCTATCACGCTTCTGTGAAACCGCTCCCGGGTTTTCCAATACGCCGTTGCCTGTGCATCCCCCGCGGCAAACACGGGAGCTTGCGGCGTATTGCCAAACGCGAACGGCTTGAACAGCGAAATACAGGGGGTGGAGCTGCCGGTAAGCCAAAGCACGGGCGTTTCACCCAGCTCCACGATCATGCTGGAGGTGGTGTGGTCGCCGATCAATCCGCCGGCATGCATACAAACGCTGTTGATGCTGCCGCAGCAAAGCGGGTCTGTACGCTCCGGTGCATGCGTACGAAGCACCGCCATGGCGTTGCCGGGGCTGTACAGCGTTTTCATTTGCTCCGCTACGAACCTGCGGCGTTCCCAAGACCCTGAAAACCGCGTGAACAGCGGGCCGATGTGCCGCCACGCAAAGTTGACCCGGTGATTGTCGCTATACGCGGTGCCGTCCTTTTCAATGCCTAACCGGTTAGAGATATTGGCGGCCTCCGTTTTTTTGTACACCCACTTTTTTCCGCAGGTTTCCAGCACGTACAGCTCGCTTCTGTCCATTACAAGGAAGGAATTGTCGTAATAAAATTTATGGTCATAGCCGCAGTTGCCGCCCTGCCCGTACCGTTCCAGCTGTTCAATGATCACAAGCACGGCAGAAAGCGCGCTGTCTCCCCGCTCCAGCCCAAGGCGCAGTAAGTCCATGCCGGTCAGCCCGAACTTGGCGTAGCCGCCCTTGGTGAACACCGCCTCGTTGCCGATGCACACGCCGCAGTCATTAACGCCCATTTCCGCGCCCCACATCCACGCCGGGCGAGACAGTATCATGGCATGGGTGTTTTTTACCTGCTCAATTTTTATATAGGTGGCAGCAAGCTCTTTCTCCGTATGCGCGCAAGCGGGATGGTATTCAATCACCTGCGGCTCGTTTGGCGAGCGGTCGCTGTTTTTTGCAAACTGGGGAACAGGCAAATCCACCCGCCCCAAGGTATCACACATGCTTTTACACCGCCCTTTCGCGTGTTCTCCGGCTTGTTTTAATGGTTGGGATTCACCATGTCGTAATGCGCGCGCGGGCCGCCTACATACTTGGGCCTTGTTCGCGCCATCATGAGCGTTGCCTCCCCCACCGTGCGGTGCGCCGTATGGATAGGCACCACCACCGGGTGCAGATGCATGCCGATAAATGTGCCGCCGATGTCCGCTCCCGCTGAGCCCTTGCCCTTAACGTCCTCCACCATCACGGGGTCGCTAAAGCGCGCGATCGCCTGCATGGAAAACGCGCCGCCCGCATGCAGCCACGGCGTTACCCATACCTGCGTAAGATCGTACTTTTCCATGCACGCACGTTCCACCACAAGCGAACGGTTCAAGTGCTCGCAGCACTGCACCGCAAGATACAGCCCCCGGCTTTGGATCTCCGGCAGCAGTGCGTCCATCACGGCTTTGGCGATCTCCTCGGAGGAGTCCGTGCCGATCAAGTGCCCGCCGATTTCGCTGGTGGAGCAGCCCATCACAAAAATATCGCCCGGGCGCAGCTCTGCCGCCGCAAACAAATCGCTTAACGCATCCTGCACCTGCTGTTTGATTCGATTCGTATCCATAAATATCTCCATATCTAAGATGATGGGGACGTCGTCCCCATACCCCTACCAAGGGGCATTGCCCCTTGGAACCCTCCCATCCGCCCAAATATGGGCGGATAATGGGATTTTTAAGGGATAACATCCCTTAAACGGGGTTTGGGGCAGCGCCCCAACGTACTTCGTAAGTATCAGTATTATAGCTGTTCTTATCGGGAAAGGCAAACGCGGAAGGCGGTGGGCAGCGCCACGCCGTCCTCCGGGGCGGACAGCGCATAGCCTGTCGGCAACGGGGCGATCATGACCGGCAGCTCGTACACGCGCATGTGCCACTCGATATGCGTAAACACATGCTTAGCCTGCCGCTGTATGATATCCCCCGTGGGTATGGCGTTCCATTCCGTTAAGCGCTTGGCAGCCTGCGCCGGAGACAGTATACCCGGGAGGTTGGGAAGCTCCCATAACCCGGATAGCAAGCCTTTTTCCGTGCGCTTTTTGACCAACAGCTTTCCCTCGCATTTCAGCACGAACACGGTTTTCTCTTCGATACGGCGGGGCGCTTTCGGTGTTTTAACGGGCAGGAACGCCGCGCGATGCTTTCCCCGGCATAACGCGTTTAGCGGGCAGCGCTCGCAAGCGGGAGCGCAGTTTGGCAGGCACACGGTAGCACCCAGCTCCATCAGCGCCTGATTGAAGGTACCTGCCATATCTTGGGGCATGACCGCCAACAACTCCGCCCGTGCGGTTTTTTGCAGGGCGGGCAGGGCAATGTCCGTATCATCGTTTAAAAAGCGTGCACGAACGCGAAGCACGTTCCCGTCCACCGCAGGCACGGGAATCCCGTACGCGATGGATGCCACCGCGCCCGCCGTGTAGGGGCCGATGCCCGGCAGCGCCAGCAGCGCTTCGTAGTTTGCGGGGAGCACGCCGCCGTACTGCTCCATAATGATAATTGCCGCCCGTTTCAGGTTGCGCGCCCGGCTGTAATACCCTAAGCCTTCCCAAAGCTTGAAGAGCGTATCCTCCGGAACTTCGGACAGCGCCTGCACGGTTGGGATCGCCTCCATGAAGCGCGCATAATAACCCTTAACGGCCTCTACCCGGGTTTGCTGCAGCATGATTTCGCTGACCCATATAGCGTATGCGTCCCGGGTTTTTCGCCACGGAAGCTCCCGTGCGTTATTTTGATACCAGCCGCACAACAACGGCGGTATGCATTTTAGCGCCGTTACAAACTGTTCCATGTAAGTTTGTTACCGGAAAAATCCACCGCCAGCCTTCCGTCGTCTAACAGGCAGCTCAAATACGACCGTAGCGTGCTTCCCACCAGCACATACTGATTAAAATCCAGCGTTAACCCGTAATGCTCAAACACACACTGTATCACCTCATCGGTGGTGCGGGGCGTTTTGCATACGTTTAACAGCAGTGCAATAATTTCCATGATCTTATCACGGTTCTTTTGCACAAGCGGGCGGATATCCTGCGCCGCCTCCCCGTGCGCGGGCACGAACAGCCGGGCTTGCATAGTCTCGATTGTATCCAGCGTTTCCAGATAGCGCTTGAGGTCGTATAAAAACGCCACATGATATTTCTCCAGCACATAGGTACCGTCAAGGCTGTCTGCTAGAAACACAACATCGTCCGCCGTGCGAAAGCCCGCCATATCAAAAAAGTGCCCGGGAAGCGAAATAGCGGTAATGCCCGCGGGCAAGCCTTCCTCCGGCGTACCCGCAGTCACGCTGGGCTTTGCCATTAAAAACTTACTTCTTAACGCTTTGGGCGGATACCCGCCAAACAAAAAGGCCGGCTCCAACTCCGGAAATTGTATCACAGCGTTTTCCATGCCGGTGCCGATCAGTTGGCAGTTGGGGTAGCGCTTTTGAAAAAAAGCATTGCCGCCCACATGATCCGCATTGGAATGGGTGCAAAGGATGTGCGCGGGCTCCCATCCGTTGGCTTTTAATACCTGATTGATCTTTCGGGCGGCTTCTTCGTCGCTGCCGCTGTCGATCAGCGTTACTTGCGTATCGTTCTCCTTATACAGCCCAACCTTTGCCATACACTGAAAATAATAGGTGTTTTCCCCTGCCTGTATCAGCTCGTACATAACAATCAACCTCCGATGATTTCAGTATGATGGATTTTGCCGGATTGTCAATACGGCACGGTTTCACAGTTTTTTCAACTTTTACAACGTGATATGCCTTGATTTTTCCAGTACAGAGACTATACTTGTTATTAGCACTCAAACCCAACGAGTGCTAATCTATTGCGAAGGGTGATAAACATGGCATTACAGCAATTTCAAACCGAATCCAAGCGCATTCTGGACTTAATGGTAAATTCCATCTATACCCACAAGGAAATATTCCTCAGGGAGCTCATATCCAACGCAAGCGACGCGATCGACAAGCTGTATTACCGTCAATTGCAGGACGGTACGACGGGTCTCTCCCACGACGATTATGTGATCGAGATCGTTGCCAATAAAGACGCGCGAACCCTCACCATCCGCGACAACGGCTGCGGCATGACCAAGGACGAGCTAAAAAAGAACCTTGGCACCATTGCGGACAGCGGCACGCTGCGTTTTAAAACAGAGCATGAGATGACAGGCGATCAGTCCGTCATCGGCCAGTTTGGCGTAGGCTTTTACTCTGCTTTCATGGTGGCAAAGGAAATCAACGTAACAAGCCGCGCCTTTGGCACAGACGAAGCCAACCGCTGGAAGAGCAAGGGCGTGGAGGGCTTTAGTGTGACCGCCGCCGAAAAGGACGGGCACGGCACCGAGATTGTGCTGACCCTAAAGGACGATACGGATGACGAGCGCTATTCCGAGTTTTTAGACGAGTACCGTTTAAAGTCTCTTGTGAAAAAGTATTCCGACTATATCCGCTACCCCATCCGCATGGAGGTGACCAAGAGCCGCCCCAAGGAAGACAACAAAGAGGAGTACGAAACCTATACCGAGGTGGAGACCCTCAATTCCATGGTGCCGCTTTGGAAGCGCAGCAAATCCGAATTGAAGGAGGAGGACTATAACCAGTTCTATCAGGACAAGTTCTTCGATTACGAAGCCCCGCTTCGCGTGATTCACACTGCCGCCGAGGGCGCTGTTTCCTACAACGCTTTGATGTTCATTCCTAAAAAAGCGCCGTACGATTATTATTCCAAGGAATTCTCCCGGGGATTGCAGCTGTACGCAAACGGCGTTTTGATCATGGACAAATGCGAAGACCTGCTGCCGGATTATTTCAGCTTTGTAAAGGGCTTGGTGGACAGTCCCGATCTTTCCCTCAACATTTCCCGCGAGCTGTTGCAGCACGACCGGCAGTTGAAGGTGATCGCCAACAACATCGAGAAGAAAATCAAAAACGAGCTTTCCGCCCTGCTTCTAAATGAGCGTGAAAAGTACGAGGAGTTCTATGCCGCCTTTGGTCTGCAATTGAAATACGGCGTGTATGCGGGCTACGGCATGAACAAAGACAAGCTGCAAGACCTCTTATTGTTCCGCTCCATGCAGCAGGACAAGCTCATTACCCTCAAGGAATATGTGGATGCCATGCCCGAGGCGCAAAAGAGCATTTACTACGCCGCAGGAAGCACCATAGGCCATGTGGAAAAGCTGCCGCAGCTGGAGCTGTTAAAGGACAAAGGCTATGACGTGCTGCTTCTGACCGAGGATGTGGACGAGTTCTGCATGCAGATGCTTCGCGAGTACAGCGAGAAAGAGATCAAGTCCGTATCCGCCGCAGAATTAGATTTAGTAAGCGACGAGGAAAAGGAGACCGCCAAGAAGAAGTCCGAGGAGCATAAGGATTTACTTGCCGCCATGAAGGACGCGCTGGGTGATAAAGTAAAGGAAGTTCGCCTTTCCGCCCGCCTCAAGAGCCATCCCGTGTGCTTAGCAACCGATGGTGCGCTCTCGTTAGAGATGGAGCGTGTTTTAAACGCCATGCCCATGGATAACAAGGTAAAGGCCGAGCGCGTGCTGGAGCTGAACCCCGAGCACCCGGTATTTACCCGTTTGTGCGCTCTTTCCGACACCGACGGCGATACCCTCAAGGCGTATGCCGAAATTCTCTACACACAGGCGCTGATGATGGAGGGCATTTTACCGGAAGACCCGGCCAAGTACACGGACATCATTTGCGAATTGATGAAATAGAATGTGCCTCCGGCGGGTTAAACCCTTTTTAAAAGGGTTTAACAATCCTAAAACTTTAAAATAAGTATTGGTTTCGTGGTTTATAAGGGTCGCCCATTGGGCGACCCGCAATATTGGGCGAACCGAACGCATTACCGTAAAACGCCGTATACAGAAAGGATATCGATGAAGTATTTGATCGTAAGCACGCTGCCGGAGGAGCATCCGGGCGCTGCCGCTGCCATTGCGGAAGCCAAGGCGCGACTGGACGTTACTGATGTGGTGTACACAAGCAGCATGAAGATCGCGGGCTGCGTGGGCTGCAACGACTGCTGGCTGCGCACCCCCGGCATCTGTCGCCTGAAGGACGATTATGAGCAGTTGCTGATCCGCTTTTTGCAGGTGGACTGTGCGCTGTTTATTACCGACACCAAGCTGGGCTTTATCAGCTATCAAGCAAAGAACCTGTTTGACCGCATCCTGCCCCTTGCCACCATGCATTTAAAGTTCGTGGACGGGCAAATGCGCCATTACAGCCGCTACGGGAAGGAGCTGGATGTTGCCCTGTTATATGAGGGCGAAGCCGATAATGCGTTTATGAACCGCTGGCTGCACCGCGCCATCATCAATATGCACGGTAAATCCTTTGGAGCGTACCCCTTGGAGAGCAGAAAGGAGCTTTACGATGCGCTTGACCGTAATTAACTGTTCTCCCCGCCCCGCCGCCAACAGCAATACGGAGAAAATTTTAGACAGATTTTTACTGGGCTTTGCAGATGAAACGCATACCGTGGAACGCTTTCGCCTCTCCGAGCGCGGCACATGGCCTACCATACGGGAAGCATACCGTCAGGGGGATTTCTTCCTGTTTGCCATGCCCTTGTTTGTGGAATGTGTGCCGGGGCTGCTGTTGGAGTTTTTAGAAAGTCTCTCCCCCAAGGAGCAAAAAGCAGACGGTTCTAAGGCAACAATGGCCTTTCTGGTACAGGGCGGCTTCTCGGAGGCCTCTCAGCTTCGCTGCTGCGAGACGTATTTGGAAAAGCTCCCTGCGTATTTCAACTGCGAGCATGCAGGTACCCTCATTAAGGGCGACATGTTTGCCGTCAGCATATTCAGCGGCAAAATGCGGGAACAGATGATCGGCCGCTTTGAGGACGCAGGCCGCCGCTTTAGGGAGCTGGAGCGCTTTGACAAGGACGAGGTCACCGAGTTTGCCAAGCCGGAATACTTCTCCGAAAAAGACATCAAGGGCTTTAACCGTATGCACTGGCTGCAAAAGCTGATGATCGAGGGCATGGCACGCAAGCTAGGCGCCAAAACCAAGCTCAACGCCAAGCCGTATGCACAGTATGTAAAGGATTGAGATTGCCTCCGGCGGGTTAGGGGCTTTTTGTAAAAAGCCCCTAACAACCCAAAAACTTTAGAATAAAGCAGGACGTATTTAACAATATACATCCTGCTTATTTATATCTTTTAAAAGTTTCTTGGAATTCTTAAAACCTTTTTACATAAGGTGGTCAAACCGTAGGTTTGACATAGCTCCTTGTAAAGATGCAGAATTCCCAAGGGAATTCGCAAAGAAGGTTTTAAGCCGCCGGAGGCATTACGCCTCCTCCTCGGAATGAAAATACCGATACACTGCACGGGCGGTTTTTTCGTCCACGCCGGGAATGGCGTGTAAATCGTCAACGGTGGCAGCCTTGATCGCATCCATAGTGATGAAGCGATCGAATATCGCGCGCTTACGCTTGGGGCCGACGCCCTCGATCTCATCCAACTGAGAATAGAGCGTATTTTTACCGCGCAGATTCCGGTGATAGGTGATGGCAAAGCGGTGGGCTTCGTCTCGAATGCGCTGTAACAGGTGCAGCTCGGGGCTGTTACGCGAAAGCTCCAGCGGTTCCTCCACATCGGGCATGTAAATAAGCTCATGCTGTTCCGCAAGGCCGATTGCCGGGATATGCGTTAACCCAAACTCCCCCAGCACCTCTAAGGCCACGTTTAACTGGCCTCTGCCGCCATCCACCACCAGTAAGTCCGGCAGGTTGGAAAATTTCTCGTCCTGCTCCTGCGCCCGGGTAAAACGTCTTGTCAGCGCCTCGCGCATGGCGGCGTAATCGTCTCCCTCGGTTTCGCTTTTAATACGAAAACGCCGGTACTCGGCTGGTACGGGAGAACCGTTTTCAAACACCACCATGGAGGACACCGTGTCTCTGCCCATGATATGCGAGTTATCAAAGCACTCCATACGCTCGGGCAGCGTTTCCAACCCCAGCACAACAGAAAGTGCGGCAAGCGCGCCTTCGCCCTTTTCCCACGCCCGCTGCTGTAAGGTTTCCGTTTTTTGCAACACGTCCAAGCCGTTTTTGTGCGCCATTTCGGTGATTTTTCGCTTTTCGCCCCGCTCCGGCACATGCAGATGCACGCGCTTGGTGCGTTTTTCCTCCAACCATTGCGCGATCAATTCCATATCCGCCGCAGGCTGATATAACAGTATCTCCGGGGGCACGGCTGCCGCCTCGCTGTAATACTGCTTGAGGAAGGCAGACAGCGTTTCACTTTCGCCCTCGTCCTCCTCCATGGCGTTGTCCATATTGAACCGCTCCGTACCCACCACCTTGCCGCCGCGCACAAACAAGCCGAACACTAGCGTTTCATCGTGATAAGTGCAAAGCGCAAACACGTCCTGCTCGGTACCCACAGGGGCGATAGCGATCTGCTTTTCGCCCAAGCGGTGGATAGCGGCAATGCGATCCCGCGTTTTGGCAGCGCGTTCAAACTCCAGCGCTTCGGATTCGCGCTGCATCTGCTCCGTCAATTCCCGAATGACCGGCTCCGTATCCCCGGATAAGAAGTCCGCTACCTGTGAAAGGATTTTGTGGTAAGCTTCCCGGCTCACGTTCCCCGAGCAGGGCGCGCAGCACTTGCCAACGTGATACATCAGGCAAGGCCGCTCCCTGCGGGCAATGGCTTTTTCAATGTCTTTTTTGCAATGGCGGATAGGGAAATGCTCCCGCACCACGTTAAGCGAATCTCTTAACGCAACGGCAGACAGGTACGGCCCCAAGTATTTTGCACCGTCCTTTTTGATTTTTCGCACTACCTCCACCCGCGGAAAATCCCGCTTGATATCGATGCGCACATACGGAAAGTGCTTGTCGTCCTTTAACAGGATGTTATAGCGGGGCATGAATTCCTTGATGAGGTTGCTTTCCAGCGTGAGCGCTTCCGTTTCGTTGCCGGTAAGTATGGTTTCAAAATCCGCAATATGCGAAACCATTGCCGCCACCTTGGCGGTATGGGCCTTGCTGGACTGAAAATATTGCCGTACGCGGTTTTTCAGCGATACGGCCTTTCCAACATAAATGACCTCCCCGTTGGTGTTGAACATTTTATACACGCCGGGGGCAGAGGGTAAAAGCTTTAGTTTTTCAGCGATAATATCGTTCATAAGCTGCCGTTTCGTTGTTGCGTTAACCGTTGCACGGTGTTTCCCAGCGTAAGCACGTTGGCGCATTTTAGCATATCGTACAGCATGGGCAAGTCCATACCGATCACCGTAAAGTAATTCCCGTTCACCTTTTGTACAAACATGCCGCCGGGGCCTTGGATGCCGTATGCGCCTGCCTTATCCATAGGCTCGCCGGTTGCGATATACCAATCGATCTCAGCTTCCGTCATGTTGCAAAACGTAACGACGGTTTCGCTGTGGCGCACATCCTGCCCGTTTGGGGTCAAAACAGCGATTCCCGTAAACACCGTATGCGTGTTGCCGGAAAGGGTGGTAAGCGTTTTTTTGGCTTCCTCTTTGCTGTGGGGCTTGCCGATAACGCGTCCGTCAATATACACCACCGTGTCCGCGCCGATGATGCAGTCCTTGGGACGAAGCCTTTGCACCGCCTGCGCCTTTTGCAGCGCCAAGGCCTTTACAAGCTCTGCAGGCGTTGCGCCTACAGGCGGAACCTCCTCCACATCGCTCACGATGGCGGTATAGGGAATGCCCATTAAATGCATCAGCTCCCGCCGCCGGGGGGATTGGGATGCCAGTATGATCTCCATAGCGTGCTACTCCTTTACCAACAGGCACACGGGGCAGTGGTCGCTACCCATCACATCGGGCAGTATCAGGCTGTTTTCCACCTGCGGCATGAACCGTGTGGATACGATAAAGTAATCGATACGCCAGCCTACGTTCCGCTCCCGAGACGCGGCGCGAAAGCTCCACCAGCTGTACGCATCGGTTTTGTTCGGGTAAAGAGTGCGGAAACTGTCCGAAAAGCCGCTTGCAAGCAGCGCTGTCATTTTACCGCGCTCCTCGTCCGTAAAGCCGGGATTCATGCGGTTGGTCTTGGGGTTCTTGAGGTCGATCTCCTGATGCGCCACGTTCAAATCCCCGCAAAGCACCACGGGCTTTGTTTGATCTAATTCCATTAAATAATCGCGAAATGCGTCCTCCCACTCCATGCGGTAGGAAAGGCGCTTTAAACCGTCTTGTGAATTGGGGGTATAGCAGTTCACAAAATAGAAGTCCGGGAATTCCAGCGTGATGACCCGGCCCTCTTGATCGTGCTCCGGTATTCCCATATCGTACCGCACGGAAAGCGGTTCAACCCGCGTGAACACCGCCGTGCCGGAATAGCCTTTTTTTGCTTTGGAGCTGTTCCAGTATTCCGTATAGCCGGGAAGGTCTATCGCCGCCTGCCCCTGCTCCATTTTGGTTTCCTGCAGGGCGATCACGTCTGCATCGGCAGACGCCACAAAATCCAAAAACCCCTTCTTCAGGCAGGCTCTAAGGCCATTTACGTTCCAAGACACCAGCTTCATGCGCATGCTCCTCCCAGCTTTTCCGATGATTCGTTACGGCTTTCATTATAGCATATCGGCTCCCATGGCAAAACCGCCAGTTTATCGCCATTGCCGGCCGTTTTTCGTAAAAAGCATCCGGATTTCAAAAAAAGGCATGAATCGGGCGGAAATTATAGGAAAATAATATAAAATCTCAAAAATAATGGTTGCCTTTTGGATTTTAGGCAACTATAATAGCAATAGCGTCCGTGTTTCGGGTCTGTGGTTGCAAGTCGACGCCAGTCGCAGGCAAAACGATCCACGTAAGTCGGCAAAGTCCGATGATCATGGTGCGGCCTAGAAGTAAGCCCAACCAGGAAAGCAGCGTTGAAACGGTTCAGCCAAGTATCACTTCTTGATTTATCCAAGGAATGTCTATGAAAGCCAGACCAATCAAAACAGCATCCTGAGAGAGGTAGTAGTGGGGGCCCGTTAGGGGTTATGAGCGAACCTTCCAGTTGGCGAATGTGGGGACAAAGACCAGGTCAGCCGAAGCATACGATGCAAAATAAACCTAAACAAAGGGGATCAAACACATGTTCGAAGACAAAGAGTTGGTATGTAAGGATTGTGGCGCAACGTTCGTGTTCACCGCTGGCGAGCAGGAATTCTACGCTGAGAAGGGTTTCCAGAACGAGCCCGTACGCTGCCGTGATTGCCGCAAAAACCGCAAGACCCAGCACAACGGCGAGCGTGAGATGTTCGACGCAGTCTGTGCAGAGTGCGGCGCACCCACCAAAATCCCGTTCCAACCCAAAAACGACCGGCCTATCTATTGCAGCAATTGCTTCCAGGCCCACAAAGGTTTCTAATCTCCTTTGTTCCGCATATAGCGGTATCACAATGGTGATTGTTTAGTCCACTACCGTCTAACGCAGCAGCCAGTGTTTCATACACTGGCTGCTGTTTTATATGCATATACGGGCGTGCCCCGCCCTTTCAATATCATTCCGCGCAATGAGAACGAACGCCCTGAAGCAGCTACTTGTTCTGCACCAGCCAGCCTACCTCCATTGAGCTATTCATATCCAGCTCCGCAAATATCTGGTTGTCCTCGCCTATCAGCATGTCTCCTCCTTCAAAGGGCATGTAGTCATCTACATTTTCGCTGAAGCCATGGCCCTCGATTGCACCGTTTACCGTGCCGATCTCCCGCATTCCTGTTGCGTTCAGCCTTACACCGCGCAGGCCCACAGGCTCCGGGGCAAATCGAATCTGGAACATATAGTCCGTAGCGGTCAGCCATCCGCCGTCCCCGCTGCCGTGCACAAGGCCTTGCCCGTCCGCCGTGGCAACGGGGTCGACACTGGCATCCGTATGGGCAAAGGAAATATCCTCCCCTACTTCAAAAATGGTTGCCTGGTCCATCTTTGAAAAATCAAGCGGGATATAACTCACCACGCCCGCATTTGGCGGCGCTGTTACGGTCACGGAAAAATCATCGGAAAACACGGTCTTGATAAGCTGAGAGGGCTTTAGCATCATCCCCATGAATTGCATACCGATGCTGCTAAACTCGTTGTACAGATCTGTTTTAACAAACAGATTCATGAACTCCTGATTGAAGTTATAAAGCTGATGGGTCACCCGCACAGTGAACCTGCCCGTATACGTGCCGGAGATGTCCGTAAGCTCCTCGTCCTCATGGCGGACAGCACGGCTTCCCGGCTCCCGCTTGAGCTTGGCGTTGACGGTAAAGGTTTGGCCGATGCCGCCAATACCGAACAGTGTCATGTCTTTTCTGTTATATTTTACGTTATCGAATACGATCTCCCAGTCGTCCGCGACCTTGCTCAGGTTCAAAGCCAGTTTTTTATTGAGCACGCGGTAAAACGCGTCCAGCTCCTCCACCGCCTTTTCGCCCTCGCTTTCCACCTTTTCCTCGTTGAGCCAGTACCAGAACTCCTTCACGCTCACCTCTCCGGCGTTGACAAGACAGCTTACGGTAAAGCTGGCGGTTTTTAAGCCCAGCTTGCCCACCAACAGCGGTGCCCTGCTTTTTACGGCATTTTCGATAGCGGAGCCCTTGATGGCGTCCAACACCTGCTCCCCGGTAAATTGCGCCAGGGATTTATCGAAGGTACCTAAGAGCGCATCAAAAACGTCTACCGCCTCGCTGACTCCCAATATCTTACAAGCAGTCTCCATCACAACCTTTGCAGACCATGAATCGGCAGCGTATTCCTTTGCCAGCTGCTTTGCCGCCTCGAAGGCTGCCAAGTCTGTCAGGTTGATCTCCCGCTGGTTGAGCGTTTTTGTGATAGCGTCCTCTATCTGCTCGTCGGTAAGCTCCGCAGTTCTTCTCAGCTTGCCCCAGAAGGGCAGCCCGCCGATATTCATGCGCACGCCGGCCTCGGTATTGAAGCTGGTTTTTACCTTGGAAAAATCGATATACTTACCGTACTTAGCTTCCAGAGCGGGACTTACCGCCCCCGCGCTTACGGGAAACGCCATAAATGCCAGCACCATGCACAGCACAAGGCAGAACAGCTTTATCCGCTTATTCATCGGCAGCACCTCCTGCTTCGTATGCTTTCAGTAAAGTTTGAAGACCCGTATGTGCCGGGTCGATCAGCAAGCCCTCGTTGATGTAATAAGCCATGGCCGCCCCGTCCGAGCCTACCATAGCGCACACCGCGCAAGCCGTAAAGCAGTCTCCCGAAAAGGGCTCCAGCAACACGGCGGCACGGGCATATTCCATAGCCTCTCCGTAGCTCTTTTCTTCCAGCTTCTGCCGTGTTATACCCAGCAGGTATTCCACAAAGCTGTTTTTGGGGCTGCGCTCGATCTCGTACAGTTCGGGCTCGTATTTTGCAAGCAACGCATTTTCCCGCACTCGCAAATCGTTACGAAGCGTTGTCAGCGTCTCCGCGCTCTCCTCCAGCAAATAGGTAAACGCCAGCCCTTCCTCTGGGTACGCGGCGTTGGCTGCGGCGTTCGTCCAGCACGTTACCGCCGCCGCCTCCTCGCCAAAGCCAAGCCGGGCCAATCCTTCAAAGTAATCCGGATAAGGGGAGGCCGGGAACAGCGCAGCAAGCTCCTCCCAAGAGGTATAAAGGCTGCCTGCAAACACATCCTCGGTAAGAGCGCCCGTTTTTGCAGCGATGATGTTCTCGATGCCAAATCGCAGACTGCCAAGCGTACAAGCGGAGGCCGCATAAAATGTATACGCCTGTAACGCATGCCCCTTTTCCGCGCAGGCGTCGCCTTGCGCTTCGGCAGTGGCGGCAAGCGTTATAAACGCCTCGTAACCGTAGCCGTTCGATACATCCACTGTTTCGGGCAACGCAACGGAAGCCTCCGCCGCGTCCGTTGGTGCGTCGGGCTGCACCGTCTTCTCGGAGGCCTCCGGCAGAGCAGGTGCGTCTGTGCCCTCGCCAGCCGTTGGCTTCGGCGTACAGGCGGCAAGAGCAAATAGCAGCGCTAGGAAAAGCGCAAGCCCCGCAGCTTTTTTTCTGTGCTTCATAGTAGTTCCTTTCATGCCTTTTTAGGAAACCGCAAACATGCATCGTTATATGTACTATACCTTATCTATAACCGCAATACAGGGTGATTCCATTCTTAAATGGGGTGATTTTCAAATCCTTCCCGTGCCAAATAGCTTTTTATAGGCGGCCTATGGTACACTGACATCAGAAGCTTTTCACAGCACATGATGCTATCCGCAAGCAGTCGTAAACTGCGAGGATTGTAAACAAGCAGCCTGTTATGCTGTATCAGAAAGGTGTGAAGCAAATGGAATGGTTGGCAAGGTTAAACGAGGCGGTGGCATACTTGGAAGAGAATTTGGACGGGGAGATCGATCTCAACACAGCCGCACAAAAAGCGGTATGCTCTCCCTTCCACTTTCAGCGGATGTTTACGTATCTTTGCGGCATCCCCTTGGGGGAATACCTACGCCGCAGGCGCATGAGCATGGCGGCAGGCGACCTTTTGACCACGGACGAGCGCGTGATCGATATTGCGCTCAAGTACGGTTACGACTCCCCCACTGCTTTCTCCCGTGCCTTCCACAGCGTTCACGGCATGTCTCCCTCCGAGGCGCGCAAGGAGGGGGCAAGCGTTACCGCATTTCCGCGCATCACCTTTACATTATCTATCAAAGGAGAACAGGCAATGAATTACCGTATTGAGAAAAGAGACGCGTTCCGCGTGGTGGGCGCAAAGCTCCCCTTAAGCAACAACACAGAGGAAAACTTCGCCGACGTGCCCGCATTCTGGCAGAAAACAGTTGGCGAAGGGCTCATTGAAAAGCTCTGCCCGCTGATGGACGGCACAGGCCCGCAAGGGATACTTGGGGTATGCTCCTGCATGCAGGGGAAGGATTATGCGTACTACATCTGCGTAGCTTCCAACCGCCCCGCGCCCGCAAGCTTGGCGGAGTACACCGTTCCCGCCGCAACGTGGGCCATATTCACCAGCGTAGGTGCCAACCCCAACGCCATCCAGAGCCTGCAAAAGCAGATCGTGTCCGAGTGGCTGCCCTCCTCCGGCTACGAGTATGCAGATGCGCCGGACGTGGAGGTGTATTTTGAGGGCGATCAGTCCGCTGCCGATTATAAATGCGAAGCATGGCTGCCCGTGACCAAAGCGAAGTAGGTTAAAATCAGTTATAGAACGGCAGGATGTGTTTCGCATCCTGCCGTTGTGTTTTAGTTCTGTCATCCGTGTTAAGATATATAAGAACGGATCATGTAAAAAGGAGACTGGGGTATGAGCAATATCGCAAAGGTGGTCGTGGGCGTTGTTATTCCGTTTTTAGGCACGGCATTGGGAGCGGGCACCGTGTTTTTCGTGAAAAAGGAAATGAACCGCACGCTGCAAAGGGCGCTTTCCGGCTTTGCCTCGGGCGTGATGCTTGCAGCCTCCGTGTGGTCGCTTTTGATTCCCTCCATCACCATGGCGACAGATGCGGGCAGCATTCCGTGGCTGCCTGCGGCGCTGGGCTTTTCATGCGGTATCGGCTTTTTACTGCTGCTGGATACCATCATCCCCCACCTGCACGTAACAGCGGACAAGCCCGAGGGAAAATCCCGTGGGCTTGGCAACTCCCTTATGCTGGTGCTGGCGGTCACCCTGCACAACATCCCCGAGGGCATGGCGGTAGGCGTGGTGCTGGCAGGGCTATTAACGGGTAAGGAGCTGATCACCACCGCGGGCGCGTTTGCCCTTGCCATCGGCATCGCCATTCAAAACTTTCCCGAGGGTGCGATCATTTCCATGCCGCTGGTGGCCTCCGGCTTAACCAAGCGCAAGTCCTTCCGTTACGGCGTGCTTTCCGGCATTGTGGAGCCAGTGGGCGCGGTGCTTACCATATTGCTGACCTCCCTCATCACGCCTGTGCTGCCGTTCATCCTCGCGTTTGCGGCAGGCGCAATGATCTATGTGGTGGTAGAGGAATTGATACCCGACGCACAGGCAGGCGGACATTCCAACATCGGCACCATCGGCGTGGCGCTTGGGTTTGTGCTGATGATGATATTAGACATCGCGCTTGGCTGATACCCGGCTTGTTCGTTATATAAAAACAACGGCAAGGCACATCACCGCCTTGCCGTTGTTTTTTACTACGCGTTATATGTGGTGGCGGCGGTATCGCCGCCTTTTCCCGTCCAGTTGGTGTGGAAAAACTGCCCCCGGGGCGCGTCCAGCCGTTCATAAGTATGTGCGCCGAAGTAATCCCGCTGGGCTTGCAGCAAATTGGCGGGCAGGCGCTGTGTGGTATAACCGTCAAAATAACTGAGCGCCGCGGTAAATGCGGGCATGGGCACGCCAAAGCGAATCGCCTCTGCGCAAACATTGCGCCACGCCGGGATAAGCGTTTTAACGGTTTGCGAAAAATACGGGTCTAACAGCAGATTCTCTAAATCCGGATCGTTATCGTACGCTTCCTTGATCTTTCCTAGAAACACGGAACGTATGATACAGCCGCCCCGCCACATCAACGCAATGCCACCGTAATTCAAATGCCAGCCGTAGGTCTTTGCCGCCGCCCGTAAAAGCGTATACCCCTGCGCGTAGGAAATGATTTTGCTGGCATACAGCGCTTTTCGCACGTCCTCCACAAGCGTCGCTTTGTTGCCGTTAAACGCGGGCGTATCATGCGGGAACACCTTTGCCGCCGCCACCCGTTCTTCCTGCATGGCGGAAAGGCATCTGGAAAATACTGCTTCGCCGATCAAGGTTAACGGCACGCCCTCCTCCAGCGCTGCGATGCCCGTCCACTTGCCGGTACCCTTTTGCCCGGCGGTATCCAATATCTGTTCCACCACGGGCGCACCGGATTCGTCCCGATAACCGAATATGTCTCGCGTGATCTCGATCAAATAACTGTTCAGCTCCGTTTTGTTCCACGCGCCAAACACCTCATGCAGTGCGTCCGCGTCCATTCCCAGCACGTCCCGCAGGAACTGGTACGCCTCGCAAATCAGCTGCATATCCCCGTACTCGATGCCGTTATGCACCATCTTCACAAAATGCCCCGCGCCGTTTTCCCCTACCCAGTCGCAGCAAGGGCTGCCGTCCTCCACCTTGGCGCAAATCGCCTGAAAGATGGGCTTTACCAACGGCCACGCGGCAGCGGAACCGCCGGGCATCATGGAGGGGCCAAGAAGCGCTCCTTCCTCCCCGCCGGAAACGCCCGTGCCGATATAAAGCAGGCCTTTTTCCTCCACATATGCCGTGCGCCTCACGGTATCCGGAAAATGACTGTTGCCGCCGTCAATGATCACATCGCCCGGCTCCAGCAAAAGCAGCAGCTGCTCGATCAAATCGTCCACCGCCTGCCCGGCCTTTACCATCAGCATTACCTTGCGCGGCGCGGACAGGGTGTTTTTCATCTCCTCCAAGGAGTGGCAGCCTATGATGTTCTTCCCCTTGGCGCGTCCGTTCACAAAGCGCTGCACCTTTTCCTGCGTGCGGTTGTACACCGCCACGGTAAAGCCCTTATCCTCCATGTTCATCACGAGGTTTTCCCCCATGACCGCAAGACCTATCAAGCCGATATCCGCCTGTTTCATCGCTGTACCCTCGCATTTCCTTCATAGACCGCCCACACCTGCGCTTCGTCCGCAGGAGAGGCATAATCGTCCAGTGTTGCCGCCGCCATCGCGCCGCAGGCCCAGCCAAAGCGCATGCTTTTTTCCGGCTCCCAGCCCCGATGCACACCGTAAAGAAGGCCGCCCGTAAATGCATCGCCCCCGCCGATGCGATCCAGCACCGGGATGCTTCGTGGCGGCTCCGTAAACCAATCGTCTCCGGTGGACGCCACCGCGCCCCACAGATGCTCGTTGGCGCTGACCACCTGCCTGAGCGTGGTGGCAAACAGCCGCACGTTAGGATAGCTTGCTTTTGCCGTATCGATCATGGAGCGGAAGCCCTCCAGCTTGGAGGCAAGGTCTTTTCCACCCGCTTCGGGGCCGGTAAGCCCCAGTGCCAGCTGAAAATCCTCCTCGTTGCCCACCAAAATGTCCGAAGCCGCCGCGATCTCTCTAAACACTTGCGATAGCGCCGCCTCCCGCCCTTTCCAGAAGGTGGCGCGGTAATTCAAATCAAAGGATATCTTTGTGCCGTAGGCTTTTGCCGTCTGCATAAGCGCAAGGCAGAACGCCGCCGTTTCAGGAGACAGCGCCGCGATCAGGCCGGAAATGTGCAGTATTTCCACGCCCTCCTCCCCGAAGATACGCGGAAGGTCGAACGCCTCAACGGATAGCGTTTTACCCACCTCTCCGGCGCGGTCGTTCCAAACGCGGGGGCCGCGAAGGCCAAAGCCGCTGTCCGCGATGTTGAACTGATGCCGGTATCCCCAAGGCCCGCCCTGCGGCGCATCCGCCCCTTCAAAGGCAATGCCGCGCCGCCTGAGCTCCCCCTTTAAAAAGGCGGAAACCGGGCTGCCCTCCACGAATTTGGTCAGCGCCAAGCACGGGCTTCCCAAGGAGGCGGCAATGTTTAGCACATTGGTTTCCGCACTGGTGCTCTGCATATAAAACATATTGCTGGTGTGCACCGGCTGACGGTCAACCGGTGTGATGCGCACACCCATGCTGGTAGGGCATGCGATTGCGTACTTTTTCTGTTCCATGCCTATTCTCCTGTGTAATATGGTTTTATTAGATACCCGCCGCTTATGTGCTGCAGCGGTCAACGAAAATGACGCGCCGTATGCCGGCCGGTCACTTACCGATAGCCGTCATCACAACGTCCAGCATCTGCCGCTTGGTTACGGGCTTTGCCACAAAGCCCACGGGTTTTACGGGCAAGGTAGCCTCGGCGTACAGCCGTTCCTTGCTGGTTGCCGTAAATACCACAGGCACATCCCCGGAGCCGTCTATGCTGCGCATGGCGTCGATCATGTCGTTGCCTAAAGAGCCCGGCATTTGATAGTTGGCAACGATTAGCGTTGGTCTGGCTTCGCGCAGTGCGGAATACAGCTGCGCATTGGAAAAAAACGAGCGCACCTGATAATCGTTTGCCAAGAACCCGCGAATCAGCGTCAGCATTTTGGGGTCGCTGTCTACGATCCAAACCGTTTTTCTAAAGTCCTTTGTAATGCGTATCAGCGCTTCGCGCCGCTGTTCCATTTTTTGCTCCACCGTACGCATGATCTCCGGAATGGAGGTAGGCCGCGCCAGCTGTGTCACGTCCTGCATGGTGATGAAGTCCATAAGCTCCTGGCATTCCTCCGAACGACCGATCACGATGGCGGGCACCGCTTTGAAGGCCTCGCTTTTTAAAACGTCCATGATCATGTCGTAATGATGCCGCTCGATGTTTTCCAAATATAGCAACAGCACCTGCACGGCGTTGCAGTCTAAATTCGTTACAAGCGTTACACGCTTACAGCTTAATAATCGCAGTGTATACCCTGCTGTTTCCACCGCCCGCTGGATATCAAACAACACCTCTGAGGTAGTGGAGCCGAACAGCAAAACAGTCCCCTTGTTTCCCATTCCAACACCCCTTTTCACATTCTCCCAGCATTTAGTTTATCACAAACCGACTATAACGCAACCGGATTCTCCCCGAATAATCGGGTGATTCGCGGAAAATGCGAAATTTAGGGGAAAAAGCTTCTATTTTAGTATGCAGCCGCCATCCTCTTCGTTTTTTCATTCCTCTGCCTGCTCTGATAGGCGGCAACGCCCAGCGCCAGAAGCTCCATCGCCCGGCTCAGATCTTCCCGCTTGAGCACGTAGGCAATGCGAATCTCGTCCCGCCCTGCGCCGGGGGTCGCGTAAAAGCTTTCGCCGGGAGCGAACATCACCGTTTCGCCGCGGTTGGAAAAGTCCGTTAACAGCCACCGCTGAAAGGCGTCCGTATCGTCGATCGGCAGCTTTGCCATCATATAGAACGCGCCCTTGGGCTCTTGGCATACCACGCCGGGCATTTTCTTCAGCGCCTCATACACCGTGTTCCGGCGCAGCTTGTATTCCTCCCGCACGGCGGTAAAATACGAGGGCTCCACCTCGAACAGCGCCGCAGCCGCCAGTTGATCCAGGGTAGCAACGGAAAGACGGCCTTGGCAGAACTTCATCACAAGCCGCTGCAGCTCCTGATTTTTTGTGATCAGCGCGCCGATACGCGCTCCGCAGGCGGAGAAACGCTTGGACGCGGAATCGATGATGACGGCGTTTTGTGCAAGCTCCGGAAACTCTCCAACGCTTGCAGGCTGCTCGCTGCCGTAGGCAAATTCGCGGTAACCCTCGTCGCCTATCACAAACAGGTCATGCTTTTTTGCCAGCTCCATGATGGGACGAAGCTGCTCCTTTGTATGCACCGTGCCCGTTGGGTTGCCGGGGTTCGTCAATAAGATGGCCCGCGTTTTATCGTTGATGAGCGCCTCCATCGCCTCCGGCTTTACATAGTCGTATCCATCCTCCGGGGAGGTGGATAGCGGGCGAATGACCCCGCCTGCCCCTTGGATGAAGGTGGAATAGTTGGGGTAAAAGGGCTCCGGTACGATGACCTCGCTGCCCTCGTCTAAGATGCAAAGCATCAGGATAGACAGCGCCTCGCTGCCGCCGCTGGTAATATAGATATCTGCCTCGCTATAGTCCATGCCGATCTTCGCATAATACCGCTGCACCGCCTGAATCAGCGCCGGTACACCCTGCGAGGGAGCGTACTCCAGCACCGGCTGGGAGAAGTTCCTGATTGCATCGAAGTACGCCTTGGGGGTAACGATATCCGGCTGCCCAATGTTCAAATGGTACACCGTGACCCCCCTATCTGCCGCCGCCATTTGATAGGGATGGAATTTGCGCATAGGGGAAACCCCGCATTTTTGTGCTTTTTTTGAAAATTGCATGTTGCCTCCTGTCCGCCGCCGCTTGTTCGCCGCAGCACTATCTGTTATTTATGATCGCCCCGGCAGGCTCCTTTTAAAGACGCCGCCGAAAATCAACATGGTTCTTTTTGCAAAGGGTAATAAAAAAGCGCCGTTCCCGGCGCTTTGGAATGCAAACCCATTGCTATTCCCCTTCGCCGGGCCCTTCCCGTGCTGCTGCTGCCTCTGCTGCTGCGTTTGCTGCTGCCGCGTTTGCTGCTGCTGCGTTTGCTGCTGCCGCGTTTGCTGCTGCTGCGTTTGCTGCTGCTGCGCATGCGCCGAAAGCCGCCGCTGCATCTGCTGCCGCGCCGGCTTCTTCTGCCTGTGCCGCCTCAAAGGGCGCCACAATATGCTTTTGGATGGCTCCGTTTGCTACCGTGATCACGGCAAGCGCGTGTACGGAAAAATAGAAAAACGGCATGATGAGCGTGCTGTACGGATACAGCAGCAGCCCAATTGCCGCAAACAATATGCTTAGCCCTAAAATCGCCAAGCTTTTTTTCATTTCCAGCCCCGCCAAGGCCGCCGCGTTTCTAAGAATCTGCCGGTTGGTCAACTGCACCATGGCAAGCATGGCAAACACATAGCCGCCGCCTACCGTTACCACCAGCAGCAGCAGTATCCCCACCGCACCGAAGATCACGCCGTATACGCCGCCGTTGGATACGCTAAGGCTCAGGCTGTAATACGCCGCAGCCAGCTCCAGCAGATACAGCAGGCCGATCGGCAGGCTTTTGATGATCTCGGATTTGAATTCCTTCCAGAAATCGTGCCATAAAAAGCAGTTGCCCTCCCGCACCAGCTTCACGCAGACCCTGTTCATGCCGCAAAGAGCGGCGGGCAGCGTGACCACCGGAAGCGAAAAGGCCACAAACAGCATGTTTAACGTGATGATCTTCCAGAAATGGGTTTTCAGCAGGAAAAAGAAACGCCGCACACCGTTTTCCGGCGGCGCTTCTGTAATATCCTCCTTGGGCGCTCTGTTTAATCGTTCAAATAAACCCATGGTACTATTCTAGTGGCTCATGTCCATTGTGGCAATACCCAAATGCGTTAAGTATTTTTTTAACACTCTCCCGTTAGTTCTTCATGCCGGTAAGCGTAATGCCTTCGATAAAATACCGCTGGCCGATCAGATAGAATATCACGCCGGGCATAAACGCCATACACGTTGCGCACATGATCTTAGACCAATCGGACTTTAACGAGCCGCGAAACAGCGACAGCCCCATGGCGATGGTGAATTTCTCCTGCGAGTTGATGTACACCGTTTGCTGCAACAGGTCGTTCCACATGGTGATGAACAGCAGCAGCGCCACAACGATCATAGCGGGTTTGATGGCAGGCACGATGATGCTGGTAAGTATCCGCATATTACCCGCACCGTCGATGGTGGCGGCCTCGTCCAGCTCTCTTGGGATGGTGCGCACAAATTGCCGGATCAAAAAGATATTGAACGCGCCGCCGCCGCAAAGGTACGGCAAAATCAGCGGCCAGTAGGTATCCGCCATGCCAAAGCCACGCGTCCACATGATGTACAGCGGAATGAGCGTTACCATGGTGGGCAGCAGCATGGAGCCCACGCAAAGGGAAAACAGCAGGCGTTTACCCGGAAACTTCAGCCGGGCAAAGGCGTAGCCGCAAAGCGTTGCCGTTAGCGTTCCCGCTACAACCGAGGGCACGATGATGGTCATGGTATTGCCAAGATACTTCCAGAACGGGAAGTACTCCATGGTATCCGCATAATTGGAGAACAGCCACTGGCTTGGGATAAAGGAGGGCGGCCATGCGTACAGCTCCGCGTTGGTCATCAAGGACGAGCGGAATATCCACCAGATGGGCAGCAGCACCAACGCCGTTAAGATCAACAGCGCCAGAAAGGAGAATACGTCCGCAACACGCTGTTGCTTCTTCCGGCTTTTGAAGGAGGTCTTGGGCTTCCGCCCGGTTACCGTTCCTGCGGTGTATGCCTTTGCTTCCATCAGTCCTCGCCTCCTTCATAGAAGATCCAGCTTTTAGACGTTGCAAACAATATGCCCGTAAATATGGCGATCAGGATAAAGAACACAAAGGAGATGGCGCAGGCATAGCCCAACTGCTGGCTTTGGAATGCGTACCGGTACATGAGGTACGTCATAAACATGGAGGAATTGCCGGGGCCGCCGTTGGTCAGCGCCAGCGCGGGGGTAACAACCTGCATGTTGGTAATGAGGCTCATCAAGAGATTATAGAATATGATAGGTGTCATACAGGGCATGGTCACGTTCCAGAAGCGTTGCCACGCGTTTGCACCGTCGATCTCGGCAGCCTCATGGTACACCCTTGGCACGTTTTGCAGCCCTGCCAAGAAGATAACGATCAGGTTGCCGGACAGCCATACGGCAATCAGCGCCAGCGACGGCACCACCAGCTTGGAATCCGCAATGAACATGATCTTATTGATTCCCAGTTGCGACAGGATATAGTTGAACAGGCCGAAATTGCTTTCGTACAGCCACGACCAGCCAATGTAAACCGCCACCGCAGGCAGGATATAGGGCAGATAGAACACTGCCCGGAACAGCCCGCGGGCGGGTATCTTTCTGTTTAACAGCATCGCCACCAGCAAGGAGTAGATCATACTGCCCACTACAGACAGCAGCGCAAAATACATGGTGACCTTGATGGAGTCTTTAAAATACGGGTCTTGGGTAAACAGGCGGATATAGTTGCCCAAGCCGGTGAACACGGGTTCCCCTACGCCCTTCCATTTGAAGAAGCTGAGGCCGAACACGCCCACCAGCGGCAGATATGTGATAAACACCAAGCCGATAAGCGCCGGAATCAGGCACAGATACGCCGTGCGGGTTTCCCGAATCACCAACCGGGAGCGCTTTTTCTTGGTTTTTACTGCTTGTTCCATAGCGGTACCTCACAAGTTAGATCGAGCGCCCGTTTGGCGGCAGCCTGATAACGGGCGCTCTGTTTTACGAACGTGCCTTACGCACGCAGCTGTTTACGGCGATTAGCCGTTGCCCTCGTAGGCGGATACCAGCGCGTCGTAGCTGCCGTTGAGCGCGTCAGCCGCGGTTTGGTTCCCCGTCCAAACCTCGCCCAGCACAGAGCCCAAGAGTGCGTTGAAGTCGTTGGTGTTGTTTACATAGTACCACGCGGTAGACTGCGCATAGTTCATGGCATAATCCACAACGGCGGGTTTGTATTCCTCATACGGCGGGAAATTGGGATTGTCTACCCACTTATGGGTCAGCTCGTCGTCGGTGTACCACTTCTCGAGAATGGGCATCCAGATACCGCTCTCGATGAGCGACCAGCTGTTCTCCTCCTGCAGGTACCACTTGATGAACTCCATGGCCTCTGCGGGATGCTTGCTCTGGCTGAACACCACGTTGGGGCCGCCGGTGCAGATGGTGACCTTGTTCTTCATGAAGGGCAGTACGGCAACGCCGTAGTTCAAGCCCTCGTCACGGGCGGAAGAGAGGCAGGTGCCTACGTTCCACGCACCGCCGGTAGCCATGGCGCAGGTGCCCGCGATGATGGAGCGCTGCAGGCCGTCATCGGTCATGCCGGTGGAAAGGGGCGCAACGTGGTCAACCAGATACAGGTCGGCAACCTTCTGGATGGCTTCCGCCGCCGCCGCCTCGTTCACGGTGACCGCGCTGCCGTCCGCATTGTAGAAGCCGCTGCCATTGCTGCGGCACCATACCTCCAGCTGCCAAGTCAGGTTTTCCACCATGCAGCCGTACTGTACGATGTTGTTGGGGTCAAAGCCTGCATCGTTGGGGGTTTTGCCGTTGGCGTCAAAGGTGAGCTGCTTGGCAACGGATACAAATTCGTCCCAAGTCCACGCATTGTCCGCACCGGTGGGCGGATAGGCAACGCCGGCCTTATCGAACATGTCTTTGTTGTAGTAGAGCAGCAGCACTTCGTTTGCTGCGGAGTACGCAACAGGCGCGCCCTGATACTTAAATGTAACGCAGTCCAAGGGCTTGCTGTCGCCTTCGCCGTACATGGTGGAGATGTCTGCCAACAGGCCCTGCTCGGCAAATTGCAGCACGCCGGCCTCGCTCATGATGCCGCAATCCGGCAGCTCATTGGCGGTAGCCATGGTGTTGAGCTTGGTTACATAGGTCTCATTGGGGATTGCCATGACCTCCACCTCAATGCGATCCTGCAAGCCGTTGAATTTGTTTGCCACTTCCTGCACGGTAGCGGCTTCGTCGGGCGTGCCCCAGAAGGAATAGGTGACCTTCACCTTTTCTTCGGCGGCGGGTGCCTCTGCCGCGGGTGCTTCTGCTGCGGGGGCCTCCGCCGCAGGCGCTTCGGGCGCGGGTGCCTGTGCCGCAGGTGCGGCGCACGCTGCCATGGAGAGTATCATCGCCACGGCAAGCAACAGTGCAAATAGTTTTTTGGTAGCCTTCATCGTTTTCTTACCCCTTTACCTTATTTATTTTATACACAGCACGACCTGTGCACAAACCTTTTCTATTTCAACATCAAATTTTGCCAAACCAGCATTTCTCCCGCGCCCCGGTTGCCCCATACGCCGTAAGGCACGGCGGTAAGAGTAACGGGCGTTTTTGCGAATGCCGCCGGGCGGTACAGCCCTTCGCCCTTCGCCTCCACGCGCCATCCCGCATAGGTCAGCACAGGCGGCAGGTTTTCGCGCTCCACGATGTTGATTTCCGTTTCCGGTTCCACGGCGATGTTATGCAGGTTGCAGCCGTTGTCCGCTTCCTCTAAGCAATACACGCAGGGGCCGTTTACCAGCGCCACCTTGCCGCCGTCCGCATGTACCCGCGGGTCTGCCGCCACAAAGACGGGGCGAACATGAAACGCCACCTCCAACGTATGCCGCCCAACGGGAAGCACAAAGTATGCGTAGCTGTTTTTTATTTCCGGCTGCACAGCACTGCCGTCCAAACGGAACTCCGGCTTCCGAGCGTATGCTGGAATGCGTATCGTTAAGTGCGTGGGTGCTTCTTCTACCATGAGTGCACAGCTTACACTGCCGCCGCGCAGCATATCTGCCGATAATGTTGCCTGCACACGGCTTTGTGCAAGCTGCGTCTCCATGGCGGAAGAAATGAAACAATGAATGTACAGGCAATCGCCTTCTATCGCATAAATGAACCGCCCCAAGGAAGCAAGCGTTCTCGCCACATTGGGCGGGCAGCAGGCCACCGTGAACCACGGCTGGCGCACCGGCTGCACGTGCGCCATGGAGGTGTTTTGCATGCAGGCGGCAGGCCATACCTCCTGCGGATTAACATAGAAGTAAGCGTCCCCCGTGGCGCTGATGCCGGAAAGCACCGTGTTGTACAGTGCCCGCTCCACTACATCGTAATAAGAAGCGTTTCCCTCCAGCGCCGCCATACGCTCGCCAAACATGGCAAGCGCGATGGACGCGCAGGTTTCCGCATACCCGGAGGGATTGGGCAGGTCAAAGTCCGTTGTAAACCGCTCCAAATGCCCTGAGGAGCCCACACCGCCCGTGATGTACATGCGCCTTTGGGTCACATTTTCCCAGATCGCCCGGCAAGCCGCATGCAGCGCTTCATCTCCGCACGCCTGTGCCAAGTCTGCCATGGCACAGCACATATACAGGCACCGCACCGCATGGCCCTCCGCCGTCGTCTGGTTTTTGGGCTGCATATGCGCTTGGGCATACTCCACCGGAAGCCCGGCAAATTCCGGGAAAAATTCTACGCCGCCGCGTTTTTCGGTCTCCTGCGTAAAATAATTGGGAGTGGTTCCCCTGTTTTCGATAAAATACCGCGCACACCGTAAATACGCGTGATTGCCCGTTTCGCGGTACAGCTTGATAAGCGCCATCTCGATTTCCTGATGCCCGGGGTATCCGTGGCACTTGCCCTCTTCGCTGCCAAATACGCTGCAGATCAGGTCGGCAAAGCGGCAGGCAACATCTAACAGCTGCGTTTTACCGGTGGCGTGCCGATACGCCACGGCTGCTTCCATTAAATATCCGGCGCTATACAGTTCATGGCCTTCCACTAAGTTCGTCCAACGCTTTTCCGGGGCAACAACGGTGTAATAAGTATTGAGGTATCCGTCCTTTTGCTGTGCCCGTGCCAACAGCGCGATCACCTCGTCCGCCACGGCCTCATACTGTTTACCGCTGCCGTTTGCGATGCAGTTGGAAACCGTTTCCAGCCACTTGTACACGTCCGTATCCACGAACACAACGCCCTCTCGCTTACCGGCAAGCTCCCCTGCCGCAATGCGGAAGTTGTTCAGGCAGTTGGGGGTTTCTCCGTGCTCGCCGCCGTTTAATATCTTCCACTGCTTGGGAATGATGACCGAGGCTACAAGATCCGTATACCCCTTCCAGAGCGGGTCTGCTATCTTGATTTGATTCAATTCGATCGGCCGGAAGGTGTTTCCCATAGCTGCATGCTCCGTTTCTATTGATATGCTAACGTTTAACCGTTCTCTTTGTTCCGCATTAGTTTGTTTGTTCGTTTTGTCTTGTTTTTTCGACATTTTCGTTGTGTTTTGTTTTGTTATGTAGTTAAACGTTTACCTTGCAATGCATATATTACACCAGCGACAAGCCGTTTGTAAAGGGGTTTTTGAATCTTTTTTCTGCTTTTCGCCATACTTTTGTATTACGAATTAACGTTAAGCAAGAAGAAAGCGCCGTTTTTTGCCCGTATTGGCTTGTTAAACGTTGTCCTAACGATGTGATTTTGTATAGTTGCAAGCCTTTTCTTAGTCGATATCATCCCTTTTGCGGGCTTGCAAGGTAAACGTTTTTGTGCTATGGTCAGGAAGATCGAACGCGAGAGGAGACGACTATGGCTACCATACGGGAAATTTCGGAGCAGGCGCATGTATCCATCGCCACGGTCTCCAAGGTGCTAAACGGCAAAGGCGGGGTCAGCCAAGCCACGCAGGATATGATATTAGAGCTGGCGCGTGAGCTGGGGTACCGCCCCAACCTGTACGCCCGCAGCCTGAAGCGTGGGCAAAGCCTTACGCTTGGCATTATCACGGAGGATCTAACGGTATTCAACGCCGCCGAGATCGTAGACGGCATAGACACCTGCTGCGAAGCCAGAGGGTATCATTATATTTTAGGCAACCTGCGCTTTAACAAGCGTTTTGGGCACCGCACCACAGACACGCGGGAGGCCGTGGAGCTTTCCGACGCGTTGGTGGACACCATGCTTTCCAAGCAGGTGGACGGCATCATATACATCGGCTGCCACAACCACGCGGTAGCGCCCCTTTCCGCCTGCGGAGAAGTGCCAATGGTGTATGCGTACTGTTACAGCGCCGCACCCGGCATCCCTTCCGTATTATACGACGATACCAAGGCCGGATACGACGTAACGCGGCTGCTGCTGTCCGCCGGGCACAAGCAGGTGGGGGTGATCGCCGGCCTTCGAGACAGCGTGCACACCGCCAACCGCCTAACGGGTTATCAGGAGGCGCTCTTTGAGGCGGGCATTCCCTACAACCCGCATATGACCGTGTATGGAGACTGGGAGCGCGACGGCGGTTACGCCCTGGCTCCCAAGCTTATCAGCGCAGGCGCAACCGCCATATTCGCCCAAAACGACCTGATGGCAACGGGCGTTATCGATTACTGCAACGCCAACGGCATTGCGGTTGGGCAAGACATTGCTTTGATCGGCTTTGACAACCGGGAGGTTTCCAGCGTATGCCGCCCCACCCTTTCCACGGTGTCTTTACCGCTGTTTGAGATCGGCCAAACAGCCGCCAACCTGCTGCTCAACAAGCTGATCGACCAAACGGAGTTTCCGCAGGAAAAAGTTCTGCTGCCATGCAGCATCATACAGCGCGAATCTACAACAGGAGTGAAAGAAGCATGCAGCAAGCCGTGATCTCCCTGCGCCCGGGAAACGTGATCTCTCCCATTGATAACCGTTTATACAGCTCCTTTATTGAGCATATGGGCCGCGCCGTTTACACAGGCGTGTATGAGCCCGGCCACCCTGCCGCGGACGCTTACGGCTTTCGAAAGGACGTGCTGGAGCTCATCAAGCCCCTGTCCGTTTCCCATATCCGCTACCCCGGCGGCAACTTTTTATCCGGCTACCGTTGGGAGGACGGCGTGGGTGCGCCCGCGTCCCGCCCGGTGCGTCCGGACTTGGCGTGGTTTGCGTTGGAGCCCAATCAGGTAGGCACGGACGAGTTTTTGCAGTATTTGGAGCGGGCGGGCACAAAGGCCATGCTTGCGGTCAATTTGGGAACGCGTGGGCCGCAGGATGCCGTTAATCTTTTGGAGTACTGCAACTTTCCCGGCGGCACGTATTACAGCGATATGCGCATCAAAAACGGGCATATCGCCCCGTACGGGGTAAAGCTTTGGTGCTTAGGCAACGAAATGGACGGCCCGTGGCAGATCTGCGGCAAAACTGCCGAGGAGTACGGACGCATTGCCTGCGAAACCGCCAAAATGATGAAGTGGCTGGACCCCTCCATTGAGCTGGTAGCCTGCGGCAGCTCCTACAAGAGCATGCCCACCTTTGGCACATGGGAGCGCACGGTGCTTAGGCACTGCTACGAGCATGTAGATTATCTCTCCTTGCACCAATACTATCAAAACAACGACGACGATCTGCCCTCCTTTTTAGCACGGAACAACGATATGAACGGTTTTATCCGGGAGGTAGCCGCCATCTGCGAGGAAATCAAGGCGGAAAAGGGCAGCGAGAAAAACGTTTACCTATCCTTTGACGAATGGAATGTTTGGTATCACTATCAAAAGGCGCATAAGGAGGCAAAAAAGTGGATCGTTGCCCGCCCCATCGAGGAGGAGGACTATACCTTCGCGGACGCGCTGTTGGTGGGCAGCATGCTCATTACCCTTATCAACAATGCAGATGTGGTAAAGATCGCCTGCCTTGCCCAGCTGGTAAACACATTAGCGCCCATTATGACGGAACCGGGCGGCCGGGCTTGGGTGCAGACCACTTATTGGCCCTTTTTATACGCCTGCCGCTACGGGCGCGGCACAGCCCTTCGTGCCGACATCTCCTGCCCCAGCTACGACTGTGCGGCGGGAAAAAACATCCCCTATATAGACTGCGCCGCCGTACACAACGAGGAGGCCGGAACGGTAACGCTGTTCATCGTAAACAAGCATTTGACCGAGAACATGGCGCTGGAGCTGCCCCTTGCCAAGTTTGGCGTAACCGATTGCTTGGAATGGGTATCCTTAAACGGGTACGACATGGAAGCGCAAAACACCCCGGAAAGTGCGCCCGTACAGCCAAGGATTCACACCGGCGCTGCTGTCAGGGAGGGAACGCTCAAGGCTACGCTTCCCGCCGCTTCATGGAACATGCTGCGCATGAAATAACAAACGGTTCAAAAAACGCTCCCGCCAATTCCAGGCGGGAGCGTTTTACCATTAAGGCAGCTATCAAAAATCATACTGCATGGGCGTATACGCCGCGGCGCTTTCATGAAAGCCAAGCTTTTTATAAAGCGGATAGCCGTATTTCGTTGCCTTTAGCTCCACGCAGTCCAAGCCTTGTTCTTTTGCAAAGGCAAGCAATTCCTGCATCAGCGTTTGCGCAATGCCTTGCCTTCGGTACGCCTCCCGGGTATACACGCTCATCACCGTGCCGGTTCTTCCGCTGGGGAATTTGGGGCCGGCCGGTTTTTCCACCACCACCAGCCATGCCGTGGCAATGATCGCGCCGTTGTCCTTAGCGGTAAACACAAACAAGTTCTGCCCCAGATGCGCGTGGATGTACCTTGGCAGCTGCTCCCGAATGACCCATTCCTGCGCAGGGCCGATATCCCCGGTATCGCTTTTGATGTAAGTTAGCCGCATGTCCGTTAGCTGCGGTGAATCCTCCTGCGTTGCCTGTTCATAGGTGAGCATACTGTACCTCCCGTTAACTCCTGCAAATGGAAAAGCGTACCACGCCCGTTCCCGGTGATGGTACGCCGTACATCCGTTTTGCCGTTATTTCTCCGCCTTCAGCTTGGGGCCGGTTTTGGTATCCTCGATTACATAGCCCATCGCCTTGAGCGTATCCCGAAGCGCGTCCGCTTCCGCCCAGTTCTTTTCCGCACGGGCAGCCTGCCGCTTTTCCAAAAGATCCAACGCTTCCTGTGGGATGCTTTCTTCCTTTTTACCGGAAAGAATACCCAACACTCCCGTCAGCGCGGCAAATACCTCGCGGGCTTTTTCCACCGCCGCCTTGCCCCGGGGCTCCGTTACGAAGATGTTGCAGGCACGCGCCAAGTCGAACAGCACGCCAAGCGCGCCCGCGGTATTCAAATCGTCGTCCATGCTTTCTTCAAACGCAGTGCGGTATTGCTCCAGAGATTGCAGGAAGGCCGCATCCTCGGGCGTGGGCTCGGGGGAAAGCTGCGCCTCCTCCAGCCGCTCCTTAGCCGTTTTTAAGCGTTCCAGCGCCGTAGTGGCCTGCTCGATCATGTCCTGCGAGTAGTTCACGGGGCTGCGGTAATGCGCGCTTAGCATAAACAGGCGCACAGCCTCCAAGTCGTACTTGGCGGCAATATCCCGAATGGTAAAAAAGTTATTGAGGCTCTTGGACATTTTTTGATTGTCCACATTGATATAGCCGTTATGCATCCAGTACCGGGCAAAGGGCTTGCCGGTTGCCGCCTCGCTCTGGGCGATCTCGTTTTCGTGGTGGGGGAATATCAAGTCCTGCCCGCCGCCGTGGATATCAAAGCTTTCCCCAAGGATGCTCATGCTCATGGCGGAGCATTCGATATGCCAGCCGGGACGGCCCATGCCCCACGGGCTTTCCCACGCGGGCTCGCCGGGCTTTTGCCCCTTCCACAGCGCAAAATCCAGCGGGTCGCGCTTTTCCTCGGTGGGATCGATGCGTGCGCCGGATTCTAAGTCGTCTATGCTCTGGCCGGACAGCTTGCCGTAACCGGGAAAGCTGCGGACGGAAAAGTACACGTCCCCGTTTGCCGTGGGGTACGCGTGGCCTTTTTCCACCAGCGTTTTTACCAGCTTGATGATGTCGTCAATATGCTCTGTTGCCCGGGGATTCACCGTTGCACGCTCAACCCCCAGCGCATCCGCATCGGTATAGTATTCCTTGATAAAGCGCTCGCCCAGCTCCTTTACGGTGGTGCCCTCCTCATTGGCGCGGCGAATCATTTTATCGTCGATATCCGTAAAGTTTTGTACGAACGTAACCTCAAAGCCCTTGTACTCCAAGTACCGGCGAAGCGTGTCGAACACGATGAACGGACGGGCGTTGCCTAAATGGAAAAAATTGTATACCGTTGGCCCGCAGGCATACATACCGATCTTGCCGGGAACGCGGGGTACGAGTTCCTCTTTTTTGCGGGTCATGGTGTTATATATCTGCATGATAAACCTCCTGTTCGCAGGTGGCTTGTTGATCCCCTGCGATATTGGAATCGTACTGTATGCCTTATGGTTTGTCAAGCGCCGGACGGCTTTTCACACAGTTGTTTCACAGCCTTACAAACGTTAGGTCAACGGGCTCGATTCCCTTTGTTTTAAAAATAACGATCTTTCAAACGCCTTTGAAAACCCATTCCAATCATTCCCTTAAAAACGTATGATGGCACTGTAAAAAGAAAGCAAGCGGAGCACACGCTCCGCCGGCAAATAAAAAAGGAGGTCGCTGTTATGAAAACCATCGCAACCGTCACCGCAACCCTGTCCGCTTACATCGCACTTACCGTCTCTGTATTGGTAACCGCAACCAACCGGCTCGGCGCCTCGGCGACTCCTTGGGAAGTCGTTGCCGCATCCGTGCTATTGGGCGCAGCCGTGCTTACCTTAGCTACCGTTGCCTACTGCCACGGTATCACAAAGAAAGCCTAGCTTCATCACCATACACGTCCATTCGGATGATGTATACAACCCCTCCCCCTTCAAAGCCTTCGCGTGCCAGAGCGCGAGGGCTTTTATGTTCTTCCTAAAAGCCGGTAGACCCATACGGCAACGCATTCGCGCAGGTAATTGTTCAGTCGCATATACCAGCGGTCTGCCGACGGGATTCCCGCCGCCACCGCTACGTTTTGCTTGTTTGCCACCAGTCCTGCCCGATACACATGAAAGCCCGTTGTCACAAACACAATGCTTGCGTTCTCCCCAAAGCGTTTTTGTATGATCGCATTGGAAAAGCGGAAGTTCTCCTCCGTGCTTTTTGACCGGTCCTCTAAAAGATACCGCTCCGCCGGAATCCCCTTTTGCGCAAGGTATTTCCCCATTACCTCCGCTTCGCTGACGATCTCGTTTTCGCCTTGCCCGCCGGACACTATCGCCACGGTATCCGGGTTCTCCTCTAAATATGCGATGGTGGTATTGAGCCGCTCCGCTAAGATCAGCGTTGGCCGGTTGCCCCGAAGCCCCGCGCCAAGCACGATCAAAACGTCTGCATTCTTCGGCGCCGACTTCGTTTCCGCCCGGGCAATGATCAGGCTGGTAACAAGAAAGCCCACCGTTAACAGCGCATAGCCGCCGATGAATACCCATTTCAATACCGCGCCCGCACCTGTTTTACACCACGGCGCAAGCCTTGGCAAAAACACGCCGACCGCCAAGAGCGGCAGCCCCAGTATGCCCGGCAGCAGTACGCCTAGGTTGATGTTGGAGATAAAGGACACCAGTATGGTATCCATAACGCCAAATATGCCGATTGCGATCAACAGGATGCGTAGAAGCTTCATTCCTTATGCTCCCTTCCCGATTTTTTCCATTATAACAGCATATACCTGCCTGTGTGTGAAAAGAAACCGTGAACAACTAGAGGATTCCCCGCAGCCCCTCCGCGACCCATGCCAATACCAGCGCCAGCCCGCCCCACAGCAGCGAATACCCCAAGCACACCTGCCCGTACAGCTGATAAGGCATGGCGCTGTAATCCCACACGTTCTTTTGCAGCCGCACATTTACCACCGCACCGCAGATGAATTCCAGCGCGGTGATTACCGCCATGCCGCAAACAAGCTTTGCGATATATCCGCCCGCCCCCATCCTTAGATACAGCCCCACCAACAGCGCCGCCGCCGCGCCGCCCGTGATCCCCATGGAAATATGCGTGCGCCCCCGCCACAGGCATTCCAGCAGCATATACACTGCCCCGCCTCCCGCAAACAACAATCCGTACAGCCAAACGCTCATATGCTCTCCTTTATATATCATGGGGCTCTGCCCCAAACCCCGTTTAAGGGATGTTATCCCTTAAAAATCCCATTTATCCGCCCATATTATGGGCGGATGGAAGGGTTCCAAGGGGCAATGCCCCTTGGTAGGGGCATGGGGACAATGTCCCCATCGTAATCCTAAAATAAAGTATTTCCAAATTTATGGTTGACAGATGCATAATGCCGCACTATACTGTATTACGTTACTAGTACACTAATACACATGCAAAGGAGGTTTTGCAGGTGGCTTGGAATTTTACATCGCAGCAGCCCATCTACCAACAGATCGTTGATTATATCCTAATGGATATTTTAAGCGGCAAGTACAGCATGGGTGAAAAGCTGCCCAGCGTCCGCGATTTATCGCTGGTCGCATCGGTCAATCCCAACACCATGCAGCGAGCCATGTCTGAGCTGGAAAGCCTTGGATTGGCGGAAACGCAGCGCAACAGCGGCCGGTTTGTAACAACGCAGGAGGCGATCATCGCCACGGCGCGCAAGCAAAAGGCCATGGAGGCAGCAAAAACGTATCTGAACAACATGAAAGCTTTGGGCTATACCAGAGAAGAAGCACTGGAGCTTCTTCGCGGGGATGCCTGCAAGGAGGAGTAGTATGCAAGGGATATTGGAATGCAAGGACTTACATAAGTCTTACAGCGGCACACCGGCATTGAACGGCCTCAACCTGTCGCTGCCCTGCGGCCGCATCATCGGCCTGTTGGGGCCAAACGGCAGCGGTAAGACCACGCTCATCAAGCTGGCGGCGGGGCTTTTGACCCCCACCTCCGGGCAGATACTGGTAGACGGCAAAGTGCCCGGCCCGGAAACCAAAGCTATCGTTTCCTACCTGCCAGAGCGTCCGTACTTTGATAAAGACATGCGCATCAACGAATGCCTGAGCTTTTTCAGCGATTTTTACGCCGATTTTGATAAGCTTCGGGCAGCCGACATGCTGGCGTCTTTAAACGTGCCCGTCAATGCGCGCATCAAATCCCTTTCCAAGGGCACGCAGGAAAAGGTGCAGTTGGTACTGGTGATGTCCCGGCGGGCAAGGCTGTACCTCTTGGATGAACCCATCGGCGGCGTTGACCCGGCCGCGCGGGATTACATTTTGCACACCATCCTCACCAACTACAACGAGAACAGCACCATTCTTATTTCCACCCACTTGATCAGCGACGTGGAAAAAGTGTTGGACGAATTCATCTTCCTGCGGGAGGGGCATGTGGTGGCGCAGGATACCGCAGACCACGCCCGCGAGGAAAGCGGAAAATCTCTTGACGAAGTGTTCCGGGAGGTATTCAAATGCTGAACAAGCTTTTTAAATACGACTTTCAGGCTCTGTCCAAACGGCTGTGGCCGGTACAGATCGCGGTGATCGGCGGAAGCCTGTTGGCGGGCGCTTGCCTTGCCTACGATATTTCGCAGATGCAGGCGATTTCTTCCACCACCACCGGTCAGATGTTCGATGTGATCATCAACATCGTAATGGTGCTGATGCTGATTGCCATTGCCGCCTCCGCCGTGATCACCCTATTGATGACCTGCTCGTATTTCAACCGCAGCCTGCTGTGCGACGAAGGCTATCTTTCCTTCACGCTGCCCGTTCGCACCTCTCAGCTTTTATGGTCAAAGATCTGGGTGGGCTTTGTTTGGTGCATCATCAACCTGTTTGCGGTGATCCTCGGCATGGTGATATTCTGCGGCATCGGCTTTATCCCGGTATACGGTGACGCAAATTTCGTAGAGGTATTTCAAAAGATCGCCGAAGGGTTGCGGGAATTCGAGGCCATGGCCCCGGGCTTTAGCTTCGACCTGTTCTTCACCGTTTGTGTGCTGTCCTCGTTGATTTGCGAGATCGCGTCGCTGATCATGATCTACTTCTCCATTACCGCAGCACACGCCATGACCAAGCGGCACAGGATTTTAGTGACCATTGCGCTGTTGATCGGGATCTCTACGGTGCTGAGCATTCTGTTCGGTATCGTGACCTTCTCTCTCACCCTGAACATGACGACGGCGCTGATACAGGATCAGCCGATGAGCGTTAACATGCTTTACCTGTTGATCGGTGTGGAAACGCTGATCACGGCAGGCGTTGGCGCGGGCTTGTATTTCTGGATGCAGCATCTGCTGGGCAAAAAGCTGAACCTAGAGTAGCTTCATAACAACCTCCCACGGGTTTTATGGGGACGGGCGGCTGTGCAAATTTTGTACAGCCGCTTTCTTTACGCTTTATTTGCTTGCCGTGATATATTGATATTGATAAACTATATACATAATATTACCGCCTATTTGGCGAAGCAGAAAGAAGGGTTGACTCTTGGACGGAAAAATGGAAAAGCGCTATGGTCTTCCCACAGCCATAGCCATGGTAATTGGCATTGTAATAGGTTCGGGCGTATTCATTAAGGGAGGTAAGGTGCTGAGCCTAACCGGCGGAAACCTTTGGAATGCCGTATTGGTAGTGGGCATTGTCGGCGTGATTTGCATCATTTGCTCTCTGGTGTTTGCGGAACTCGGCGCGCATTACGAGAACGTAAACGGTGTGGTAGACTACGCCGAGGTTGCCCTTGGACCTACATACGCTTACTATGTAGGTTGGTTTATGACGACGATATACTATCCTTCCTTGGCCGCAATCCTTTCCTTTTTTGCAGCTATGTTTACCTGCCCTCTTTTTGGCATCCAAGCCTTGGACTTTGCCACCGGCACCATCGCCGTGGAGGCCGTAGGGCTTGGCGCCGCGTATTTGATGATCGGCTATGGCATCAACGCCATCAGCCCCAAGCTGGCGGGTAAGCTGCAAGTATCCATGACGGTGATCAAGCTGGTTCCCATAATCATTATGGCTGTTATCGGCACCATCGTCGGGCTGACCAACGGCACTACGGCCGCCGTACTCAACACGGTCACAGAAAGCGTTGAGGGGGGCAGCGGGCTCTTTAGCGGTGTTGTTGCGTTCGCTTTTGCCTATGAAGGCTGGATCATCGCAACCTCCATTAATGCAGAACTCAAAAATGCAAAGAAAAACCTGCCGCTGGCGCTGATTTTTGGCGCATTGTTCTGCACCATTGTTTATTGCTTCTATATTTTCTCTATGAGCTCTGTCGGCAGCGTGGAGACCATAATCGGCACATGGCCGCTGGGCGAAAAACTTCCCGGGATCGCTTTTAGCAACATCTTTGGCAATGTAGTGGGCACATTGGTTTACGTGTTCGTTGCCATCTCCTGCCTTGGCACCATGAACGGTCTTATCATGGGTTCCTGCCGCGGCATGTACTCCGTGGCTGTGCGTAACCGTGGGCTCAAGCCGGAGTTTTACGGCGATATTGACGCACAAAACGGCTTTTCCATCAAATCATGCCTATTCGGTTTGATCGTAGCGGGATTTTGGTACGGCTGGACGGTCATCATGTGGATGAAGGGGCCGGATTTCTTTGGCGGCGTACATAATTCCTTATGGCTTGGATGGGAGCCTGACGAGATCTCCATCGTCAATCTGTATGCCATGTATGTGCCCATGTTCATCGCACTGATGGTAAAATGCAAGGACTTGAATTTCTTTAAGCGTTTTGTTCTTCCCTCGCTCGGCGTAGTATGCTGTATTTTCATGGTTTACTGCTGCTGCGTTGGGAAGGGCTTCCAGCAGGTGGTCGGTTATCTGATCTTCTTTGCGGTCGTCATGTTCATCGGCTGGTTGCTCGATAACGCCCGTAAGAAAAAGCTCAAAGGATAACAGATAACACATAGTAACAGATACGTAAAAGGCCGCATATCCGAACTTGACCGGGTATGCGGCTTTTCCTTTGCGGTACGCCCGTGGTTTAAATGAGCCGGGGCAATCCACACTTGGACTGCTCCGGCTTTGATGGAAACGATCCGTTTAAAAAACCGACATTGTTAAGAACAGCGTGGACATCAGCGATGCGACCAGCGATACCACCGTTATCTGCGTATTGATGGACGGGCCGGCTGTATCCTTGAACGGATCGCCCACCGTATCGCCGACCACGGCAGCCTTGTGTACGTTTGAGCCCTTGCCGCCTTCATGCCCGGATTCCACATACTTTTTAGCGTTATCCCACAAGCCGCCGGCATTGCTCATAAACAGCGCGAACAGGATGCCGCTAATGATATTGCCGCACAAAAAGCCGCCTATTGCCCTTACGCCTCCGATAAAGCCCACCAGCAGAGTCGACAGAATTGCTACTATGCCCGCCGGTATCAGTTCTTTCAACGCGCCCGCCGTTGCGATTTCGATGCAACGGTCGTACTCCGGTTCTACACCTGGCTTTCCTTCCTTAAGGCCAATGATCTCGCGAAACTGTCGATGGATTTCCGCTACCATGCGCTGTGCATTTCGGTCTACGCCCAACATAAGCATAGCGGAAAACACAGCTGGAATTGCTGCGCCCACCAGCAGGCCAAAGAATACCAGCGGATCCATCACATCAAAGTTATCCAGTCCGGCAACGCCCAATTCCGCTGCCGCCGCATTTACCTCGCTCATAAACGCGCCTAAAAGGGCAATAACCGTAAGACCGGCTGCAGCAATGGCAAAGCCCTTTGTCACAGCTTTAACGGTATTACCGGCAGAGTCTAATTCATCCGTGATCGTAAGCACCTCGTCGCCTAAGTCGCCCATTTCGGCAAGACCGCGCGCATTATCAACAATGGGCCCGTAAGCGTCGTTGCTTACGATCATGCCTACGATGGAGAGCATTCCCACTGCCGCCATGGAAATGCCGAACAAGGCAAATTCCATACCGTGTGCCGGATCTATGGGCTCACAAAGCTTGTATGCGGCTAAAGCTGAAATACCGATACCGATCATTGCGGGCAGTACACTGAGAAGCCCGTAGGAGATGCCGGAAATAATGGTAAACGCAGGGCCGCTGGCGCTTGCCTTGGCAACGGCGTGAACCGGCTTCTTTTTATCATCAGTAAAATAATCGGTTGTGATGCCGATGATTACACCCACTAACAAGCCAACGATGCAAGCCGCCCAAATACGCCATGAAAATCCAAATATGCAGGAAGCAATGGCTGTAAGAACAGTGTAAACGCCTGTTGTTACATAAGTACTGGAATTCAGTGCTTTGGTCGGGCTGCCTCGCTTCCCGATACGCGCTGTCATAACACCAATAATGGAGGCTAACAAGCCCAATGCAGCAAAGCAGAACACCGTGCTGACATACTTCATACCGCCTAGCGCCTTGTCAAGCGATGCAGCCATGACCAGCGCCGCTGCCATGGAAGCGACATTGGAGTCAAACAGATCTGCCCCCATACCGGCTACATCCCCTACATTATCGCCGACATTGTCCGCAATTACAGCCGGATTGCGCGGGTCGTCCTCCGGAATGCCAAGCTCGACCTTGCCCACGAGATCCGCGCTGATGTCCGCCGTCTTGGTAAAGATACCGCCGCCTGCCTTGGCAAAAAGCGCCAGAGAGCTTGCACCGAAGCTGAATCCCAGAATAGTGGTTGGGTCGCCGGTAAGCAGATACACGATCGCAACGCCTAACAGGCTAGAACCCACAACCGCCATCCCCATGACTGCACCGCCGCGAAATCCCGCCATAAACGACGGTTTAATCCCGCTTTTTGCCGCTTCTGCCGACTTTACATTTGCAATAGTAGCAACCTCGAGGCCTATTTTCCCGGCAATGGCGGAAAAAACTGTGCCCGAGAAATAGGCAAGCGCCATCAGCGCGTTGGATGTTATTTCCCCTCTCCATATCGGAACGGGAAGGAAT
>CAYZAW010000011.1:0-48346 GCA_964476505.1 uncultured Oscillospiraceae bacterium | reverse complement strand
AATATTCTCGCCAACCGTCATTGTATTAACAAGATTGAATTCCTGATAGATGATGCTTAGCCCTCGGCGTAGCGCTTGTATCGGTGTAGTATGTTCAACGGTTTCCCCGTTGAATTCAACCGTTCCGGCATCCTTCTCGTATACACCGGAAAGGATTTTCATTAATGTGGATTTGCCGGCACCGTTTTCACCAACGATGCCATAAACAACGCCGCGCGGTACCTCGAGCGTTACGTTATCAAGCGCTAAAACGCCTGGAAATGCCTTCGTTATACCTTGTACTCTGAGGATGGGGGCCGTTTGCTTGCTATTCAAAAATGTCACCTCTCATCAGATGTCAGCAACTTGCTTCAAGAAATATCTTGAAACAAGTTGCTGTTACGGTTACGTAGTTTACGCGATTACCATTCGGGATAAGGCAGAGTATCCACGTTTTCAATGGTTACAGTGTCCAGGGGGATCCAGTTGATCACTTCAAAGCTCTCCCCGGCTTTGATCGCTTTTACACACTCTAAAGATTTTGCAACCATGTTACTGAAGGACTGGCCGATGCACACAGCCTGCGTGCCGGCTTTAACCTGATCGTAACCGGCTGAGCAACCGTCCACTGCAACAACATATACACCTTCGATACCGGCATTTTTCAGGGCATTGATAACACCGGTTGCACCATTATCCCAATGGCAGAAGACAGCATTGATTTGTTCGCCATACTTGACAATAAAGTCTTCCATAATTGCCATGCAGTCTTCCGTTGCCCATGCATCACAGTTCTGAGATGCCAGCAGGTTGACCTTAGAGCCCTCAATCCCAGCTTTAAAGCCATCGGTACGTTTTACCTGTGCGTCATGACCGGACTGACCGCCCACTTCAACAACATTGCAGCCATCGGGGAATGCATCGATCAGAGCCTTAGCCGCCTGTTCGCCGGCCATAGTATCGTTCGTGCCACAGAAGAAATCACGATATTGCTGACTCTCAGGTGCAAGGTCCGAGGAGAATAAACCAACAATGATCCCAGCGTCTTTTGCCTCCATCAAGGCCGGAACGACTGCTTTGGGGCCGCTGGGGTTAATGATGATAGCATCAACGCCCTGTGCAATGCAGGTGCTGATTGCTTCAACACATTTTTGCGCATCGCCCGCTTGATCGTAATAAGAAAACTCAAATCCGAACTCCGGTGCCATTTTCTCCATAATGCGGCAGGAGTAAGACTGTGACTCGTTTGACATATCCTGCACAACAAACGCCACCTTTGTTGCACCCTCCGCAGGGGCTTCTGCGGGTGCTTCCGCTGCCGGTGCTTCCGCTGCCGGTGCTTCTGCTGCCGGTGCTTCCGCCGGAGCGGCAGGGCTTGCACAAGCAGCCACGCTGAATACCATCAACGCCACCAATAACAATACAAGATACTTTTTCATTTTTCGTCCTCCTGTTTTTTTAATATCAGCAGATATTACCTGCTAATTCATGAATACACGCCAAATTACCGATATGTATACTTCATTTGTTGACCCAATTGTAGGGTGAAAAGCCCTATTGCGTAACCCATAAAACGGCGTAATAAGTGCACAATATTGTTGTTGTACAACCAATAAACGCCATATTATGTACCAAGAAGATAATTAAAGGGGCCTATCCCCCTGACTAAGCATCTCTACTATTCGATTTTCTGTCCATGGAGCAGCGTAAGCCTGGCTGAATAATTGATTCCGATTAAGCATTGAAATGATTCGCCGTATAGTAATTGACCGTTGCCTATACTGAACGTGTTTGCCCCACAGAACAGGGCGGCAAAGGCAGAAACTGCATGTCTTGAATTGGCGGCGCGGCGCAATGCCAAGAGACGCCGTACATCTTGACAGGAACCTGCACCGGGGATATGATGCAACACAGCACGTGGAGGGAGAAACGCATGGTAGGGGTATTTATTAACGTGGGCGCGATCATACTGGGCGGCGCGCTGGGTCTGCTCCTGAAAAAAGGTCTGCCGGAGCGTATTTCAGATAATGTGATGCTGGGCTTTGCGCTGGTAACCGTGTATGTAGCGATCACAGGTATGCGCAAGGGGGAAAACCAGTTGGTGGCGATACTCGCCGTGGTATTGGGCGGCGCGGTAGGTTCACTTTTGGATTTGGACGGACGCTTTCGCCGCCTTTCGGAGCGGCTCAATCAAAAGCTTGCAAAGGGTGACGCTTCATTTTCCTCCGCGTTTGTGACCACCTCGCTTTTATATTGCGTGGGTGCGATGGCGATCATAGGGCCGCTGCAAAGCGGGCTATCCGGGGACAATACCACGCTGATCACCAAAGCCGTGCTCGATGGTGTTTCCGCCGTGGTGTTTGCGGCAACGCTGGGGCCTGGCGTACTCTTGTCTGCCATATCGCTATTCCTGCTGGAGAGTGCATTGACACTCTTGGCGGGGTTGATCGCACCGTTCTTGGGCGACCACGCCATAGCAGAGATCGTATGCGCCGGTTCTATCGTCATATTGGGCATGGCGCTCGATTTAATGAAGGCCGTAAAGGTCAAGGTGGTAAACTACCTGCCCGCTATCCTCTTTGCCGCCGTATTGGCGCAGTTTATTTAATGGAAGGAACATGAATTTTTATCCCCCGGCGAATAAACTGAATTCTAAATATTGGACATTGAAAAAAACCACCTGTCGTAGGATAAAAACGACAGGCGGTTTTTAATATGGGACAACATTATAGAGATAATGCAGAGATTTTGGGATCGAGGATGTTCGTTTTGTCTATTATTCCGGCGCTAGTTCGCAATGGAAGTAATTCGTTAACTCAGGTCTATCGCTGTACGCGTCCCGAAGCATCGCCGTCAGCCAGTTTTTGCACCTCTGCTACTGTAACCCAATTGAAATCCCCTTCTACGTTGTGTTTCAATGCAGAAGCAGCTACAGCGAATTCAATAATTTCTTGAGAGGATTTATTATTGAGCAAATAATCTGTTGACCTTTGCTATTCTAGAAGAGAGACGCGATATTGTTGCAATACTGCCTGTTTCCAAACCGCTGAATAATAACTGGAATTTCGTCTATTTAGTTGTTGCTACTAGCGATGGTTTCATTAAAAAATGCTCTGGAGTAACTTATTTAACTTGCTTGACGGTACATGTGATTCGTGTCATAAACATATCCACGTTGAACTTGGAACCAACTCCGTAAGTGCTTTCTACAGAAATCGTGCCACCCAACAGGTCATCCAATATGTAAATTTGTGTTTGTATTGATAATTCATGCAACTTCCTCCCTACCGCACAAAATAATATGGGCCTAAATCCGACTCATGCGTTTTTGCGTATGTCCACCTGAAATCTATATCTGTCAAAATTACATCTTGCAATTCACCTATATCTTCTGCCGACAGCTTTGACGCATCGTTGATCTGGAAAGCGAAATTATCTATATTGGCAAGCAGGATAGCAACACACTTGTCAGTCCCATTGAATTGAGAAATTGCGCGTTCCCCAGTATCGCATTTTAATAGTTCGTAGCTGAATATATGCCACAAATATCCGCAGTACTCGTCTGTATCAAAGCAATAGCATTTGAGCGCCTCTTCACGTTTTTCAGGTGGTACAAAGCGATCAAACCACTCTTGTTTATATAAATCAACTTTTGGGGGATTCAGTTCAATATGAGCTATGTTATGCTGCTCAAGCCAATCAATATAAGGTTTGTGTTCATCAAACATACCTAAGCCTCCATGATGAAAATATATCTGATCAGATTGTACCGCCATATTTCCCAATATGCAAATAATCCCTTTACCAACAGCTTCCGTGCTCATGCGGAGGCTGTTTTTCATATATGAGAAATCGAGCAAATGTGGGCTGAATACCTGATCTTGAGATATATGGGAATGCCCTCAAAATCTTGCTAATATAACATCAGAGGACGCTGAAAGAGTGAGCCATTATCGCAAAAGCAGACCGCTGTGTCGTCCGAAACGCGGCGTACCGCCGGGGCTAGTTCGATGCATAACGAGCGGAGAAACATTAGCTACGGCAACGGAGATATTGTGCCGGAGCCTTTGCTGACTCCATCATCGTTCAAACTGATCTGGAAAGTGTACCTTCTGAAACGCAAAAAGCCGCTGCATTGGCATGGTCTAATATACTGGCTGATTTTGCGATTAAGAAACCGGTTGATAAAGGCACTTATTGCCGTCATAACAGGATAATAACACTAAAGGCGGAGACTGCCGTTGTCGTTACCAAAAAGGGATATGCAAGCCTTGTATCTTTAGAAACAATAACCACTAATAAAGGCCCGGGAACTGGGCATAATATCATGTGCGTCGAGAAAGAAGATGCCATTGTTGCCGCCTCAATTGTGCAAACAGGTGATACATTACTAGTTATCAACAGTGATGGTTTTGATAAGCGCACATGAAAGCAGTATCAGTGTTAATGTGACATCAGATACCTCCAGTATGGATTTAGCTGCCAACACCAATATGGAATTTACGGCCAACGCTAGCGAAAATTTACCTGTCGACGCCGAAACCCAAACGCCAAAAAGCTACAAAAAATGATCTAAGAATCTGTGCTTAATAACAGGTTCTTCGAACCAATGTAAGGATTTCTTTTTCTCCTGACTACGCAGATATAGCACCATTATCAATCATTGTAAGGCTTCCGGCAGCGTTACCAAAAGTAACCATTCCAATGATGCTCTATTCACAACCGCTTGGATGCTCTAATAGATCTTCAATGCTGCAGCCCAGTACGCGTGACAGCTTGAATAGTGTTTGCGACTGTGCTTTGTCGATATCATTACCACGCTGCTCATACATCTGGATGGAACGTAACCTAACGCCTGACAACTTAGCAAGCTCGGTTTGCGAAAGACCTCGGTTTTCCCGGATGCGTTTCAGATGCGTTTCAGAAGGTATCTGCTGATACGCCTTCTCCATGGCATCGATAAACTGACTGATATCCATCTCATGAAACAACGGATACATCCCTATGATATGAGAAATGGGCAAAATTCGTAGAATATCCCGAAATGAGCGCCCAGTAAACCATTGATACTCCGCAAGTGCCCAACCCGCCCAGTACTCCGGAGATCGCTCCTGTGAAAATGTTGCGGATACAGGTGCAATCCCTGCTCGGTGAAGTACTTCATTGGCTAATTCGATTCCCGATTTCCCCGCAATACACCATGGATCGCCTCGTTCGAAGCGATCTGCGATGCCGGACTGAATAAACAGCGTGCCAAACCAGTCAGCTTCTAGTTTGCAGTCATGCACAGCATAATCAAGCATAGAAGCAAGGCAGTTTTTCGCGTCAGCCAAGTAAGATTCGCTGTATGCGTGGGTCATCGTTCTGTAATTCCTCTCTCAAGATATCAAGCACAAAAATATCATCACGATATGTCCTGCTCTCCTTAATTTGCTCACGATAGCTTGCTCGCGCTTCAGCATCCCGATCGATAAACCGTGGATAGTAAATACTTTTCTCTACTGGCTCTGCATCTATGAAGGTTATGCGTTTAAACGCGCGTTTTGACACCAGTACGGTTTGTTCCCCTAACTTTCCAAGTCGCAGCGCATTGTTTAAGGAGCGTAACGAGAGACCGTTTCCAACGAAGGCATTGGCAAATGAAAAATAGGAGTCATCTGCCCGATACCCTACTACTACATCATAAGCGGAGACATCAATCGAAAAATGCTCAATCATGTAATTTCTGGCGTCTATTGCAATCTCGTTATCCAACTTAAAAATCCGGTTTTTGAGCAGCAACGCCATCCAATTCAAGATACTGTGCTCCCCGTCCAACAGGTTTAGTATACGCAGTTTCTCTGATTGGAAGGCATAGCGGTTTACAAAGCCATCCGTATTGGACTTGCACGCCCACTCTCTCGCAGCGTCGATCTCCTTCGTGCAGTAGAAGCCACAGCCATAATCATTATGTTGATTGCCGAAAGCAAACGCCGGATCACGAACAACATGATCCGAACCATGCAGCAAATCAAACTGGTCCATATTAGCACCTCCGGACTCTATTCTGGCGATATTTACATTGTATCATTGCAATGATACTTCTGTCAACGGAGCAATGTTGCTTCCATTTTGGCAATACTATATTATTCCAATTAGTCCATATGCTTCCACAAAATGTACCTTCTTATATTAGTTGCAAATAATATATTAGTTTCTTTTTAGATGGTACTTTGACATCATTTTTGACAGCATACTAGCTAAAATCAACCGATATCAAACGAAACATGATAGACTAAACATGCCTAAAATAGGGCTCTTTTTAATTACTCGTATTACAATGGTGTCCTATATCCTCCGCCTACGGACCAGAAGGTCGGGGGTTCGAATCCCTCAGGGCGCGCCAATAAAAAAGTCATCCATCAGGATGGCTTTTTTATTGCTCGCATCACGTTTGAGGGATTCGAAGGGTGCGGCCTGCCACAGGCAGGCGAAAAAGCATCCTGTGGATGGTTTTTCAGCACCCCGGGCTGGCGGTGGCACTGCCCCAGTGACACCGGCGAATCCCGAAGGGCGCTTTAGCGACCGGGTAGCGAAAGCCGCTTTACGTTACTTCTCGGAGATCAAAAACACGCCGTCTTTATCGGGCTTTCGAATGAGGTCGAGCTCCGGCAGCTCTTGCAGAACGATTTCGCCCAAATACAATATGCGGCAGCCGTCCAGCAGATGCCCCGCCCACGTTTGCGTTGCTTTGCCAACGACCCCGTGCAGGTGCGGCTCGCCATTGATGATGGTACCGTCCAGCGAAGCCAGCTCCAGCGGTTCCTCCAGCTTCAGTACATCATAGCCCATCGGGAAGCCGGTGGTGTTGGACATCTGCATATTCACGATATCAAATGTTGCAATGCCGGACAGGACTACGGCGCTTTTGATGCTGTGCTCGCTGCATAATGCCGTAATCTTTTCCCGCAGCAGATCGCCGCGCTCCATGCGAAGAACAAAGGTTCTGCCTGTTTTGTTTGCAATAAAGTGTTTCATAAGCGACCTTCCTTTTGTGCGTATTCTTTCTTCAGTATACGAGAAATCGTCGTGATTGCAACCGATTGTGCGATGTTTCGAGCTCGATTTTCATAAGCGTTTCTATGGCTGCTTCAACAAAAAAGGCCGCAGATGGTCATGCGGCCTATCGTAAAGCAGTAAAAGAATCAGCGGGTGCGCTTACGCCGTTCAACCGCGCCAAATGCAAGCACCGCCAGCAGCATCAGTGTATACCCGGCTGCTGTTGCCTGATCGCCCGTTTTGGGCAAGTCTAGTACTATCTCGGTAGGAATTGTGATCTGCGCCAGAGTGCCCTTCACCAGCATGAACGGAGAAAGCTCGTACAGGGGGTAAAAGGCGAGGTCGCCGTTGGCATTGACGGTGGCATAGAAGTATTCTACAGTGCCATCCGCCTTACGATGCACCAATGTAAACATTTGCCCGGCGTACTGCGCACCCACGCTGCATTGCAGCGTCATGGGGGAACCGGTGGATTTTATGCCACTGGTTAGCGAAAGGTCGTATACGGCAAACACATCGCTCGCGCCCGCAAGCTGTAACATCACATTGTAGGCTGCACCGGGCGCTAGGGGTTCAGCGTTGAGCCTGTCGCTTGGCTTAAGCCCTGCGCCGGTAAGCCATAACGCACCGTTTGTACTTTGCACCGTTTGCGGAGGCGTACTGCCGCCGCTGCTGCCGCCACCAGTGGGGATGGGGGGCGTGTACACCCGCACCGCAGCCGTTTTACTGGCGGGTGTGAAATGATAGCCCGCTTTGTTTACCGCTACCGCCACAGTCTCTCCATCTGCCACGGTGATATTGGAAATACCGAGCGTATACTTTCAGGTGTCCGTTCTTGTAAGCGTACCCTTTTGCGCGCCGGTGAGCGTCACGTCGCTTGCTTTAAGGTCTACTATATCTTGATCGAACGTAAGCGTTAATTCTGTGGTGCTCGCAGTATCCGAGCCGTTGGCTGAAAGACTGTTGAATTTGGCTTCGGTGGCCGGTACAACCTTGGCCGTTGTAGCAGCGGACACGCTGTCAAAATGGTCGTAGGTAGTAACAGTTACATAAAGATATTTCCCAACATCCGTCGCCGTGGGGCAATAGCTTTTTTCAGTAGCGCCGGAAATCGGTGTGCCGTCCGTGGTAGTTGCATTGCCGTTGGTGTACCATTGATAGCGGGGTGCCGCCGTAATCGTATTATAGAGCGTATCGGTGAATGTAAGCGCTTCCGGAGGCGCGATTGACGCCGTAAGCGAAACACCTTCCTTTGGCGCAGTCTGGGACAGCGTTACGCCCGTGGGTGGTTCGGGATGCGCTGCGGGGAGAATCTGCACATATTGATAACTTGAAGCATGTGTATATGGCGTTGTACCGGACTGGGTAAAGTCTGTTGGAATAGAAGCGAAGTTATTGCTTATTCGGTATTTATATTGTTTATTCTCATTGGCGGTCAAGGCGGAGCCATCGCTAAACAGCACTTTTGTTTGCCCCTTCAGGGTAAGCGCGCCTCCCTCAGTAACGGTGATATTTCCCGAATCCGGAATGCTTTCCGAATCCGGAACGCGAGCGCCATAACTGCCGCCGTCATTGCTGGCGGTGCCTCCTGTTCCAATGAGCGCGCAGCCGTCACCGATTGCGATATCATTTATTGTGTAGATGCCAAAACTGTGTGCGCGACCACCCGGGCCGCCCCTGCCGGTGATCGTACCGCCGCTTGTGACAGTAATTAGGGCTCCCTCCACGCCCACGCTGGTCCTTCCGCTCCCACCTGTACCAGTCAGCGTGCCGCCGCCCACCGCTATCGTTCCGCTTTGTGTTCGCACGCCATAGCTGCCGTTGTTAGTGCCCGTCATCGTCTTATCGGTCTCGCCGCCCCTGCCGGTGAGCGTGCCGCCGGTTACCGTGATCGTGCCGATGCTTGTATATACGCCACAGCTTATGCAATAAGTGTCACCGTCAGATAGTTTATTCGCTGTGCCGCCTATGCCGGTAAGCGTCCCGTTTGTCACAGTGATTCCGCTAGGCGCATATATGCCGTAGCTAGAACTGCTACTGCCCGTTACCGGGCCGCCCTTGCCGGTGAGCGTCCCGTTTGTCACAGTGATTCCGCCAGGTGCATATATGCCGTAGCTAGAACTGCTACTGCCCGTTACCGGGCCGCCCTTGCCGGTAAGCGTCCCGCTTTTCACGGTGATCTCGCCATTCGTATATATGCCGTAGCTGAAATCCCTACTGCCTGTTACCGTGCCGGTAAGCGCACCCTTGCCGCTGACCGTTAGATTGCCTTTACAATACACACCGGAGGCGATGTTTATTTCAGCTGTATTGGTAATGCAGCTGTCGCCCGCAAGCTCTATCGTAATATCTCCATCGGCACACAAAACAGTGTAATGCTGACTGAAGCCTATCTGGTTGTTACCTGCTACACTGATGTTCAGGCCGTTGAGATGCAGCGTGCCGTTCTCGATATCGAACCAAGCGTTCCAAGCAGCCGGTTCAAGGCCGGATACTGTTCCCTGCGCCCCGCTTGCACCGTTCACATAATAGGGCGTTGTATCGCTCAGCGTCACGCTGCCGATTTGTACGCTTGTTGCACTAGCCGCCAGCGCAGTGCCCGCAGGCCATAAGCACAGAGCCATTATCGCAGCCAGCAGTGCCGCCATTCCCTTTTTCTTCATGTATACTCCCCCCGCCGGTATCCCCGAACAGATATCTGTTTCTGCGCTTCGTTGACATGTGTCATCATAAAGAGTATAGTGTTTTGCCGAGGGCATGTCAATCCGTTTTCCGCCTCCGCGGCAGATTTGCCCACAAAGCCGCCCGTGCTGGACAGATGCGGATTCCTCATGATACACTGGTTATATATTATCGGTAGCAAGGTTGGGTGTAATATGAATCAGCGGCAACAAATGGCTTTTGAAACAAAAACGCGCATTGCACGCGCCGGGTTGGAGCTGTTCCGGCAGAAGGATTGGGACAGCGTGACGGTATCGGAGGTGATGCGCGCCGCCGGAGTATCGCGCACCAGCTTTTATGCGTATTTCAAAAACAAGGACGATATCGTAGGCCTCGTGATCGCCGATCTGGATCAGGAATACCAAACCTTTTACGACACAACGTTAAAAAATGGCGCACTTTCCCCGCTGGATCAGCTGGAAATGCTGCTCAAGGAAAGCAACCGCATCATGACCAGCCCCGGCGCGGCGCTTCTTCGTTATTACTATATCCGCATGCTGCGCGCCCCGGCACAGCCGCTTACCAAGCGCTATTATGACGGCATCGCGCGGACGCTGATTACGAAATGCCGGGAAAAAGGGCTGCTAAATGCCCTGTATGCGGACGAGGACATATTTGACGCCTGCCTTGCGCTCAATCGCAGCGTTTGCATGGAGTGGGCGCTTAGTGACGGCCATCGCCCCATCGAAAGCTGGAACGGGATGCTGCACAGCTTTTGCATGAGTATCCGCGCTAAATAGAAAGCAGGCTGTATTGGTACAACAAATCAAATAAAAGGTCATCCTTTAGGATGGCCTTTTATTTGGCATAATGAGAGGGTTTGATGGGAGGAAGCAGAAGCGATTACGCCAAACGCAGGAACAGCTTGAGTAACCGCTCCACGCTGGCTTTTACGCATGCACGATCCAACTCGCCGCTTTGCAACTTCATCAGCGTGTATTCCGGAGAACCGCAGGCCATCTTGATATCGTTGCCGGCGGCGATCTCGTCCGGCTGCATGCCGCGCGTATACCAATCCGTAGTTACAAGGCCGTCAAAGCCCCACTCCTCACGCAGGATACCCGTCAATAAATCGCGGCATTCCGAGGCGCGCCATCCGTTGACGCGGTTGTAGGAGCTCATGACCGTCCACGGCGACGCTTCCTTTACGTTGATCTCAAACGCCTTGAGGTAGAGCTCGCGAAGCGCGCGCTCGGACAGGCGCGAGTCGCTTTCCTTGCGGTTGGTTTCCTTGTTGTTGCAGGCAAAGTGCTTTACCGAGGTCGCAACGCCTTGGCTTTGAACGCCGCGAACCAGAGCGGCGGAAAGCTTACCGGCAACCAGCGGGTCTTCTGAATAATACTCAAAGTTTCTTCCGCAAAGCGGGCTGCGGTGGATGTTGATGGCGGGTGCCAGCCATACGCCGATGCCGTTTTCGTGCACTTCCTTTGCGGCAGCCATACCAACCTCGTAAAGCAACGCTTCGTCCCAAGAGCAAGCAAGCAGTGTTGCGCAAGGGAACGCCGTTGTGACCACGCCGCACTTTGGCAGAACGCGAAGCCCCGCCGGGCCGTCCGCCGTCATCACATTGGGGATGCCATACATCAAAAGATTGCCAAAGCCAAAGGTGTTTGCAATGCCGCGGTTGGGCTGCCCGCCCAACAGCTGCACCATCTGCGCGTCGGTTAGCTGTGCCATAAAATCGTCTAAGGAAATTTTCCCGTCGCGCACGTCCTCCAACTGCGGGAGCGTGGGTACCCTCCAAGCGCAGTTAGGCCGCTGGAAGCGATCCTCCACGGGGTATTGCCCTTCAAACGGCACCGTACCGCCCTCATGGCAGGGCAAGCCCTCGTACTCGCCGGTGGGAAGCATTTCGTAGGTACCGTCGGGACGGATACGACGTGTGAGCTTTTTAGGTACGCAGCGCGGGGTCAGCGTTTCGAGTATACGGTTGTCCGTCAGCCGCCATACAAAATCGGCTTGTGTGAGTTCCCGCACATTGCTGCCGATATAAAACTGATACTCTCCCTTTTCCAATACATAAGCGGACTGCTTGACCCTTCCGGTATCGTCATAACTGGCAAAGCCATACGGTACAAACGCAATGGAAAGCGTTTCGCTTTCGCCCGGCGCAAGCAAGCGTGTTTTTGCAAAGCCAACCAGCACCAAGCCGGGCTTTCCAAGCTCGCCCTGGGGCGCACGGCAATACGCCTGCGCGACCTGCCGCCCCGCTACCTTGCCGGTATTCTTTACGGTCACTGTGGCGGTAAAGGCGTCGTTTTCTTCCCGAATGGAAATATCGTTCATTGCAAACGTTGTGTAGCTCAAGCCAAAGCCAAACGGATAGCAAACCTTGTCTGCCGCGCCCGGAATGGTTTCGAAATAGCGGTAGCCAACGTAGATATCGTCGTTATACTCCACATAATCCTTGGATTCGTTAAAGTTTTCCGAGGAGGGGTACGCCGCAAAATCCACCGCAAACGTGTCCGTGAGGCGGCCGTTGGGGCATGCATCGCCAACCAACAAGTCTGCCATGGCAAGCCCGCCCTCCATGCCGCCCTGCCACGCCAGCAGCGCCGCGCCGATGTGCGCATCGTTGCGGAACCACGAGGTGTCCATCATGCCGCCGGTATTGAGCACCACGGCAACCCGGGGAAACGCGGCGGTAACGGCGTTTACCATTGCCGTTTCCTCGCGGCTCAGGAAAAAGTCGCCGTCAAACGGCGCGCCGGTACGGTCGTAATCCTCGCCGGAAAAACGGCAAATGGATACTATCGCAGTATCTGTAAACGCACGCGCGTCGCGCAGCAGCGCCTCCGGCAGCTGAGGTTCCTTCGTCATACCGGGGTGCTTTCCCGCCGCGTACTGCGTTTTTACATTTTCAAGGTAAAAGTTGGAAAGCGGCGAATACAGCGCCACCCGGCCTTCCTGCTCCTTGATCTTTAAGCCGTCCAAGAGGCTCCGCACATAGGCAACCGTGGTATCGCCGCTGCCGCCGCCGCCCTTCACGAAATCCGCCTGCCCCTTGCCGAACACCGCAAGCTTTGCGCCGTTTTTAAACGGTAAAAGCGAATCGTCGTTTTTGAGCAGTACCATGCCCTCGCGTGCGGCGCGTCTGGAAAGCTCGATATGCGCCGGGCACCCGGTTACATATGTTCCATTTTCACCAGTGGGCGTTGCCGGCATGTAGCTGATACGCTGCCAGCGTTTTTCGTTTTCCATAATTTCCTCCTGCGTAATGATACTAGATTGCGTGGCTCCGATGCGTCTTTATGCGGTAGAAGAATAACTATGCGCTCTTTGGAGCCGCTTTTGATATGCAATTACTATGATACTATGCGCTTTTAAAGCTAGCAACCGAAATATACCTGCGGGCAGAGTAAATAAACGAACGTGCCGCTATTCAAAGCACGGCGGGCAGATGGTTGTTCTTGCTTTCCCGCCGGAAAATATCATTAAGGTTTTTTCCCTGTGCCTTACGCCTGCTTGACAGCAACGGCATCGATCTGGAACAGGATTCCCTCCCGAATGAATTTGGTTTCAAAGGCTTTTCTTGTGGGATACTTCCCGCAAAACCGTTCCTTGATGATGGGGGATAAATACTGCAAGTCGCTGATGTCGCGAAACAGGCAATCCATCTTAACGACCGATTCCAGCGTTAGCCCCGCCAGCTTTAAGCGCTCCTCCAATACGTCAAACGCACCCGCGATCTGTCGCTCGATGCTTTCTCCCTCGTTTTTCATGCAATAGCCAACGAACACCAACCCGCCTGCCTCTATGACCGTGGAATCCGCCCAGAATTCGTCCACTTCCAGTCTTTGAATGTGATCCATATCTGCTTTTCCCTTTCCTGTTTGGTTTATGAAACCGATGATAACAATTTTTGCTTTGGCGGTCAATGCATGCAGCCGTTCATCAGGCGCATGCCGCCTCGCAGAATCAGTGCAAGAAAAGTCGAGCGGTTCGTGTTACGGTATGCTACACTATGATACTGTGAGAATGAGTGGAAAGTGAGGACGCAGCATTGGCGCATCAGGAAAAGATCATCATCAAGGGGTTGAACCAGAATAATTTAAAGAACATATCGTTGGAGATTCCCAAGGAAAAGATCGTGGTGTTCACCGGCGTATCCGGCTCGGGAAAGTCCAGCATCGTGTTTGATACCATCGCCGCAGAAAGTCAGCGGCAGATGAACGAAACCTATACCGCGTGGATACGCGGACGGCTACCCAAGTACGACAAGCCCAAGGTGGAGGTTTTAGAAAACCTTTCCGCCTCGGTGATCGTCGATCAATCGCGTTTGGGCGGCAATGCTCGCTCCACCGTTGGAACCATCAGCGATATGTACGCCGCGCTGCGCCTGCTGTACTCCCGCATCGGCACGCCCTATGTGGGTACGGCCTCGTACTTTTCCTTTAACGACCCCAACGGCATGTGCCCCGAATGCTCCGGTATCGGCAAGGTGCTGGAGCTGGATATCACGCCGGTGATCTATACGGACAAGTGCTGGAACGAGGGGATGCTGGATCTTCCCGCGTTCCATGTGGACAACTGGTATTGGAAGCAATACAAAGAATCCGGCTTGTTCGATGTGAACAAAAAATACCGGGATTACACAGAGCAGGAAAAGAACCTGCTGCTGTACGGCGCATATGAACAGGGCGGCAAGCGCGTACACAAGTCGGTAGAGGGCATCTACAACATGATGAACCGCTTGGTATTAAAGCGCAACGTAAACGAGACCACCGAGCGCTCCATCCTGCGCTTACAGCGCCTTGTGCACGAAAAGGACTGCCCCTGCTGCCACGGCAAGCGCCTAAACGAGGCCGCGCGCTCCTGCAAGGTGGCAGGATACTCCATCGACGAAATGTGCGCCATGGAGTTTACTGCGCTAAGAGAGGTGCTGTCCTCCATCAGCGACCCGCGCGCGGAAACGATCGTGCATACGCTTGTGACCACGCTTACAAGAATGATCGATATCGGCTTGCCATACCTGTCCATGGACAGGGAATCCGCATCGCTTTCCGGCGGCGAGGCGCAGCGGCTCAAGCTGGTGCGCTACATGGGAAGCGCCCTTACCGGCATGACCTATATTTTTGACGAGCCCAGCACCGGCATGCACCCACGGGACGTACACCGTATGACGAAGCTGCTGAAGAGCCTGCGGGACAAGGGCAATTCCGTACTGGTGGTGGAGCACGACAGAGACGTGATCTGCATTGCGGACGAGGTGATCGATATTGGCCCGCTGGCAGGCAGCCACGGCGGCGAGGTGATGTTTCAGGGCAGCTACGACGCGCTGTTGCGATCCGGTACATTAACAGGCGACGCCATGAAGGTAACGCTGCCCCTCAAGGCGGAGCCGAGAACGCCCGCCGCCTTCCTGCCCGTTCGAAACGCTGCAGTGCATAACCTAAAAAACGTTTCGGTGGATATCCCGCTAAACGTGCTTACCGTGGTGACAGGCGTGGCAGGCTCGGGGAAAAGCTCGCTTATTCGGGATGTGTTTGCTAAGCAATACGAGGAGCAGGTGGTGCTGGTGGATCAATCCCCCGTTACCGCCACAGGCCGCTCCACCCCCGCCACCTTCCTCGGCTTCTTTGACGAAATACGAAAGCTCTTGGCAAAGGAAGCGGGTGCGGACGCGTCCATGTTCTCCTTCAACAGCAAGGGCGGATGCCCGGCCTGCAAGGGCAGGGGCGTGATCGTAACGGAGCTGGTGTTCATGGACCCGGTCATCACCGTTTGCGAGGCCTGCGAGGGCACCCGGTACAGCGAGCAGGCACTGTCCTACCGATATAAGGGAAAAAACATCGTAGACATCCTTGGGATGAGCGCCGAGGAAGCGGAAGCGTTCTTTTCCGACTGCCCCAAGATCAAAAAGCACCTGCACGCCATGGTGGAGGTGGGGTTATCCTATCTGTCGCTGGGGCAGCCGCTGTCCACCCTGTCCGGCGGCGAGCGTCAGCGCGTGAAGCTGGCGAAGTATCTTGACCAGAAGGGCAACATCTATGTGCTGGACGAGCCCACCACCGGCCTGCACGCCTCGGACGTGGTAGGAATCATGTCCCTGCTGGACGGATTTGTTGAGCGGGGCAACACGGTCATCATCATTGAACACAACACGGACGTGATGAAGCAGGCGGACTATTTGATAGACATCGGCCCGGACGGCGGCACCGCAGGCGGCGAGGTGGTGTTTACCGGCACCCCGCAGGAGATGGCGGCAAACTCCGATACCATTACGGCACGCTATCTTCGCAAATCCCTTGGCTGATGATCCACAGCGTATAGCACGTTAGACTATGGCACGGCTTTCGCGATGTTCGGGAGCCGTGCTTTTTGCACCGCATTTATGACCGCTTACCGTTAATACCGTGCAGCTTACCCGCCGGGCTATTGCAGGTGCTTGGCGGTTAAGGTATACTCTGCCCGAATAAAAGAAACGGAGAACATATATATGGAAACGCTTGCACCGCAAGAGACCCGCGGCCTTTCCGGCAACGCGCTGAAGGTGATCGCCATTATCGCCATGACCATTGACCATGTAACGAGCGTACTGCATCCCGGCTACAGCGGCGGCGCGATCATCCTTGGCTTACACGCCATCGGTCGCCTGACCATGCCCATCATGTGCTTTTTGATCGCGGAAGGATATTATTACACGCATGACGTGAAAAAGTACACGCTGCGCCTGTTTATTCTGGCCATCCTCTCGCATTTTGCCTATAATTTTTGCTTCGGTATCCCCTTTGTTCCCTTCCAGACCAGTATTTTTAACCAGACCAGCGTGATCTGGCCTTATGCGTGGGCGCTCGTTGTACTGCAAATGCAGCACAACACCAACCCCAAGTTCAAGCCATGGATGAAAACGGCGCTTTGCATACTGATAAGCGCCATCACCTTCCCCTCGGACTGGAGCTGCATCGCCATGCTGGTGATCCTCAACTTTTATAACAACCGGGGCGATTTTAAAAAGCAGATGCTTGGCATGATGATATTTGTTGGCTTTTACGCGCTGGTTTACTGTATCTTCATTGACCTTCGCTTCGGGCTGCTGCAATTCTGCGTTGCATTAGCCACCATTCCGCTTAGCCAATACAACGGGCAGCGGGGCAAATGGAAGGGCATGAAGTGGTTCTTCTACCTCTACTACCCCGCGCACCTGTTCCTACTGGGGCTGCTGCGCTTAGCGCTGCACGGGGATGTAGGCATGATCGTAGGCGGCATGTAAGCGCCGCCTCTAAAAGAGCTTTCGCCATCTTTCAAGTGCGCCTGCTGTTATGGTATAATGCAGAAAAAACATGGGAGAAGCGCACTTGAAGATCACGATCGTGGACATCAAGCCCGAGGAGGAAGAGGAGCTTATCGTACGCTGCCATACGCTGACCGACGAGCTGATGCAGTGCCTGAAGGGCTTTCGGCAAAGCGGCGTTCGCCAGCGGCTGAAGCTGTATCGTGACAACGGCCTGTTCCTTGCAGACCCCGGCGATATCTACTATTTTGAAAGCGTTGACGACCGCGTGTTTGCCTACGGAAAAACCGAGGTATACGAGGTACGGCTGCGCCTGTACGAGCTGGAGGCAATGCTGCCGGAGGCGGAATTCTTCCGCGCCGGAAAATCCAGCATCTTGAGCCTCACAAAAATACGCAGCGTGACCCCCGCCTTTAGCGGGCGCTTGGAGGCGCTGTTAACGAACGGAGAAAAGGTGGTCATTTCCCGCCAGTATGTTGCCGTATTAAAGGAGAAACTGGGAATATGAAGAGAACCGCGAAGCTGATTGCAGCCATCAAAAAAGTATTGCAGATATTCCCCGCCATGATGACCGGCATCTCCCTTGCCGCCGCCGCATACATCGAGCTGTTTTGGGATACGGATACCTCACACGGGGCGGCACTCATCTGGCAGCTGGCGCTATGCGCGCTTTTATGCTCCGTTACCGTGCTGTTTGCCGATAAAAAGCGCGAGCCCTCCAACCGAAAGTTTTTGCTGTATATGCTGTTGAATTTTCTCTATATCAATGCGGTGGTCATGCTGTGCGGCTTTTTGTTCGAGTGGTTCCGCGCGGAGGATCTGGGCATGCTCTTAGGCATGGAGGGCACCATCGTTGTGGTGTTTGCCATTATCTGCTCGCTGTTCTACCGCCGCGCAAAAAAAGATGCAGCTCTTGTTAACGAAAGGCTGCAAAAGAACGGTTGACCTTACGACAGCGCGGTATACCGCGCTGTTTTTATGCTCCGCGTATTTTATATTTTGTAAAACCCGTATGAGGGTGTAGAATATGAAATCGAAACGATTTTCGGAGCTTACCGACGGAGGCATGTGCATTGAGCGCTGTCATTACACAAAAAAGGGATCTGCTCTTTAGCAACAAAGCCCTCTTTACATTGATACTTCCCCTCATCGTGGAACAAGCGCTTGCCGTATTTGTGGGCATGGCAGATTCCATGATGGTTGCAAGCGTTGGAGAGGCAGCCGTATCCGGCGTATCGTTAATCGATAACATCATGGTGCTGGTGATCTACACCTTTTCGGCGCTGGCTACGGGCGGCGCAGTGGTAGCGGGGCAATACCTCGGCCTGCAAAACGAGGTCAAGGCGCGTACAGCTTCCAACGAGTTGGTATGGTTTTGCGGCGTGGCGTCCCTTGCCATGATGCTTTTGGTATACGCTTTAAAAGGCTTTATTTTAAACGTAGTGTTTGGGCAGATCACCGCCGAGGTATACGGGCATGCGGAAATCTACCTGATGATCACCAATCTGTCCATTCCCTTTATCGCCATATACAACGGCGGCGCGTCCATCTTCCGCACCATGGGCAATTCCAAGGTGACCATGTCTGTTTCCATGATGATGAACGCCATCAACCTGATCGGTAATGCCATATGCATATACCTGCTAAAGATGGGCACTGCGGGTGTGGCCATTCCCACCCTGCTGTCGCGCATGACCGCCGCCGTGGTAATCACGGCGATGCTATTCGATAAAAAGCGACCCCTGTATTTGGAGAAAACGCTCCGACACCGCTTCAGCGGCATGATGGTAAAGCGAATTCTGCGCGTTGGCATTCCCAGCGGCGTGGAAAACGGCATGTTTCAGTTTGGGAAGATATTGCTTTTAAGCGTGGTATCCACGTTTGGCACGCCATCCATCACCGCCAACGCTGTTACATCTGTTTTTGCGAGTATGGAGGTGATCCCGGGACTTGCCATCTCCCTTGCGCTTACCACCATTATAGCCCGTTGTGTGGGCGCCAATCATTACGAGCAAGCAAAGTACTATAACAAGAAATTGATCCTGTTCTCCATGGCAGCCAATCTACTCGTATGCACAGCGTGTATTTTACTGCTGCCCACCATGATTCGCCTGTACGGATTGTCCGCCGAAACCACGGCGCTTACCATACCGTGCATTTGGATACATGCCATAGGCAGCGTGCTGCTATGGCCTGCCGCGTTTAACCTGCCCGCCACCTTCCGTGCCGCGGGAGATGTAAAAACGCCTATGGTCATTTCCGTTGTGTCCATGTGGGTATTCCGGCTGCTTTCCGGTTATATTTTAAGCACCTACTTGGGGCTCGGCGTTATAGGCGTATGGCTTGCATATTTGATCGACTGGACATTCCGTTCCGTTGTATTTTTACACCGGTATACAAAAAGCAAATGGATGAAGTACCGAGTGGTATAGAAAGCGCTGCAAAAAAGCATACTCGCCGACAGTAAAACGCCCCCGCCGCATCAAACGGCAGGGGCATTTTAGAAAGGAGAATGATGTGGTTTTTCCGTTACTCGCCCAAACAGCTAAGTAATACGTTGCGAACCGTTTCCTCTTGGAACACATAGGTTTCCGGGCTGTCCATCACGGCTTTCACGATGGCGGGAATCATCTCCCGGGTAACCCGAAGCTCTTTCAAGGTGGTGGGAAGCCCCCAGCTCTTAAACTCCGCCTTGAGGGCATCCAAGCCCATCTGCCCGTATTGCACATCCGTCATGCCGGGTTTGCGCTCCAAGCCGAACACGCGCTGTGTAAACTGCACGAATTTTGCCGGGTTCTCCTGATTTACATGCTCCAACCAAGCGGGGTTCAGCACCGCCAAGCCCTCGCCGTGGGATGTATCGGTCAGCGCGCCTACGGCATGCTGTATCCAGTGTGCCGGGAAGCCTGCGTTAGACCGACCGCAGTCCTGCAAGCCGCTCATAGCAAGCGTTGCCGCCCAGCTGATGGCGGCGCGGGCCTTGAGGTCGCCGGGGTTTTTGAGCACGCCCGCGTTTTCGATCACGGTCATGACAATGCCCTCGCCAAGTCGGTCGGAAATGGGGTTGTCCGGCACGCCGTCAAAGTATCCTTCAATTACGTGAGAAATGGTGTCCGCCATGCCGGCTGCGGTCAGGCGCGGGGGAACGGTTGCCAACAGCTCCGGGTCGATGATGGCGGTATCGGGGAAAGCGTGCGCGTCATGCAGCGCCCACTTCTGCCACTTGGTGGTATCTGCCTCGGTATCGTTTGTAACCACCACATGGCAGCTGGTTTCCGCACCGGTGGCGGAGATGGTGGAAACTGCCACTACGGGCAAGGTCTTTTCCACGGTGCGCTTGCGCGCCCAGAAATCCCACAAGTCGCCTGCGTCCAGCGCGCCGATGCCGATGGCCTTTGCGGCGTCGATGCAGCTTCCGCCGCCAACGGCCACCACAACGTCTATGCCATTTGCCTTTGCCAGCGCCACGCCCTCGCGGATTTTAGAAAGCTTGGGGTTGGAGCTGACCCCTGCCAAGGCAACAACGCTAAGACCTGCTTCCTTTAAATACTGCTCCGCCTTTTTGTAGACTCCCATGCCCTCCAAGGGGCCTTCCTGCTTTACCAGAAGCGCCTTTTTGCCAAGGGCGGCTGCCTCCTGCCCAAGCTTATTGAACTCGCCCACGCCAAACACTACCTTGGTGGGGTTGTAATACTGAAACGCTTGCATAAGCTGCCTCCTTTTAGCCGCGATTGTTGGGCACGCCGCCGGAATACACGCCGCAGCCCTGTTCACGAATTTGGATCGCCCCTGCCATCTGCTCCGGCGTCATGTAGCGGGTGTTGTGCATCACATGCTGGGTGATGGTGTACAACTGGGCAAAATGCTCCAGTGCCTCCATGCGGTAGTATGCCTGCATCAGGTCGCTGCCCCAAGTGAGCGCGCCGTGGAAGGACAGCAGGCAGCAGTTATAGTCTTTTGCAAAGGGTGCAACGGAATCCGGCACCTCTTGGCTGCCGGGCTTGCCGTATACCGCCACGGGCACCACGCCCAGCTGAATGGCGGATTCTGCGAAGATAGGCGCATCCAGCCATTCGCCTGTGATGGCATAAGCAGTGGCGTTGATGGGGTGTGCGTGTACGCAGGCGCCCACTGCCGGGTTCTCATTGAAGATACGCAGATGCATTTTTACCTCGGAGGAGGGCTTGATGCTGCCGCAGGCTACGATGTTGCCCTTAAGATCCAGCATGGACATCATTTCCGGCTGCATAAAGCCCTTGCTGACGCCCGTGGGGGTCGCCAAGATGCAGTCGTCGCTGATTTTCACCGTAATGTTACCGTCGTTTGCCGCTACCATGTCTTTTTCGAAAATGCGGCGGCCGATCTCGCAGATCAGTTCCCGTGCTTCCTGTTCAGAAGGATAGTTGTTCATAGTTACGCCTCCATATAATATGTAAATATTGAATACCGGTATTTGCCGGGCTTATCAGCCCTTGACCAAGTTGCTCCTGCGGTAGGAGTCCAGCGCAAGCGTTAGGAATATCATGCCGCCGCGCGCCACGCTCTGCCAGTAAAAATGCAGGCCCATCAGGTTCATGCCGTTTGACAGTAAACCGAAGAACAGAACGCCTATGAGCATGCCGGGGATATTGGCAAAGCCGCGCTTGTTGAGCGTTGAACCGATGAACACAGCGCCCATGGAGTCCAGCAGGTAATAACGCCCGCCTAACGGAATGTAGGAAGACATCGTTGCGCTGCTGACCACGCCGGACAGTGCACAGCATACGCCTGCGATCACAAAGGCGATGGTCATGAATTTATCCACCGGTACGCCGGAAAGCCTAGCCGCCCGCACCTGCTGACCCGTTGCGTACAGCTGCCTGCCGTATACCGTGCGGGACAAGAGGAAGTGTGCGGCAAGGGCAACGATGAGCGCCAGCACGATGCTGAACTTAACGGAGAAGTCCCCCGCCTCGAACAGCACGCCCTTGCCGATAAAGGAGTAAGCCGCGGGTACGTCCGTCATATACACGGCGGTACCGCCCTTGGTAACGATGCGCTCAATGCTTTCTCCGATGAACAGCGTGCCGATGGACGCCAGCCAGATGGAGATTTTTACTTTTACGATGAGCAGACTGTTGAACAGCCCGTATAACACGCCCAGCAGGATCGCAGCCAGTATCGCTACGCCCACCGGAAGCCCCGCCTCCAAGCACAGCACCGCAGCCATTGCGCCCAAGCCGTAGGTGGCTGCCACGGACAAGTCCGTACCGCCTGCCACTACCGTGAGGCACATGCCCGTTGCCACCAGCATCAACAATGCGGACTGGTTGAGTACCGAGCAAAGGTTGCTAAGCGTTAAAAAGCTTGGTGCAGCGAATGCAAAGAACAGGAATACCAGCACGATCGCTACCACGGTGGTGTAGTTATACAGCCATTGCAATACGCCGCGGAAGCCTTTTTTGTTCTTTTCCATGCTACATCACCTTCCTTTTTCTGAGCGTTGTGATGGAAACCGTGAGGATGATCAGCGCTCCCTTGATGCCGTACACCCAGTAGGAGGGTACGAATATCATGGTAAAGCCGTTACTTAAAACGCCGATAAACAACGCCGCCATGAATGTGCCCCAGATGTTAGGCCGGTATTGACCGGAGAACACCGCGCCCAAGTAGCTGATCAGCATGATGTCAAACAACATCAGGTCGCCCGTGCCGGGGGAATAGGAGGATAACCGCACCAGAAGCAGGAATGCACTGATGGCTGCGGGAATTGCTGCAATCACGTAGGTGCTTGCCACCACACGGTCAACAGGCACGCCGCTGGCTCTTGCCGCATTGGCGTTGCCGCCCACAGCGGATACCCAGTTACCGTACCGGCTTTTGTTGAACACCAAGTACATTACAACGCCCACCAGCACAAAGCACCATGTAACTACCGGAATTCCCAAGAACGTTGCGCCGGAGAGGCCTAAGATAAACTCGTTGGTAACCGGCGTTACCACATTGCTGGTTACGATCTTCTCCAAGCCCTGCAAAATGTACATTACAGCTAAGGTGCTTAAGAGAGGTATCATTTTTAGCTTGACTACCGCGATAGCATTCACAAGGCCAATAAGCATGCTGACTCCCAAGCCGATAACAAGGGTTAGCCAAAGCGGGAGACCCTTTTGCAGCACCACCGCCATCACTGCGGCGCAAAATGCCATGTTGTTTGCAATGGAAAGGTCTGTTCCTCCGCGAATGACATCATCACCGCCGCCAATGAATATGGCGGTAAGGCCGAAGGACACGATGCCCAGTACGCTGGATTGCAGCAGAATGTTAGAAATGTTTGCGGGCTTTAAAAATGCCGGGGAGCGGATGGCGAAAAACAGCGCCACCAGCACAAAGGCGATATAACCGCTCAGGCTGATGAGCGTATCCGTCAACCGCCTGCCCGCACCCGCGGGCTGTATGGCGTTAGGCTTACGCATCCTTTTCCCCTCCCATCATAGCAACAATAATTTGTTTATCCGTGCATTCGTCGATATTGCACTGCATGCTGATCTTTCCGCGATACATGGTGATGACCCTGTCGGACATGCCGTACAGTTCCTGCGTGTCCTGCGTGATCAACAAAATGGCTGCGCCGGCCTTGGCGGCGTTATCGATAATGGAATAGATCTCGGCACGTGCGCCGATATCCACGCCGGAGGTAGGCTGGTTTAAAATGTATACCTCTGCGTCGCTGGAGAGCCACTTAGCCAGCACCACCTTTTGCTGGTTGCCGCCGCTCAAAAAGCCGCACTGGATATCGATGCCCGCCGTTTTTACGTTCAGCTTTTCCACCATGGAATTGACTAGATCTGCTTCGTTCTTTTTCTTGATAACGCCCCTGCGGCTCACCTTGTAGAGGCTTGCCAAGGACACGTTTTCTTTTACCGTCATGATCTGCAAGGCACCCAAGCCGCGCCGGTCGTCCGGCACATAGCCAATTTTTAGTGCGGCTGCCTTATGCGGCAGCATCCTTCTGTGCTGCTTGCCCTTGTAAGTGATCGTGCCGCCGGTAATGCCTTGGCTGTCAAACAGAGAGATGCCAACCTGATCGTGCCCGGAGCCCATAAGCCCGGTAATACCCAGTATCTCGCCCTTATGCAGCTCAAAGCTAACGTCCTGAAACTGCTTTTGATGGGTAAGATGCTCCACCTTGAGCACGGTCTCTCCGATGGTGCGCGTGCGGGGCGGATACTGCTGCCGCACGTCGCGGCCTACCATCAAGGTGACCAAATGCTCAATGGTCATGCCCGCAGTGGGTACGGTGGTGATCTTTTTGCCGTTACGAAGCACCGTTACCATGTCGCAAAGATCCAGTATCTCCCCAAAGTAGTGGGAGATGTAAATAACACCGCGATCTTTTTTTAGCTGATGGATTATCTGAAACAGCCGGTCGGCTTCCTTCTTTGCAAGCACCGCCGTGGGCTCGTCGAATACAATGATTTTCGGGTCGTTTAAAAGCGCCCGGCAAATCTGCACCAGCTGCTGCTCGCCTACGGTAAGCGAGGATATGCGGCGGCTGCCCGGCAGCTCCACGCCCATGCGCTCCTTCAGCGTTTTTTCCGCCAGCGCCTCCATCTCCCTGCGCTTTAAAAAGGGAAGGCCGGGCGTTGTGATCTCCTTGCCTAAAAACAGCATTTCCGCAACGGTGAGATGGGGCACTACATAGCGCTCCTGATGGATAAAGCTGATGCCAAGCTCCTCCACCGCCTTGGTGCTTAAATGGCTGGTGATGTCTTGCCCTTCAAACAGGATTCGGCCGCTGTCGTTGGAATACAGCCCGGCCAATATCTTCATAATGGTGGACTTGCCTGCGCCGTTTTCGCCAACAAGCCCGTGTATTTCGCCTTTTTTTACTTGAAATGTAACATCGTCCAACGCTTTTACGCCGTAAAAGGACTTGGTGATGTTTTGCATTTCCAAGATATAGGGTTCGTTTTGTACGCTATCCATACTCTTACCAATCCTTCGTCTCTGATAGGGGGTAAATAGAAAGGCCTAATTTTAGAATTAGTTTCCGGCGGGGGATATTCTCCCCGCGCCGGAAGCTTTGAACAACCGATTATGCTTCTTTGCCTAAGAGCGCCATAGCGTCGGTATAATTGTCCTTGGTGACCATAACGGGCTCTACATATACGGTAGAAGCAATGCTCTGGCCTGCCAGATACCGTGCGCACTGATCCACGGCAGCCTGACCGATCTTGTATGCATCCTGCGCCATATCGCAAGCCATCGGGGACTCTGCCTGAGACATCATCTTCAACACGTTGGAGGAACCGTCTACGCTAAATACCATTACGTCGTTGCGGCCCTGCTCTTCCAGCGCCTGTACGATACCTACGCAGGGAGTATCCCAAGCCGTCCAGATCGCCTTAACATCGGGCTCCTTGGTCAGAAGGTCAAGGGTCTTCTTATACGCATCGTCGGCAGCGCCGGTGATCACGTCCTGCAGCTCGGGGTCTACGAAGGTTACGCGGGGATAATCGTTGGCAACATACTTCATCATGTCGTAACGGATGGCGCAAACACGCACGCCGTAGAAGCCGTTGAACACTGCTACTTTGCCTTCGCCGCCCATCATTTCGTACATGGTACGGGCAAGCGTTGCGCCGATGGCGTAGTTATCGGAGGTGCTGTTGCACAGCGAATACTCGGAGGACAGGTCTACGGTGAACAGGGGGATGCCAGCCTCGCTGACCTTCTTCAATACCGGCTCGTAAATAGCGCTGTCGCCCAGCTGCTTAATGATGGCATCAGGCTCCTGCAGCATCAGGTTTTCGATGTCGGCAATGTGCTTCTGGTCGTTGCGCTCGCCGTCAACCGCGATCACTTCGCCGCCCAGCTCCTTGATGCGATCCATCTGGCCCTGATAAGCCAACAGGTCGAACTCATGGTCGGTGCCTAAAACTGCAACGCCGATGGTTTTACCGGCAAGAGAGGGAACGGCCAAGCCGTCCAGCACACCGGCAACACCGCTGTCTGCTGCGGCAGGGGCTTCGGCTGCGGGGTCAGCGGGCGTTTCGGGAGATGCGGGAGCCTCCGCGGCGGGTTCCTCGGCAGGAGCTGCGGGCTCCTCAGCGGGGGCGGGGGCAGCGGGGGTGCTGGCACAACCGCACACGGCTGCGAGAACCAGCAGTACAACCAACAGAATGGGGATCAATCGTTTCATTATTCTTCTCTCCTTTGTTCTTTCTTTTATTTAAAAGCTCGCGCTTCTAAATACACAGGGTATCGCCTACTATTGCAGAACTTCCTTATTAAATACGACGGCTGCTTGCTCGCTGCCGGACAGCCACTGCAATATACGGTCGGTAATGATCTGGGATTGGTGATCCGTTACCTCGTACGTTGCGCCGCAGATGTGCGGGGTTGCCAGCACGTTATCCATCTGCATCAGCTGCAAGTCCTCGTCCTTGGGCGGTTCGTGATCATACACATCGATCACGGCACCTCTGATCTTCTTTGCGCTAAGCACCTCCCGAAGAGCCTGCATATCCACCACAGCGCTGCGGGCGGTATTCACAAACACCGCCGTGGGCTTCATGCTGTTTAACAGCGTGCTGTTGACCATGCCCCGGGTGCTTGGCAGCACCGGCAGGTGTATGGACACGATATCGCTGTTTTCAAACAGTGCTTCCAGCGTTTGCTTTTCGTAATGCTCCGGCGTATCCAATACATACGGATCATAATAGGAAACGGTTGCGCCAAATGCGGCTAATATATGCGCCGTGGTACGGCCTACCGCGCCAAAGCCAACAAAGCCGATCTTCTTTCCGCAGATCTCGTTGCCCATGAACTTGTAATACGGGGTTTCGCCCGGCTTCCAGCAGCCGTTTTCGATCCACTTCAAGGAAGCGGGCACGTTTCTTAAAAAGCTGACCAACAGGCCTACCAGAAGCTCCGCCACCGCCTGCGCATTGCGGGCGGGTGTGCAGATGACCGGGATGCGATACTTGTTAGCGCCTGCAAGAGAGATGTTTGCGGGGTTCGCCCGGCAGTCCCCTATAAAGTGCAGGTTGTGATACGCATCCAACACGGCATCGTTTACGTCGTCCAGCTCGGAGATCATGGCATCTGCCTTGGCTTCCTTTAAAAGCGACAGCGTATCCGCCGCAGAATAGCCCGCGCCGTTCTCTGTCCACGGCTTATAAAGAATGTTGTTGAATTTGGTTTTCAGCGTTTCGAGGTCTTTTTCCATCATGGGAGCTGTTACTAACAGATTCATTTGTTTTGCCTTTCTGCCTGATGATTCGTGTTCTTTTGTATTGCTTCACGATATGGACATTTGCTCATTTACTGGCTATTTGTTTCTTGTTGCTGTGATTATAGATGGGTTGTATCAGAATGTCAACAGATATTTCAAAGTATTTATGGAAACTTTTTGAATTATACAAAATAATATTCAATGAGCATTTGTGCATTTATTGACACGCATTCTCACATTGATGTATACTACATACAATGATTTGGGCGCAAAATGCGGCTCTTTTCATAGAAACGGGAGGCGAAACACATGCAGCAGGCATATTTGATCGTTGACGTTGGCACGGGAAACGTGCGTGTTGGACTCATGACGGCAGAGGGGCGTATCCTTTCGGTAGCTACACTGGACAGCCTTTTTTTGCGGGACAATCGCTTTGAGGACGGCTGGTCGTTCGACCCCATGCAGCTTTGGCACAGCATTTGCGAGCTTTCCCGGGAGGTATTACAGGCGCTGCCGGAGGATATTTCCTTGGCGGCGGTCACCGCCACCAGCGCCAGAGAAAGCATTGTACTGATCGATAAAAGCGGCCTTCCCTTTTTAGGGCTTCCGAATATAGACAACCGCGGGCTGCAATGGAAAGCGTCCATTCCCGCACAGGACAGCATCTACGCCATGACCGGACGCTGGGTATCCCCGGTATTTTCGGCTTTAAAGCTGGTGGGGCTGCGAGAAACAGACCCGGCGCAATACGCGCACATCAGTACGATCACCAGCATCAGCGATTATATTGGCCTGATGATGACGGGCGTATGCGGTTATGAATACTCCCAAGCCTGCGAGACCCAACTGTTAGACATCCATACAAGGGCGTGGTCAAACGAGCTATGTAGTCTATTTGGCCTTCGCAGGGACATATTGCCGCCGCTGCAACGTGCCGGAGAGGTGCTTGGCGCTGTTACGTCCGAGGCTGCCGCCGCCTGCGGTTTGCGCCCGGGGATTCCGTTTGTGGTGGGCGGTGCGGATACGCAGGTGGCCGTGCACGGCACCTTTGCCGCGCCGGGAGAGCTGGTGCTGGTTTCCGGCACGACCTCTCCGTTGGTACGCATTACCGATATGCCGGTGCAGGACGAGAAGCAACGCTGCTGGGTAAACTGCCACCTGACTTCCGGCAAATACCTATTGGAAAGCAACGCGGGCGTTACGGGGTTAAACTACCAGCGCTTCAAACACATGTTTTTCCCGGATGTTTCTTATGAAGAGATCGATACGCGCATGGCCGAAAAAACAGATGTGAAATGCGCTGCCAGCCTTGGCACGCTGATATTTAGAGAGAACCGTTCCTTGTACGAGGGGGGCTTCCGGCTGCATGTTCCCTTGGCTGCCGATCTGGATCGCTTTGACTTCGCGCTGGCTCTTGCCAACGACATCGCGTTTTCCATCAGCGACAATTACAGCAACCAGAACGATATCCTTCCCTTAGAAAAAACCATCATACGCGGCTGCGGCGGCGGGCTGCAATCGGCATATATTGCCCAAACCATTGCCACGGTAACAAACAGCACGCTGTTGTTGCAGGAGGGATATACGCAAGCATCGCTTTTAGGCTGCGCGGCGCTTTGCAGCGGCGCTTTGGGCATAGCGGCGGAACCCCCGAAGCTGCTTCGCCGGTTTACCCCCGGGAACGATCAGGGAGCGCTTTTGCGGGCGTTTGCCGACTGGAAAACGCTTCGGGAGCATTTTAATCCGAATTTGGCAATTAATGATTGAGCCAAAGGCAATTTCCCGGTATAATACCGATGTTGGGAATATATTCTGGAAATAGCACTTTTGATCACACAGGTCACGGAAAATAAAGCGGACGGGATGTAGGATATGATCAGCAAAGACAGATATACAGACGAGGTTTCCAAAGCAGACTTTTTACGCAGCATTGCGCGCATGTATTATGTGCTTGGCATGAACCAGCAGGACATTGCGCAGAAGCTGGACATCGGCCGTTCCTCGGTGGCGCGTTTTTTGGCGGAAGCCCGGGAAAACGGCATCGTGCAGATACACATTGCTCCCTCCGCCGAGACCGACCGGCACCTGGAGCTGGAGGAACGCCTGCAAACCCGTTACCGTCTGAAGGACGTGATCGTTGCGGACAGCCTTCGCCCGCAGACCTTTTGCACCGTTGCCGCCTCTTATATCAGCAGCATCCTGCCGTATTCCGGCGTGGTGGCGTTAAGCGGCGGGCGCACCAATTACTCCATCGGCCAGTACTGCGTCAGCAGCGGCAACCATGAGCATCTGCATTTTGTACAGACCACGGGCATATTGAGCGAGGCTGTGCCCTCCACCGCCGTTGTGCAGACTTGGGCGGAAAAGTTCAAGGCAAACGCCATCTATCTCTCCGCCCCCGGCATTGTGGCAGGCAAGGAAGTGCGGCAGGCGATTTTAAACGACATTTCCGTTTCTACTGCGTATCAGGCGCTACGAAAGGCAGACATCGCCATTACAGGCATCGGCACCAAGGACTCCAACTTCCCGGACGTGCCAAACACGCCACTTTCCCCGTTTTTACCGCAAATTCGGGAGAATTGCGTGGGAGATATCTGCCTGCATTTTTACGATGCGGATGGCGAGTTTTGCATCCCCGCGCTGTCCGATCTGGTGCTGGGGCTTTCCGTGATAGACTTTTTGCGCATCCCGGTGCGCATTGCCGCCGCCGTTGGCGCATATAAGGCGGACTCCATCACCGCGGCACTTAGGGGACGGCTCATCAACATCCTTATCACAGACGATGCAACGGCGCAGATCCTATTGGAGATGGCGTAATACAGCAACAGCAAACAGGGTAAACAGATATGGAAACCAACGTGATCAAGGTAGGCATCGGCATATTGGTGATAAGAGACGGGCAGGTGCTGCTGGGGCACCGCAAGGATGCTGCCAAGGACACCGGCGGCATTTACGAGCCCGGCAGTTGGTGTTTGCCCGGCGGAAAGCAGGAGTACGGCGAAACCATATTTGAGGGCGCGGCAAGAGAGGTAAAAGAAGAAACGGGGCTTACCGTAAGCGACCTTACCGTGTTTGGCGCGGCAGACGACATTCAGCCCAATAAGCATTTTGTGACCGTACAGGTGTTGGCGCGGGCCTCTTCCGGCGAAGCGCGCGTGATGGAGCCGGACAAGCAGGACGCTTGGCGCTGGTTTCCGCTAAACGCCCTGCCGGAGCACGTTTATACCCCCTCCAAAAAGTTTCTCGACGCATACATCCTAAAAACGGCATCACAATATAATGGCTAACCGCCCTTATTATTCTTTTATTCCGGCCTCCGCAGTGCATGCGGAGGCTTTATACGTTATCCAAAAGCGGCTCAATGGTTTCCTGAATGAACTGCACGCGATCGAATATGTTGGGCTTGAAGGTGCCTGCCACCGTCACCACCGTGCCGCGATCCGGATCGATATAGATGGCGTTCCCGCTGTTACCTAAGGCGGCATACGCGCGTTTCCCCTTGGTGGGCGTCCACCAAAGGTAGCCGTATGCCATGTTGCCGAAGGTTTCATCGCATTGCAGGCGCGGCTTGGTGCTTTCCTTGATCCAAGCGTCGGACACGATACGCTTCCCGCCGTACACGCCGCCATTCAGGCACAGCTGCCCCAGCTTTGCCATATCCTCTGCGGACATGCAAAGGCCGTACCCCGCCGTGCCAATGCCCTTGGGGTCGGCAAACCAAATGTGCGCTTTAGGCTCCTTGGAGAGCATGAACGCCTTATGTTCTTCCGCTGTTACCGCAAAAAAGTTCTCGTACGGCGCGATGCCCAAGGGTTCAAACAGATACCGGTTGGCAAACGAAACGGTGTTCATGCCGCTGGCTTTCGCGATGATACCCGTTAGAATATGCACACCCAGCGTGGAGTATTTGAACGCGCCGGTAATGCCTGCCCTGCCGCCTAACAGATCCAGCGCGGCTATCGTCCAGTCCTCGCTTGTGCAAACCCTTGTCCACGGCTCGGACTTGTATTTGTAGGGCGCGGTCATGGTGAGTATATGTTGTAGCGTTACCTGCTGTATGGTGGTTTCCCCGCGCTTTACGGTGTAGTCCGGAAAAAATGCCAGCACGGGCTGCTGCACGCTTTTAATCAAGCCCTGCTCAAGCGCGATTCCCACCAGCAGCGACACCACGCTTTTTGTGACGGACATCACATGCACCGTGTCTGCGGGGGCAAAGCCGTTCCAGCAGTCGCTATACTGTATCTTGCCGTACCGCATGGCGGTGATGCCGCAGATGTTTGGCTGACTAGCCGCAATGCTGTTGTATAATGCTTCTAAATCTGTTTTCATGCGTTTTCTCCTATATGTTCTTATTTCATGCCGTTTTGCCGATTATATTTTGAATGGTGTCATCATCAGTATATCACCGAGGCCGCCGCGGGGCATTTTAAATAGCAAAACACCCCGCCATTTGGTATGTCGTCCGCATACCGGCGAGGTGTTTTTCTGGTGTATGCTTTTTGATTGGTGCTTTTGCGGCTGACCGGGCTGATCAACCATGTTTGACGCTGCTTTGCCGCAAGCGCCCGTTTGGCTTTTTTGGAAAGCTTTTCTTTTGGAATGAACCGTTCCATACGGCATCCCTCCCTTCAAGGCAGTTAGTATACCGCCATTAAAAAAGGAATGCAAGCCCCAAAACGGTTTCCCGATTCGAAACGGAAGCTACGCCTTTGGGGAAGCGTAATCCTCCCGGAGCATGCCGTACAAATAATAATCGCACCAGGTGGATACCATTTTTCCTTGCCGGATATGCCCCTCCCGGGTAAAGCCGCAGGCTTCCAGCAAGCGGACGGAGGCGGTATTGCGAACGTCCACATCCGTCCAAAGGCGCTTTAGCTCTGTTTTTTCAAAGCAGAAGCCGATCACGCACCTAACAGCCTCGGTTGCATACCCCTGCCCGTGATATTTGTCTGAAAGGCGGATGGCCAGCTTTGCCATGCGGTCGTTTTCGATGAGATACACCCACACCTCGCCAATGACCTTGTTATCCGCCCGGTGCACGATGCCCCAATGAAAGCTTTTTGTGGGCTTGGGCGAAGATGCAAACAAGAGCTCCGGGTTCTTATCCGCCTTGCCCGGGTTCTTGCCCCAATAGCGGTACAGCGCCGCATTAGGCGTCCATTCCCGCAAGTCCGCCGCATCCGCCGCGGTCATGGTGCGAAGCAGCAGCCGCTTGGTTTCAAGCTGCGGCTTGCGCTCGATATAGTCCGACAGGCTCATAGCACGCCTCCTAAAAATTGAATTCCGACTCCCAATCGAACGCGCCGCTGTCCTCCACGTTATGAGGCCAGTGGGCGCACCACTCCGGAACACTGGGCTGCTCCACGCGGTCTGCGCTGGGAGTGTAGGGCTTGATGTCCAGCACGGGGGTGCCATCGATCGCGTCTATCCAAGCAAGATGCACGATGCCCTGCGCTTCATCGATATAGGTCACATAGCAGGCGGACACGGCGATGGGATTGGGGCGCTCCGGCGAGCGGGTGGCAAATACGCCCATTACCTCCGGGCCGTTTACATACGGGCGGGTGATCGTGCGGGTAGCTCTGGACTGAGGATCGTCGCATTGATCGAACCACCACAGCACCTGCACATAGCCAAATCCGTCAAGGCCGGTCAGCGCCTCGCGGTATTCCGGCTCCAGCACCACGCAAAAGCCGGTTTCGTTGCACCTTACAGTGCCGATGGGATGTACCGTAAGCTCCATAAAAACCTCCTGATAAAACGTAATCACGACGTCGTAATTCCATTTTACAGGAAGTATCGGATACTTCAAGCGGTATTGCGACGGCAGTTTTTCAACCGTTCTCTATGCCAAAACAAAAGTTTAAATTAGTTGTTGACTCTCTCATTGTGTGATACTTTATACTCAACCTGAGCTCAAGAAAACACACATGTGCGAGGTAACAGCATGCTAAGAATAGGTGATTTTTCAAAACTGTCAAGAATCAGCATCCGAATGCTGCGGCATTACGATGAGATCGGCTTATTGAAGCCCCAGAATACCGACACCTTTACCGGCTACCGCTATTACGCGGAGGAACAGCTTGCGGACGCCGGGCGCATTGCATCCCTGAAGGAAATGGGCTTTGGCTTAACGGCCATCGGCGAGCTTATCAGTGCACATCCCGATGCCGAGGCGCTTAGAAGCATCCTCGCGGTAAAGCGGGCGGAGATACAGGCGGAGTCGGAAGCGACCGGCAGGCGCTTGCTGCTGCTTGACACAGCCATTCAACGGTTAAGAAAGGACGAAACAGCCATGGAGTACAATGTAGTATTAAAAACCATACCCGAGCGTTACGTTGCCAGCGTGCGCCAGATCATCCCCTCCTACGATCAGGAATACCAGCTTTGGGCGTTCATGAAGGAAGCCGCCTCGCAAAACGTGCAGCCCGGCGACCCGTACTGCGGCCTTGCCGTGTTCCACGATGAGGGCTATAAGGAAAGCGACGTGGACGTGGAGATTCAAGCTACGGTTAAGGGTACCTATCAAAACACAGAGCATGTGGTCTTTAAAACCGTGCCCGCCGTGGAGGTCGCTTCTGCCACCTACAAGGGCAGCTACGAGCAGCTGCCCAGCGTGAACCAAGCGGTAGCCAACTGGGTAAAGGACAACGGCTATACCTTCTCCGGCGCAATGTTTTGCATCTACCACGTAAGCCCGGCGCAAACGAGCAACATGGACGAGCTGGTAACCGAGGTGTGCTATCCCGTAAAGAAATGATAAGAACGAAAAACGAACCGCTTGTTCCAAGTGAACAGCGGTTCGTTTTTGTTTGGCGATTGCGGTATATCGGCTTCTTTGCCGCTATACCGTTATGAGCTGTACGCGAAGGCAAGAATCGTCAACGGTCAATAGCGCATACCCTGCCTTTGTGCCGCCCCGGGGATAGTTTAGGCTGCCGGGGTTCATCAGCAGGCAGCCGTTATAAAACTGCAGAATAGGCCGGTGGGTATGGCCGGTAATCGCAACGCCGCAGCCCTTTTGCGCAGCATCTTGGCTAAGCGCAATGATGCTGTTATGGTAGCGCTGCCCGTGCGCCATCAGCACGCGGACTGCCCCAAAGGAAATAGCGCGTTCCTGCGGGCCTTCCAGGGGGAAATCGTCGCAATTGCCCGCAACGGCATAGCACGGTACGCCAAGGGCTGCCGCCATTTCCACACCGTCCGACGCGAAATCTCCCAAATGCAGAAGCAGCTGGATTTGCGGAAGCGCTTGGCTTACCTGATACAGCCGGGCGATACTGCCGTGGGTATCCGAAAACACCGCCGCGGTAAGCTGCTTTTTTGAAGCGGCGTTCGCCAGCCTCAGGCAGGCAAGCGGCAGGGTGATATCGGTAATGCCCGTGCACCCCTCAAAGGCGGTATCGGCAATGACGGTAACCTCCATAGGCACCGTTACCGCCTGCGCTGTACCGTGATAGGCAAGCAGCGTATTGTTTTCGATCACAAAACCGTCCATCGTACCCAGCTATATGCGCATCTGTTGAGGTATTACTGCACTGCAGCTTTTCCTGCCTCCAGCGCCTTTTTGTTGGCGGCAAGCATATCCGCTTTCTTGGCGGGGATGGCCTTTTTCAAGCCTGCTTCCAAGCCGGATTCCTCCACACAGCCTGTCTTTTCCACAAGCGCCCCCAAGAGCACCATGTTGGCCAAACCCGGTGCGTCCATATCTCGCGCCATTTGGGTCGCGGGCACGTAGCACACCGTTACGTCCGTACGGCGCACCTTGCGGCCTACCAGCGTGGAATCCACAAAGATGCTGCCGCCGGGCTCAACTTCGTCCTCATACTTATCCAAGGAGGGGTTGTTCATGACCATCAGCACATTGGGATGGTCGATAATGGGCGAACCCACCTGCTTGTCGCTCAAAATGACGCTGCACGTTGCCGTACCGCCGCGCATTTCCGGGCCGTAGGAGGGCAGCCAGCTCAATTCGCGCCCCTCGGCAAGCCCTGCATACGCCAGCACCTTGCCGGAAAACAGAAGGCCCTGCCCGCCAAATCCTGCGATTACGATTTGATATTCTGACATAATTTGCCTCCTTACTTATCCCGGTACACACCCAGCGGGTACTGCGGCAGCATTTTTTCGTCCACCCATTCCAGCGCCTTTTTCGGCGTCATGCCCCAGTTGGTGGGGCAGGAGGAAACCACCTCAATGAGCGAAAAGCCCTTTTTGTCGATCTGGTTCTGGAATGCTTTTTTGATGGCCTTGCCCGCGTTCTTCACGTTCTTCACGTTGTTGACGGCAACACGCTCCAAGTACGCCGGGCCGTCCAGCTCGCTTAACAGCTCGCAAACGCGGATGGGGTAGCCCTGCGTTGCCGCATCTCTGCCGTAGGGAGAGGTTTGTGTTACCTGCCCAAGCAAGGACGTGGGTGCCATCTGCCCGCCCGTCATGCCATAAATGGCGTTGTTGATGAAAATAACGGTGATATTCTCGCCTCTTGCGGCGGCGTGTACGGTTTCGCACATGCCGATGGAGGCAAGGTCGCCATCGCCCTGATAGGTAAATACGATGTTCTCCGGCAAAGACCGTTTAACACCTGTTGCCACGGCGGGCGCGCGTCCGTGCGCAGCCTCGATCATGTCGCAGGTAAAATAGTTATACGCAAGTACGGAGCAGCCAACCGGCGCAATGCCAACGGTTTTGCCCTCAATGCCAAGAGAATCGATCGCTTCCGCCACCAGCCTGTGCACGATGCCGTGGGTGCAGCCCGGGCAATAATGCATGACCGCGTCGGTCAAGGATTTCGGTTTTTCAAATACGATCATTGGTCACACGCTCCTTTCCCGGAAGCAAGTTTGATGGCTTGCAGCACCTCTTTGGGGGAGGGAATCATGCCGCCCACCCGGTTACAGACGGTAACCGGCTTTTTGCAGCGGATGGCAAGCTCCACGTCTTCCTTCATCTGCCCCATGTTCAGCTCCACCGTGATAAACGAATTGACCTTATCCGCAACGACGGCAAGCGCCTTCTTGGGGAACGGCCAAAGCGTGATGGGGCGAAGCATACCAACCTTGATGCCCTCCTTGCGGGCCTCGAGGATGGCGTTACGCGATACGCGTGCGGTAATGCCGCAGGACACGATGCAAACCTCTGCATCCTCCAGCATGAATTCCTCCCAGAGGGGCTCGTTTTCTTCGATCTGCGCATAGCGCTTGTAACGCTCGAGGTTCTGCCGCTCCAGCTCCACGGGGGAGAGGTCCAGCGAGGTGATGATGTTGTGCTTCCTTCGGCCTTCGGTGCCGCAAGCCGCCCAAGACTTGGGCGTGGTATCCAATACGGCGGGTTTCGGCAGCATCACGGGCTCCATCATCTGCCCCATGGTACCGTCCGCCAAAAGCATGGCAGGCATGCGGTATTTTTCCGCAAGCTCAAAGCACTTGCGCGTAATATCCGCCATTTCCTGCACGGAAGCGGGTGCCAGCACCAGCACATGAAAATCTCCGTGACCGGGGCCGCGGGTAGCCAAAAAGTAGTCGGACTGAGAGGGCTGGATGCCGCCAAGCCCGGGGCCGCCGCGCTGCACGTTTACGATGAGCGCAGGCAGGTCGCAGCCCGCAAGATAGGAAATCCCCTCGCACTTTAGCGAGATGCCTGGGCTGGAGGAGGAGGTCATGACTCGCTTGCCGGTGGAAGCAACGCCGTAAACCATGTTGATGGCGGCGATTTCGCTTTCCGCCTGAAGGAATACCCCGCCGATTTTCGGCATTTTCTTTGCCATATACGCCGCGACCTCGGTTTGCGGGGTGATGGGATACCCAAAGTAATGATGGCAGCCGGCCAATATCGCCGCCTCGGCAATGGCCTCGTTGCCCTTCATAAGCACTTTTTCCTGCATGTTTTCTCCTCCTTACTTTTCCACGGTGATCACGCAGTCGGGGCACATGGTTGCGCAAAACGCACAGCCGATGCAAGCCGCAGCATCCGTGATCTCTACGGGAGAGTGTCCCTTTTGATTGAGCCTGCTCTTGGAAAGAGCCAGAAGCTGTTTGGGGCAGGCATCTACACACAGCCCGCAGCCCTTGCAAAGCTCCTCCTGAAACGTTAGTTTCGCCATTTGGTACCTCCGCTTTATTCGTAATATTTATTTTGTAGAGTCAGCGAAAACAACCCGTCCCGCTTTCCCTGCAACTGCTGATATACCTTGGCTTCCGCCGTGGTCATTTTAATAGGAAGCCCGGCTTCATAGGATACGGCTTGTGCGTAAGCGTCGCTTGCAAGCACATCCTCCGCCGTGGTATCCGCACCCAGATTGCTGTTGTTCACAATGCCCGTAAACGCCAGCCCCGCTGCCTGTTCGATTTCCGTTAGAACGGCAAGGGTATCCTTTGCGGTACGCGTTAAGGGGCGAAAGCGATTAATAACAAACAGCATTTCGTAATCGTTTTCCGCTTTGATCTCCGGCACATACCGCCCCAGCGCCAACGCGCCGCGGTCGTCACCGCCCACATCCAAAACACCGTAAGTTTCTCGAGATTCCATCAACGCGTAGATCTCCTTGGGCATGGCGGGCACGTCCAGATTGCTGTTGGCAAACGCCGAGCAGATAAGCCCAATGCCCTTTGCGGAAAGATACTCTGCGCTGTCCTTGGTGCGAAAATACGGGTTCACGATGTCAAGGTCGGCAATGGTGACTGGCAGGTTCTGCCTACGCAAGTATACGGCGTAGTTGACCGCGATATTGGTTTTGCCGCTGCCGTAATGCCCGGCAAATATGGTCAGGCGTTTTTGCTCCATGTTACGCTCCTACGCTTCTTTACAGCTGGCTTCGGATGATCTTACCGCTGACGGTCTTGGGAAGGGACTCTCTGAATACCACGATACGCGGATACTTGTATGGCGCGGTGTGCGTTTTTACATAATCCTGTATCTCTTTTTTCAACAGGTCGGTGCCTTCCTTGCCGGGAACCAGCACGATGCTTGCCTTTACCACCTGCCCGCGCACCTCGTCCGGCACGGCGGATACGCCGCATTCCAGCACGTACGGCAGCTCCATGATCACGTTTTCGATCTCAAACGGCCCGATGCGGTAGCCGGAGGACTTGATCACGTCGTCCGCACGGCCTACATACCAGTAATACCCGTCTTCATCGCGCCACGCGATATCTCCCGTGTGGTAGTACCCGTCGTGCATGGAGGCGCGGGTATGCTCGGTGTCTAAATAGTAGCCTTGGAACAGGCCACAGGTTTCGTCGTTGCCCATGCGAATAACGATCTCGGCGGAAACACCATCCTCCACGATGTGCCCCTCCCGATCCATCAAGGCGATGTCGTAGCCGGGAACGGGCTTGCCCATAGCGCCAAGCTTGAGCTTCATGCCCATGAGGTGTCCAATACCCAGCGTCATTTCCGTTTGCCCGAAGCCCTCGGCGATCTTAAGGCCGGTGGCCTTTTCGAACTGACGGAACACCTCGGGGTTGAGCGCCTCGCCAGCCGTTGTGGCATGCTGGATGGAGGAAAGGTCGTACTTGGAAAGATCCTGCTTGATAAGCATCCGGTACATGGTAGGCGGCGCGCAGAACGTGGTGATATGATACTTCTGGAACATGGGCAGTATCTTTTCTGCGTCAAAGCGCGCAAAGTCGTATACGAAGATGGCGCATTCGCACATCCATTGCCCGTACAGCTTGCCCCAGAGCGCTTTGCCCCAGCCGGTATCGGAAATGGTAAAGTGCAGGCCGTTTCGCTCCACCCAATGCCAGTACTTTGCAGTTACATAATGCCCCAGCGGATATTTATAGGTGTGCATAACGATCTTGGGATAGCCCGTTGTGCCGGAGGTAAAGAGCATCATCATGGGGTCGTTGCCCTTGGGGGAATCCTCCTTGCGCAGGAACCGGCGGCTAAAGAGCACATACTCGCTGTCAAAATCGTGCCAGCCCTCGCGCGCACCGCCCGCAAGGATCTTTTTGACCGGCTGCTCCATAGCTGCAAGCGCCAGATCGATCTGGTGCGCGGTATCGCCGTCCGCCGTGCAGACCACGGCAGAAACGCCCGCCGCGCGGAAACGGTACTCAAAATCGTGCTGAACGAGCTGGCTCACAACGGGAATGGCGATCGCGCCCAGCTTATGCAGCCCCAACATGGCAAACCAGAACTGGTAATTGCGCTTTAAGCTAAGCATGACGCGGTCTCCGCGTTTGATGCCAAGGGAGAGGAAATAGTTGGCAGCCTGCGAGGAGGCGTCCTTAATGTCTTTAAAGGTAAACACGCGCTCCGTCATATCCTCCGCCACGTGTACCATGGCAGTTTTGTCCGGCTCGCGCCTTGCCAAAGCGTCTACGATATCGAACGCAAAGTTAAAGTCGTCCGCATGCTCCACATGCAGCGCCACCGGCGTGCCGTTTTCGTTCTCGTCTGCTCTGATGAATTTTTCGCAGATAAAGCTGCCCTGCGCGGAAGGGGTACGCGGCGTTAAGAAGTCGCTGGTTTCCTGCGCATTGCCCGCCATGATAACGGCAAGGAACAGGCACTCGCTGCCGTTTACGGCGATCATGCCATGCGGCGTGGAGCTTTTGTAGAAGATGCTGTCGCCCTCATGCAGCACCTCGGTATGGTCGCCAACCTGCACCTTGAGCGTGCCCTTTAATACAAGGTCAAACTCCTGCCCGGCGTGGGTGGTGGTGTGGATGGGCTGGTTTTGCTGCTCCTCAAAATACTTGTATGTAACCCAATAGGGCGCCGCCAGCTTTTGCCGGAACATGGGCGCAAGGTTTTGGATGAGGATGCCGTCCTCCTCGGCGGTGACAGGCGCTTTGCCCTTGCGGGTAACGGTATAGTTGGAAAGCTTGGCGCTGTGGCCTTCCAAAAGCTCCGTTAATTCCACGCCGAACGCCAGCGCACACTTGTGCATAAAGGTAAAGGGCAGGTCGCTTGCACCGGATTCGTAGGCAATATACATTGCCTCCGTAAGATCGGTGCGTGCTGCCATTTCCGACGTGGAGTACCCTATGACCTCCCGCATTTCGCGGATACGGCCGGAGATTTCCAGCAGGGAGTTTTCTGCGCTCTGCGCTTCACGTAGATTTGGTGCTGTCATGCTCACATTCCTCGATTCTTAATCTTAAAATAAAAGCCCGCCTCAGAACATCCTGAGACGAGCTGTGTTACTACACAATGCCCGCGGTACCACTCAATTTGCAGATATACTGCCGCTTTAGGTTCCAACAAACCCTATCCCTTAACGCGGGCGTACGGAAGGCATCTACTCGGCTTTCGCCTTTGGGGCCTCCGGCTCGGAAGTGATGGGCTTATGGATACCGACGACTACCGGCTCGCACCAATACCGGCTCTCTGAAAATCTCGCTATCCGGCCGTCTTCGTCGCAGCCGTTAACTGTATTGTGTTGAAGCATACAACATTCCAAAAGGGATGTCAAGTACCGTTTTGAGGAAAATATATAACTATATGCAGCGCCGATTATACTTCGTTTTTTCCCTTTGCGGTATCGATACCCGCCGCGCCCTCCAGATGCAGGCGTTTTGCGGCTTCCTCCCGGATCTTGTATTTAAGCACCTTGCCAGCGGCGTTCATGGGAAACGCTTCCACAAACTCCACATATTTAGGCACCTTATGCCGCGCCATGTGGCTTTTTACATACTCGATAAGCGCCGCCTCGGTAAGCGTTTCACCTTCCTTGAGCATCACGGAAGCCAGAATTTCCTCGCCATATTTTTGATCCGGCACGCCGATGACCTGCACGTCCTTTACCGCCGGGTGCGTATAAATAAATTCCTCGATCTCCTTGGGGTAAATATTTTCGCCGCCGCGGATGATCATATCCTTCAAGCGCCCCGTGATGCGATAATTGCCGTTATCGTCCTTGCAGGCAAGGTCGCCGGAATGCAGCCAGCCGTTTGCATCCACCGCATCTGCCGTGGCGTTGGGCATTTTATAATAGCCCTTCATGGTGTTGTAGCCACGGGAGCAAAACTCGCCGTTTTGCCCGTTGGGTACTTCCAGCCCGGTTTCCGGGTCTACGATCTTGCACTCCACATGCACGAACGCATACCCTACCGTGTTGCAGCGCACGTCCAATGAATCGTCCCAAGCGCTCATGGTACTGCCGGGGGCAGATTCCGTTTGCCCGTATACGCTGACGATGCCCGTCATGTTCATTTCGTCAGGTCTTGCGGCACGGCGCATCAGCTCCGGCGGGCAGCCCGAGCCCGCCATGATGCCGGTACGCATACAGGAGAAATCCGTACTGCGGTAATCCGGATGGTTGAACATGGCAATAAACATGGTAGGCACGCCGTTAAAGCAGGTGATGCGCTCCTGATTGATGCACGCAAGCGATGCCTTTGCGGAGAAGTACGGCAGCGGACACAGCGTTGCGCCGTGCGTCATGGAGGCCGTCATGGAAAGCACCATGCCAAAGCAATGGAACATGGGCACCTGCACCATCATGCGGTCTGCCGTGGAAAGATCCATGCGGTCGCCGATGCATTTGCCGTTATTCACCACGTTGTAATGCGTTAGCATCACGCCCTTGGGGAAGCCGGTGGTGCCGGAGGTGTATTGCATGTTGCAAACATCATCCGGGCGCACAGCGGCAGCCATGCGGTAGACCTCCTCCACGGGCACCGTTGCGGCGCGCTCCATCACCTCGTCAAACGTGAGGCAGCCCGCCTGCCGGAAGCCCACGGTAATGACGTTGCGCAAGAACGGCAGCGCATGGCAGTGCAGCGGCTCCCCGGGCTTGCTTTCCCGCATTTCGGGGCAAAGCTCGTTGATGATATCCGCATAATCCGAATCTAAGCAGGAATCGATCATCACCAGCGTATGCGTGTCTGACTGGCGCAAAAGGTACTCCGCCTCGTGAATTTTATACGCAGTGTTTACCGTAACCAGCACCGCGCCGATTTTTGTTGCCGCCCAGAAGGTGATAAACCATGCCGGTACGTTGGTGGCCCAAATAGCCACCTTGCTGCCTGCACGCACCCCCATGGAGATCAGCGCCCGGGCAAAGGTATCCACATCCTCCCGGAACTGCGCGTAGGTGCGGGTATAGTCCAGCGTGGTATAGCGAAAGGCATACTGATCGGGAAACTCCTCCGCCATGCGATCCAACACCTGCGAAAAAGTCTGCTCGATCAGGCTGTCCTTTTTCCAAACGAACTGGCCTGTGTGGCTTTGGTTGTAATACAGCTCCTTTTTTCGGCTGCGGGTACTGCCAAAGCGGTTCATGTAATTGACGAAGTGCGGGAAAATGACCTCTCTGTCCTGCAGATCCTCCATCCAGTCCGGCTTCCATTCCAGCGAAAGGAACCCGTCGTAATTGATGGAGGACAGCGCCCGCATCATCTCCAAAACGGGCAGCGTGCCTTCGCCTATCAGGTTGTAGCTGCCGGCATCGTCGGAGTCACGAAGGTGTACGTGCTTGACGTACGCACCGAGGTTTTTGATGGTATCGTCCGCGCTTTCGCCCTGCGTGCGGTAGGTATGGTGCATATCCCACAGCGCGCCCAGCTGGTCGCAGGCAAACCAATCCAACAGCATGCGAAGCCGCGCGGTATCGCAATAAATGCCCGTGGTTTTGATGAGTATCGTAAGCTGCAAGGCTTCCGCCTTACCAATAAGCTCCTTTAAAGCGGCATAAACCGCATCCTCATCCTCGTGCTGGGCAGTCACGGCAACGTAGGGCACATGCATGTTGCCAGCCACCTCCATCACGCTTTCCAGCGCGCCGCGCCAGCCCGCCGGCGATTGCTCACAAGTCGCGTCCACCGAAATATCGCAGCAGGTATCAAAGCACGGGATGGTAAGGTTTTTCTCACGAAGCATCCGCGCCGTTGCCGCCGTATTGTATTTATGGAACGGCCCGCCCTTATCGGTAAGCGCCGCAAATTTTTGCACGTTGTACACCTCGATACCGGAGAAGCGCATTTCCTGTGCATCGGCGATGTCATCCTCCCAAGAGCAGCCGTTCCAGCCGCGCGTAGAAAAAGAGAGCCTCATGCCTCCGCCTCCTCGTACACGATTTTGTTCAGTGCGTTCACATACGCAAGGATGCTTGCGCCGATGATATCCGTGGAAATGCCGCGCCCGGAATACAGCTTGCCGCCGGAGCGCAGCTTGATGACGGTTTCGCCCATGGCCTCGCGCCCTTCGGTGACAGCGATGATCTGGAAATCGTCCAACTCGTAATGGTGGCCCGTGATATGCTCGATGGCAAGAAACGACGCGTCGATAGGCCCATCCCCCAAGGAGATACCCTCGATGCTTTGCTCATGCTTTCGAAGGCAAACGTGCGCCGTGGCGGAAATGACATTTCCGCTGTTGATCACATACGTTTCCAAGCGATAGGTGGGCGGCACCTGCATGGCGGCAGAAGCCACGATGGCGTCAAGCTCCTTTGCGCCCACGCTCTCTTTACGTGCGGCGATGCGCAAAAACGCTTCGTACACCTTTGCACCGTCCTCCTCGGAAAGCTCGTAGCCCAGCCGAGCTACCGCCTTTAATACGGTGGGCAGGTCGTCCTTTTCGGAAAGGGAAAGCGCCTCGCCCGGCTGCAGGGGATTATCAAACGGGCAGTTTTTGCTGCGGTTGGTTTCGCACACCCAAGTGATCTGCTCGATGATGCGCTTCATTTCGGTCATTTTTACGCCGCAGGCAGCATCATAGCTATGCCCCTTGGCAGCAAGGATGCGCGCAATGTTTTCCAGCGAAGCCGTTCCGGTACCGTAAACGGCGGCCTTGATTTCCGAAGCGCCCATCCGCACCGCCGCAATGGCGCAGGAATCCGCCATGGCAAGGTCATTTGCGCAGGATACGCCAAGTGCTACGCGGGATACTGCGGGTGCGTTATCGCATACGTTTTTTAAGAATGCCGCAAATTCATCCGGCATCATAGCGCCTGCGGTATCGCAAAGGGTAACGGTAGCGGCACCCGCGTCGATGGCGGCATTGATGGCCTCTGCCAAAAAGGCAGGGTCGCTTCTGGTGGCGTCCTCCGCAACAAACTCCACATCACAGCAGAGCTGACGGCAGGCGGCAACGGTTTCGGCAATGGCTTCCAGCATGCCGGCAGGCTTTTTATGCGCAAGGTATTCCATCTGCACGGGGCTAGTTGGCGCGCACACCTGCAGGCGCGGCTTTGCAGCTTCCTTCAGCGCGTTCCACGCCTTTACTGCGCCGCTTTCGGATAAGCCAACCGGCAGCGCAACGATGCTGTTTTTGACTGCCGTTGCCACGGATTTTACCAACAGGCTGTCGATTTTGGGGTTCTCTATTGCATGCAGCTCGATGACCGCAACGCCAAGCCTATCCAGCAGCTTGGAAATCTCGATCTTCTCGCGGAAGCTCAGCGTCAGTCCGTTTGCTTTTCCCACGCTCTTCATGGTAATGTCGCAAATTTTGATGTCTTTCATATTGCCCTCACTCTGTTTATTTCCTGCCGGAAGCTTACTGTAAAAAAAGCCCCCGGCGTTATACTACGCCAGGGACGAAATTCTTTCGCGGTACCACCCTGCTTACTTTTGCCTTGCGGCAAAAAGTCACTCTCGAACTCTAACAAGTTCATAGCCTGTAACGGGGCATCCGTGTTCCATTACTGACCGCCGCTTCAAGGATGTTTAACCCCTCGACGCGCGGTGTTTACAGAACCTGCTCGGGAAGCAGATAGCAATTATCCTCCGCACTGGCTCGCATCGCCCGCCAGCTCTCTGAAGCCCTTGGATAAGCGCAAATTTCCGTCGCTGCATTTCATGTATTCCGATTTAGGACTTATGAAACCATACTTGCGCATAAAAGTCAAGGGGGAAATGATTGCAAAGTGTCCATATGGTATAATAGAGTTAACCTTGTATAATTACCCGTATAGAACCGTTGAAGGAAGATGAAACGCATGACCCGCCAAGACCTGATCGATTTTTGCCTGACGTTCCCCGCCGTTTACGAGGACTATCCCTTTGACGAAACAGCCGATGCGAACGCCACCGCCGTGATGCGGCACTGGGGCAACAAAAAAAGCTTTGCGCTGATCATGCGGCACAGCAACAAGCTTTACCTAAACCTGAAATGCGATCCGTTTGAAGCGGAGTTTTTGCGGCAGGCGTTTCTTGCGGTGATCCCTGGCTGGCATATGAACCACACGCATTGGAACACGGTGGTTTGCGATGAGAATTGCGATGTGCCCGAGGAAGCGCTAAAGCGCATGATCGAAAAAAGCTACGGGCTAACGCGTCCGAAGAATAGGAAAAGGCAGGAGGAAGCATTTAATGAACACACAGGAAGCCATACTTGCGAGAAGAAGCATTCGCAAATTCCAAGCAGACCCCATCTCCGATGACATCATTCAAGCGCTGCTGACCGCCGCCATGGCAGCGCCCAGCGCCTGCAACAAACGCCCGTGGGAGTTTTATGTTGTGAAAAACCAGGAACTTTTAGAAAAGCTGCGGCTGGTATCCCGATATTCCAACATGGATTCTCCGCTCAATATCATCGTTGCAGGGAACGACAAGCGTTCTCTTAACCATAAGCCCAACGATTTTTGGATACAGGATTGTGCGGCGGCAACGCAAAACATATTGCTTACTGCAACGGAGCTGGGCTTAGGAAGCTGCTGGTGCGGGCTGTACCCTATGGTAACGACCGTAAAAAGGGTGCGGGAAATTCTGGGGCTGGAGGATCACATTTTCCCAATGGCGCTGATTCACATAGGGTTGCCCGCGGAGGAGCAGCCGCCTCGCTCGCAATACCAAGAAAACCGGGTGCATGTGTTTGCATAAGGATACAGGTTGCAGCTGTACAAAACACGTTATTTTGCCGAATCGCCCTGCTTTAGAAAGTCGTTCAAGCAGATGATCTTACAGCCTTGGTTTTCGTAATAAGCGAGCATTTCGCTGATCTTTCGTTTGTCGTAGCTGGTAACACAATCGGAAAGCACGGCAACATCATAACCGGCTTTTCGCATATTGTAGCAGGTGGATTTTACACAGGCGATCGCGTCTGCGCCGGTAATGAAGAACTCCTTGATCTCGTTTTTGGCGACAAATGCCGCAAACGGTTCGCTGGTCAACGCGTTCCCCTTGGTTTTTAAAAAGATATTATCCGACACGATTTTTAGATCCGGCACCAATTCTGCCCCGGGCGTATCCGGCTTAAAGGTTCTGGTGCCCGCAGACAGGTTGTTGTGCTTGATATAAACAACGTGCATATTCTGCGCCACCGCGCTTTCGATCGCCTGATTGATGCTTGCAACGATCTCTTTGTAGTTTTTTGTGATGTCATTTTGAATGTCAATAATGACCAATGCTTTGTTTTGCATATATTTCTCCTTAATGATTCGTACGCCTGTTACGGTTTTGTTTTGCATACACGCGGCAGATGTTCCGAAAAACAGCCGTCCGTTACACTTGCGTTTGATTCCCTTTTTTCTTTAGGAATAGCGGAACGATATTTCCAACCGTCATAAGTATTACATATCCGGCCAATATGGGAAACATAGACGGCACAACATCAAGCAATGCCGCCCAATCCTCCTTCAACACCCAATGCACTGCCATTCTATACTCCATCAGCAACGCAAACGCTGTCAATGCCAAGGAACCGGCCATCGCCCAATTTCTCTTTTTGCTCCCTTTCATCGTAAAAAACCAATTGGCTGCCAGAAACAGTACGCTTACAATTCCAAATACCATCCACATAGTAATCTCCTCCACATGCTTTCAAGCATGGATTTTCCTTGCAATTCGTATGGTTACGATTCTAGGATCTCCCTGTAAAAAGGGTTCTCTGTTAACATACTGCGCATGGATTCAAATTTGCGACCGCAGAGCTTTTCGCAAAGCGCCAGCACTTGATCGTCTTGATAATCGCGAACCACACATCGCTTTACGCCCTCCGGCAGAAGAAACAAGAATACCACGCCGTCATCGGTAAGATAGTCGTTCCAAAACCCGGTTTTCAGCCGCGAAAGTATGAATGCCTCCCAAACGCCTGCCTTATCCTCCGGGAACGAGACCATGTAGTTCTCCCCGTCAGGCGTAACGGTGAACCCTTGCGCGGTCAACGCTTGGATGGAAGGATCTACCCCCATAGCATAAGAATAATTCATACGCGCCTCCTGTGTTTGATTTTCATGCGCTCCCCATTTTACCATAACAAACCGCGCAATGACGGCTATTGTACTTGTCCTTCGCTATTTTTAGTGTGCCTCATCGTAAAACGCAATGATTTGCCGCATCACCAGCGGGTCATGCTCTGTATACAGCTCTTTATCGATCTCTCCCTGAGGGTTACTTGCCCGGTACCGCAACGCCGCATCTGTTAAAAAGTAATCGTAGTGTCCGTTGTGGTTTTCCTCGTTCATTAGCAAAAACGTGCAATTGGAGTTGGTGATCGTATCCCGCTTGTTATAGATGGGGCTTTTTCCGCCGTAGAAAATATCGTCCTCTGCGCTGATCACAAATACCGGGATGCTTACGCTGTTGATACCGTTTACGGCGGACAGGTTTTTATCCTCCGCATATTTCAGGTTGATAAACAGGCTGTTGAAGGGCTTGATAACAGGATACAAAAAGCCCGTAAACCGTTGAACGGAATATTGCCACTGCTCCTCCGGCGTATCGAACCCGGATGCTGCCACGACCGCCCTTACATTATGGGGTCTATTCAGCACGGCGGTAACGGCGTAAGCCCCCAAGCTATGCCCAAACAGATAAAGTGGCTTATCCCTAAAGGCGGGGTTCTCTTCGAGTACATTCAACAGCGCGTCCAAATCGTTCACCGCCTGCGTGTATCCCCCAAACGCCTTGCCCTCGCTGCTGTAATAGCCGGTGTAGTCAAACCCCACTACCGAATACCCGGCATCCACAAAGTACCGCATATCATAAAGCTTGATATCATTGGAATCCGTATGCCCCGGCGCAATGACAATCACGCCTTTTTCGTTTTCTTCCCCATACAGGTAAGCAGAAAGCGTATTGCTGCCGGACGTAAACGAGAACGGCTTTCGGGGATACTGGTTTGCGATATCCTGATACACAAGATATCTATCGGATTGGTAATCGGTATAGTTATACCGCCGCATGATAACGCTGTGTATCACCGCCAGCACCAATGGGCAAATGACGCAAAAAGCCAAGCATGCGCATACGATGACCGTAATG
>CAYZAW010000010.1:0-48547 GCA_964476505.1 uncultured Oscillospiraceae bacterium | reverse complement strand
CCGAACGTACTTGCTTGGCAACGAGCTGGGAGAATAGGTAGCCGCCGGATCCCAAAACAAAAAGCACCCAACAGGGTGCTTTTTGTTTTGTGCTCTTGTACGGCTACCCATTCTCTTTCGCTCTTGCCAAACAAGGTGCAAAGCGGGCTTTGCACACTTGCTTTGCAACACGCCGGAGCCGACCGCGCCCTGTGGGCGATGCAGGGAGGCGCAGGCGCGGAAGCATGGGAGCGGTAGGCAGCCGCTTCTGCGGCAACGCACCGCGACCTTTTGCGCACCGGCTGGGAGAATAGGTTATTCGTTTTCCTTGGCTGCTTTACTGGGAGAATAGGTTATTCGTTTCCCTATTCTGCTTTACTGGGAGAATAAGTTATTCGTTTCCCTTTGCTGCTTTACTGGGAGAATAGCTTACTCGCTTCCCTATTCTGCTTTACTGGGAGAATAGCTTACTCGCTTCCCTATTCTGCTTTGCCGGTGTTATTCACATGATCCCGCATGATCTCCTGCATTTCAAAAAAGCCATCATGCGCCGCCAAATACTCCGCAGCAATCAAAGCGCCGTTTGCGAATGCCTGCCGCGTAAAGGATTCGTGTATGATGGTGATGCGCTCAAACTCGCCCACCACCAAAAGCTCATGTAGGCCTACATACCCGCCCGCGCGGATGGAATTTAAGGCCACAGGCTTGTTTAGCTTATCAGAAAGCATCGTTGTAAGTTTTTCGGCGGTGGCGGAAACATCTGCCTTACGCCGGTAATGCTTTTCCGTTACGGCATAGTCGTAATCCGGAAGGCAAGCTGCGGTTTGCTCCGCAAGCATCATCATCACGTTTACGCCAAGCGTGATGTTGGGCGCGTACACCAAAGAAAAGCCGGGCGTATTAAGCGAGGTGTTTTTCAGGCGCGCAAGCTCCGGCTCGGTAAAGCCGGTGGTGCCTACCACCATGCGTACACCAAGCTTGGCGCATAGGGGCAGAAGAAATAAGGTAGCCTTTTTGCTGGAAAAATCGATCAACACATCGGGACGATCCTGCATCAAAACCGCTTCTGCCTCCCGCAGCTCATGGATGCGGCAGGCAACATCCGGGATGCGCAGCACCTCGGAAACGGTTTTTCCCACCTTGGGGCTGCCGTTGCGGCAGAACACGCAGGCAAGCGTGTGCGTGTTCTGGCGTAGCAGCAGCTGGATCATTTGCGTTCCGGCACGGCCAAGGCCGCATAGCGCAATACGCATCAAGCATCACATCCTTTCTTACCTGTATTCTCCTTCTATTATGTTCGATAAAACAAGCCCTGTCAAATTCAGGCATATAAAACGACTAAAAACCGCAGAATGGCAGGGCTTTTTTAAAGGCTTAAAATCTCTACAATTCGTTCATTTGACTGTACCTGCGTTGTCTGCTAAACTACTAGTTGCCCCAAGGGGCAGGAGGATATTATGCGCAGAAGGCGCAGAAGATTAACAAGCGGATTAAACAAGCGTGCGCCCAGCTTAGGCGCAGGAAGAAGCGGCTCCGGTTTTGTACAGGCATTGAAATCGGCGGGGGCGTTTTTGCTGCGCGTTATTATGCTGCCGGTCACACTGGTGCAGTGGATCGCAGGAAAGCTGTCCGGCAATAAGAAGCACACCGGCACCGGTGCATTTTCAGCCGAGGGCGGCGCAGTTAAAAAAGAGAAGAGCAAGAAGATCGGCTTATCCGGCAGAGATGGTGCCGAGTGGCTCATTAAGGGCGGCAGCAGCGCGGGGCAAACGCTGTTGGATGTTGCGCTTTGCGCAATGATGCTGCTGGCGCTGGGCTTTGCGGGATATACGGTTTATACAGCGGATAATTCCGTGCCGGTTACGGTATCGGTAGACGGGCAAACGCGTAGTATTTACACAAAAACCGCCACGGTAGAGGCGTTGCTATCAGAGCAGGGCGTTACGCTGGCGGAGGGGGATACGCTAAACGTTGCGCTTGCTGATCCCATCGAGGAGCAGATGGAAGTGGTCGTGACCCGCGCATTCCCGGTGGCGGTGGCCTCCGGCGGCGAGGTGGAGATCGTTTACATGCAAAACGGTACGGTGGCACAGGCGCTGGACGAGGTGGGTGTTACCTACGATTCGGACGATCGGCTGTCACAACTGTCCTATGCGGACGTGGAGCCGGGCATGAGCATACAGCATACCTCTGTGGAGACTCGCTACGAAACTGTGGAGAAGGCCATTGAATACAACGAAGAGGTCGTAAAAGACAGCTCCAAGTATGAGGACTATGCCGAGATCACCACCGCGGGCGAGGACGGCCTGCGCCGGGTGGTGCGCCAGCTTGTTTATGAAGAAGGCGAACTGATTTCCCGGGAGGTCATGGACTCCATCGTGTTAAAAGAAGCGATAGACGAGATTAAGGTGGTAGGCACCAAAATCCGCTACCAAACCAATTACGAGGGCGAGTGGCGGCGCGCGAAGGACAAGCCTGTTGCGGGGAAAAACGGCTGGGTGGAAATGACGGTTTATCGCGTAACGGCGTACTGCACCGGCTCCCGCACGGCAACGGGCACACGGCCTAAGCTTGGCACCATCGCGGTCAATCCCAATCTCATCCCCTACGGCACGCAGATATGGATCAAGGGCTACGGCTACGGCACGGCGCAGGATACGGGCAAATTCCGCAACTACCCCGAGCCCCGGAACAACGCCGTGGACATTTGGCTCAATACCGAAAAAGAAGCGCGGCGCTGGGGCTCCAAGTACAACATGACCATACTGGTCAAGATGGGATAACGTATGGACTGGATGCAGCCCGAGGATATCAAAACCGTATTAAAACAATTCGGCCTCACGCCCAATAAGGCGCTGGGGCAGAATTTTTTTATCGATTTTGCCGCTATGAACAGCATTGTGGAGGCCATGGATATCAGCGGAGAAAACGTGCTGGAGATCGGCCCCGGCTTGGGGGCGTTAACAAGGCTTTTGTGCGATAAAGCAAAGCGTGTGATCGCCGTGGAAAAGGACGCGCATCTGGCTGCCGCGCTGACAGAATTGCTTCCAAGCGAAAAATTACAGGTGCGCCGGGAGGACTTTTTAAAAACGGATCTGGAGCAGATCGCGGCGGATTTTAACGGCTGCTATCATGCGGCGGGCAACCTGCCCTATTACATTACCTCGCCCATTGCCATGCGCCTGCTTACGGCAGGAGACGCGCTTCGCTCCATGACGCTGATGGTGCAAAAGGAAGCGGCGGAGCGCTTTTTCAGTAGACCCGGAACCAAGCAGTACGGGCCATTGGGAATCCTTGCCGCGTTGTTCTGGCGGGCAGAGCATATAACCGTGCTGCATCCCGCGCAGTATTGGCCGCAGCCGGAGGTGGATTCCGCCGTGGTGCGCCTTACACGAAGCGAATCACGCCTGCCTGCGGGGTTTGCCTCGTTCTTAGACGGCGCGTTCATGCAACGAAGGAAAACCCTCTATAATAACCTAAAGGCCATGGGCGTTGTGGCGGCGCAGGCGGAGGAGGTCATTGAGAATTGCGGCTTTGCACCGTCCGTTCGAGCGGAGGCGCTGGAGCCCGAGGGGCTGCTGGCGCTGTTTGAAGAGATGCGGCATACCCTGCCTTTGACGAAATAAGCGCGGCATTGTTTCAACCTGACAAAAGCTTCCGTTGACAATCGCATAAGCCCCCGTCTATACTAAATATATGATTATCGGCCGCATGGCTGAGGAGGGGGAAGGGAGCATGGCAGCGCCGAAAACACAGGGAAGTGTACGAAGCACCATTCGCAAAAACGCGGCGGAGCTGTTTGCCCGGCACGGCGTAGCGGCGGTAAGTCTGTTCGATATTGCGCAAGCCTCCATCATATCCAAGGGAACGCTGTATTACCATTACCCCACAAAAGAATCGCTTGTAGCGGACGTTGCGGAAGAGCATTTTATGCAGTTTTCCGCAGCGCTGCTGTCGTGGATCGAGCAGATCACGCCGGATATGACGCTGGAGCAGGGCGTATTGCGGTTTGCCGGCAGCATGCTGGAGGAAATGATGCTGCTGCGCCTGCGGTGGGCGTTGATGGCAGAAGCAATGCTGCGCGGGGGAGAGTTGCAGGAGCGGTTTGCGGCAAAGGCAAGAGAATGGGCGGTGCTGATCGAGGTGGGCGCGTTGAAGCTGCCGCAGGCAGACGTGCTCAGGCGGCGTTCCGCACAGGCGCTGCCGCTGCTGGACGCGTGGGGCATGCATATCACGATAGGCGAGCCGCTCACGGCGGACATGCTTACAGAGCTTATATTAGGATAAAAAACGGGCAAGATGTTTCACACCTTGCCCATCACTATACTAACGATAATCTCGTTGAAACCAGCGACCTGCGCGGTGGTTTCAACTCCTTGCAATTCGCAAGCCCGACAGACGAGATATCGTCCGAGGGCGAAGCGGATTGAGAAACCCCGCCACAGCGGAGCCCGCAAAAAACGCAGTTTTTTACGGTTCTATTCCCGCCCGTTGCCCATGAAGAACAGGGCTAGGGTGCCGGGGCCTGCGTGCGCGCCGATGACCGCACCAACATAAGAAATGTTGACGGGGAGGCCGGGGTATTTATCTTGAATCAGGCCTTTTAAGGTCAGCGCGTCTTCCATACATTCCGCCTGCGTGATGTGCACAAACGGCGTGGCCTCCAAATCAATAAACTGCTCCAGCTTTTCAAACATGCGGTGGATGGACGCACGGCGGCCCTTGACCTTTTCACGGGGGATCAGGCGACCGTTTCTGTCCATGTTCATCACAGGCTTAATGGAAAGGATGTTCGCAACAAACGCCAGTGCCGGGTTTACGCGCCCGCCGCGTTTTAAATACTCCATGCTGCCAACGGTAAACCAATGATGCACACGCAGCTTGTTGTTCTCTGCCCAAGTGTAATTGTCCTCCAAGGAAAGCCCGGCATCGCGCTTCAGCAGTACATGCTGCAACAGCATGCCCTCGCCGCCGGAGGCGCAAAGGGAATCCACGATCAATATGTGCCGCTCTGGGAAGCGCTCCCGAAGCTCGCTTTCTGCCAGGCGCGCAGAGTTGACTGAGCCGGACAGCGCGGAGGAAAAGCCGATGTGCAAAATATCCTGCCCGTTCTCCAGGTACGGCTCCCACATGGCAACAAAAGCGCTCTCGTTGGGCTGGGAGGTGGTGATCACCTTACCGTCCAGCATGCTTTGGTAAATATATCTCGCGCTGTCGTCCGTCATATCGTCCGGATGCGAAACGCCGTCAAACAGGTAAGACAGCTTGGCAAAGGGCACGTTTAGCTCCTGCATGCGCGTGAGCGACAGATCAACGGTGGAATCACAGGTTATGGCGTAGTTAGGCATACGGCCTCCTTTCAATTCACAAAAAGGAATATACAAGGGTCTATGCTATTGTAAGGGGAAACAGGCAGGAATGCAATATGGTTATGAGAATTAGATTGTGAAATTTTGAATACCCTTGACTGCTACTTGCGGGAGAGGAGAGCAGGGCGGTATACTAAAACAAAAGGAGGGCGCGTATGGCAGACGTTGACGCTAAAACAAGAGTAAGCCATCCGGCACAGCAGAAGGCGCGAAGAAGAACCATGCTGCCCTTTTTTTTGATCGTGGCGCTGCTTATGGCGGCGGCGGTGTTTGCCTTTACACTGCTGTACGGCGGTACGGGTGCAAAAGCGCTGCTGACGGACGCACCCGCGAAGGAAGAAACGAAGGAACCGCCCGTAAACGAGCCTGCTCCGGAGGATACCGAGCCTGTTTTACAACAGGAAGCAGTAGCCGGGCCGCTTGCGGCGGTGGTGATGCAAAAAAAGCAGGAGAACAACACCGCGCCTACGGGGGTACAGGCCAATACCGGCGGACGCATGTTTCCGTATCTTGAAAACGGGAAGTGGGGATATAAAGATCCCTCCGGCGTACCCGTGATCACCCCTGTGTTCGACGGTGCAATGGAGTTTGGCAAGGGACTGTATGCCTTTGCCGCCGTGAAGGACGGTAACGGACAGCTTCGCTGGGGGCTTATCACGCGCATGGGGGCGTGGCAGGTGCAGCCCCAGTTTTCCGATGTGCGCGGGTATGCGGAGGACATGGCTGCCGTGGAAAAGAACCAGAAGTGGGGCTATATAGACCTTTCGGGCAAGGTGGTCATAGACTATACCTTCCGCGAGGCAGGGGATTTTTCCTGCGGCAGGGCGGCGGTGCGAACGGGCAGTTATTGGGGGTATACGGATACGGACGGGGACTTGGCCGTGGCTGCCACATGGGACGAGGCCGGTACGTTTTGCGACGATATGGCGTTTGTAAAGCAGGGCGCAAAGCAGTACATCATCAACAAGGTGGGAGAGAAGATCACCACCATGGGGGATATCACAGGTACGGCGTACAGCGAGGGGTTTGCCTGTGTAAAGTATGAAAACGGCAAATACGGGTATTTCAACATCAATCGAGACAGGGCGTTTCAACAAATGTATGCAAACGCACAGAATTATTCCGACGGGTATGCGGCGGTATGCGAGAACGGGCTGTGGGGCTACATCACCAACCGGGGCGTGATCGCCGTACCCTGCGTTTATCGGCAAGCTGCGCCGTTTAACCAGAGCCGCGCCGCCGTGCAGGACGAGAGCGGCAAATGGGGGTATATCGATAAAGCCGGGGTTAAGATCATCGAATGCCAATACGATGAGGCGGAGCCCTTTAAATTGAATTATGCCATTGTGAAAACCGGTAAGGATGTGGGCGTTGTCAGCCGGGACGGCACATACGCATATTTGTATACTGCGTAGAGCGGGTTCAAAAATGCAAGAATACGCACCTGTAACGAGAACGATTCCCACCGCCTGCGGCGGAGCCCCTTTCAATAGGGGACTTTGTTTTATATGCGGGCGGCGTATGGACACGGGCCGATGTGGTCATCGGCCCCTACAAACGGATATAAGAAAAACGTTACAGGAACGGTAAATCACCATCCTGTAACATATTTTATGAAGTTTTAGGAATTCTTAAAACCCTTTTAAAAAAGGGTTTTAAGCCGCCGGAGGCAAAATCAAATCCTTCCCACAACCAGCACCCAAGGTAAGAGCCCGCCCGCCTCCGTGCGGGTTTCTTTCATGAGGCGCAAGCCGGGTGTTTTTTTGATGCAACGGGAAAGAAGCGTGTATTCCATGGTGTAGAGCACGGCGGTGCCGCCGGGGGAAAGCCAGCGGGGCAGGTTGGAAACAAAGTCGGCGTACAGGCGCTCGTTGTCTTTATGGGTACCAACGCGGTTGCCGAAGGGCAGGTTGGAGAGGATGAGGTCATAGGGCGCATCGGGCACAAAGGCGGTGCAGTCCTTTTGAATGACTTTTACATGACTTTTGCAGCCGGAGATATTGCGTTTTGCAAGGGCGGCGGTGGTGGCGGAAAGCTCAATGCCCAAAAGTGCGGAAAATGGCTGCTGCTTTTCCCATTCTAATAAAAGCGTGCCCGCGCCGCAGAAGGGGTCAAGAACGCGTGGGGCGGGGGCGGTAAAAAAATCTGCCGCAAAACGCACCAGCGCGGCGGCGGTGGCAGGATGAATGGACGCAGAGATGGCTTCCCGGCGGTATAAAAACCGCGGATCGCGATATGCGGTAAGCTTGGCGTAGAGGTTAACAGTCGTATCAAGTGCCGGCTCTACGCGAAGCTCCAGTTCGTATTGCGAGGGATTGTTAGAAAACAGATCGCCGGGCAGCGCAGCCTGAAAGGCGCGAGCATACGCCGCACGGTCACAAGGAAAGCGCAGCTCTAAGCGGTATGCATAGGGTGGTTCCCCCTCTAATACCTCTTGCAACAGAGCGGCAAGCGGCGCGGCAGCGGCAGCAGCCGCAGCTTCAGGGGTGTTTGTTACATGCTGCGCCAAGGGGAAGAGCGCCTCGGTAAAGCAGCGCGCCCGGTATATCTGCTTTAAGGAGGGTGCGGCAACGGTCACGCGGTTGTCTGCCTCAGCAAGCGGCGGGATGGAAAGCGATTTTAACTCCGTAGCCAGCTGCGGTAAAAAGCCTGCCGGGGCGCGAAGCTCCATGCGCCGGGGCGCAGTGAAGTCCCGCACGCGGTGGCGGGCGATGGGCGAGAGCTTGGCAAGCGCGGTGCGAATAGCATCCCGCTCGTCTGCGGCGTGCTTCTCCTCGTCGGTGGTGGCAGCCTGCGGCTCCGGTAAAGAAAGGAGCGCGGCGCGGGCTGCGTCCGTGCCCAGCGCACCCAGCGCCAGTATGATAGACGGACGCACAAAACGGGTGCTTTCCCGTTCCAGTGCGGCAATAAGCGGCGGTACGTCTGCCGGTTCACGCAGCGCACCTAAAAGCCGTGCGGCATTTTTTCGTGCCTTGGGCGCGTCGCTTATCAGCGCTTTGTATACGGGCGTGCGGTCTTTTAGCGCGGTATTGATCAAGTCCCGCTCCGCCTGCTTTTTTGCGGCGGCGCACAATACGGAAAGAGCGGCAGCGCAATCGCCGCCGCTGACGTTTTGTATTGCGTTTTGCAATTCCTCTTGGGGAACATGGGTCACGCGTTCGCTCATAGGCTTCCCTCTGCGGCCTTGCGGATCACCGCCAGCACCGCCTCCGTACCGTCCGCATTGGGCTCCTGCTCCATGGCGTTTTTGTAAAAGTTCATATTCATATATGCTTCTCTTAGCGCAACGGAAAGGCTCTGGGTGGAAAGCTGCTCCTGCGGCAGCACATAGGCATAGCATTTCTTCTCGAAATACGCGGCGTTTTGCAGCTGATCCCCCCGGCTGGCCGAAAGGGGCAGCGGCACCAAAACGCTGGGCTTATGCAGGGCCAGCAACTCAAATATGGCGTTTGCGCCCGCACGGGAAAGTACTACGTCCGCCATGGCAAACAAGTCCGGCAACTCTTTTGATATGTATTCATACTGCACATAGCCGGGTTTTCCCTCTAAGGAAGCGTCCAGCTTGCCCTTGCCGCACAGGTGTACGATGTTAAAATACTGCAACAGCTCCGGCAGTGCCTCGCGTAAAGCGTCGTTTACCGCCTGTGCCCCAAGGCTGCCGCCGATCATCAAAACAACGGGCTTGCCGGGGTACAGCCCCGTAAAGCGGAAGCCCGCCTCACGGCTGCCGGTATACAGCTCCTTGCGGATGGGCGTGCCGGTAAAAACGCCCTTGTCGCCAACATGCTTTAGCGTGTCCTCAAAGGTCACGCAAACGGCGGTGGCGTAGCGGTTGGCTATTTTATTGGCAAGGCCCGGGGAATAGTCCGACTCATGGATGACCACGGGCGCAAGCTTGTGCGCGCCCATGACCACAGGCACCGAAACAAAACCGCCCTTTGAGAAAACCACTGCGGGCTTTAGTGTTTTTACGAGCTTTTTCGCCTGAGAGATCCCCTTGAGCACGCGGAAGGGATCGCTTAGATTTTTTAGAGAGAGATACCGGCGGAACTTGCCGCTTTGTATAACATGATAGGTTACATATTCTTCGGCGGCGATGAGCTTATGCTCGATGCCATCCTCCGTACCGGCGTAATGGATGTTGTAGCCCTCCATTTGCAGCTGCCGCATCAACGCCAGATTGGGGGTAACGTGCCCGGCGGAGCCGCCGCCGGTGAACAGAGCGATCTTTGCCATTGTATTGCGCCTCCTTAGCGGGATGGGAGAATATTTACTATAAAATAACACGTTCTGCCAGGGAAAGTATACCACAATCCCGTATAACTGTGTTAAAATAATGCAATACGGCACAAATATCGACAAAAGAAGGGCAAATACGCACCATGAATAAAAAAAGCCTTTGGTACACGGTGATCAGCTACGCCATGTGGGGCATTCTGCCGCTGTACTGGCATATGTTGGATAACGTGGATTCCCTGTTTATACTGGGGCAGCGCATCCTTTGGTCCTGCGTGTTTTCGGTTGGCATTCTTCTTGTTACTAAGCGCCTGCCGGAGTTTCGCAGCGCATTAAAGGATAAAGCGTTTATCAAGCAGATGCTTCCCGCCTCCGCGCTCATCACGGTCAACTGGGGGGTATACATCTGGGCGGTGAACGCCGGGCATGTGCTGGATGCCAGCTTGGGGTACTATTTGAACCCGCTGATCGTATTTGTGTTTTCCGTGGCGTTTTTCCACGAAAAAAGCGGTTGGACGGAATACGCCGCCATCGCGCTTGCGGCGGTGGGCGTTGTGATCTCCGCCGTTGAGGTGGGCGCTTTCCCGTGGATCGCGGTAATATTGGCATTGTCCTTCGCGCTGTACGGCGCGGTGAAAAAGCGTGTGCACGCGGAGCCGGTGATCGCCATGGCAACAGAAACGCTGCTGCTTTTGCCCATCATTGCTCTTTACCTGCTGTTCGCGCCTGTTGCGCACAGCACGATCGCAAGCCTCAACTGGTTTTCTGCGGCACTGCTGGTGTTCTCCGGCGTGATCACGGCAACGCCTTTGATGCTGTTTGCCAAGGGCGTGAACGACCTGCCCTTTATCACTGTGGGCTTTGTGCAGTTTTTGAGCCCTACGCTGATGTTGTTGTGCGGCGTGCTGCTTTTAAACGAAACGCTCACCACCGCAAAGCTGATCAGCTTCGCATTTATCTGGGCAGGCCTTGCGGTATATACTTGGGGGATGATCAGAAAAGCCCGGGCGGAAAAAGCCAAGGCGGCAGCAGATAAGAATAACGCCGAAAAAGCAGAGCAGAAGGCGTAACCCAACGTATTTTCGCCGCGGCGGTAAAAAATATCCGGCAACCCGTTACAAAATGCGGGATTCATAGTATAGTTATGATTGACAATCAGCCGGAATACTTGTATACTCAACAACATTATTTTTCGGACGGCGCGCGGCGGCGGATGGAGCCTGCCGTTCGATACGCAGAAAACACGGCGCACCGCGCCAAAGTATTTGGAGGTATCCCATGGAACGCATCGCAGACTTTTTCGGCAGCATGGTGTTCAACGAGAGCATTATGAAGGAACGGCTTCCCAAAGAGACCTACCGCGCCTTAAAGCAGACCATCCGCCGTGGGCACGATCTTGATCCAACGGTTGCGCATGTGGTTGCCAACGCCATGAAGGACTGGGCGATCGAGCGCGGCGCAACACATTACACGCATTGGTTCCAGCCCATGACGGGCATCACCGCCGAAAAGCACGACAGCTTTATTTCCCCGGTAAAGGGCGGCGGCGTTATCATGGAATTCTCCGGCAAGGAGCTGATCAAGGGGGAGCCTGACGCGTCCTCCTTCCCCTCGGGCGGGCTTCGCGCCACCTTTGAGGCACGGGGCTATACCGCATGGGACCCCACCAGCTACGCCTTCATTAAGGACGATACCCTTTGCATCCCCACGGCGTTTTGCTCCTTTGGCGGAGAAGCGCTGGATAAAAAGACCCCGCTTCTGCGCTCCATGGAGGCCATCAACGAACAGTCGCTTCGCATCCTCAAGCTCTTCGGACGGGATGCGACTCGCGTGTTTGCTACCGTAGGCCCCGAGCAGGAGTATTTTCTGATCGACCGTGATTATTACAATGACCGCCCCGACCTGCAATTTTGCGGACGCACGCTGTTTGGCACACTTCCCCCCAAGGGGCAGGAGATGGACGATCATTACTTCGGTGCGCTGAAAATGCGCGTACGCGCCTTCATGCAGGAGCTGGACGTGGAGCTTTGGAAGTTGGGCGTATATGCCAAGACCGAGCATAACGAAGCCGCCCCCGCGCAGCATGAGTTAGCGCCCATGTATACCAACGTAAACATCGCCGCGGATCACAACCAGCTTACCATGGAGCTGATGAAAAAGGTGGCACAGCGGCATAATTTGGTTTGCCTGCTCAGCGAAAAGCCCTTTGATGGGGTCAACGGCAGCGGCAAGCACAACAACTGGAGCCTTTGCACAGACACGGGCTATAACCTGCTGGAGCCGGGGGATTCCCCGCACGACAGCGCGCAGTTCCTGCTGTTCCTCTGCGCGGTCATCAAGGCGGTGGACGAAAACCAAGACCTGCTGCGCCTGTGCGTAGCCTCTGCCGGCAACGATCACCGCTTGGGTGCCAACGAAGCGCCGCCCGCGATCATTTCCATTTATATTGGGGACGATTTGATGGAGGTATTGGAGGCGCTGGAAAAGAAGGAGGATTACGACAGCCACATCATCCGGGAGCTTGCAACCGGCGTGCATGTGCTGCCCAATATCCCCAAGGATTCCACCGACCGCAACCGCACCTCGCCCTTTGCCTTTACCGGCAATAAGTTCGAGTTTCGCATGCTTGGCAGCGAGCAGTCCATTTCCGGCCCCAACGTGGTGCTAAATACCATCGTATCCAACGCCCTTTGCGAGTTTGCCGACGAGTTGGAGGCCGCTGAGGATTTCTCCCTGCGCTTAGGCAAGATCATCCGCCGCACCATTCGCGAGCATAAACGCATCCTCTTCAACGGCAACAACTATTCCGAGGATTGGGTGCAGGAAGCGGAGCGCCGGGGGCTATTGAACCTTCGCACCACCGTAGACGCTATGCCGCTGTTGCTGGATAAGAAAAACGTGGATATGTTCACCAAGTTTGGCGTATATACCGAGGTGGAAATGCGCTCCCGCTGCGAGATCAATATGGAGACCTATTGCAAGGTGATCCGCATTGAGGCACGCACCATGATCGACATGGCAAACAAGCTGATACTCCCCGCTGTGCTGGATTACAAGCATTTCTTGGACGAGGGCAATACCAAGGCGGAAAAAGAGCTCTCCTCCGAGATCGGGCGCTTGGCAGACGCGCTTTACGACAATACCCGTGCGCTGGACGCCGCCATTCCCAAGGAGACCGCAAGCACGCTGGAACGCGCAAAGAAATACCGCAACGACGTTTTGCCCGCCATGGAAATGGTACGCGCCTTTGCGGATCAGTTGGAAACCATTGTCGCCAAGGATTACTGGCCCATGCCCTGCTATTCCGAGCTGCTGTTCGGGGTGTAGGGGGAACGTGCCTCCGGCGGCTTAGGTGCTTTTGTAAAAGCACCTAAGAACCGAAAACTTTAAATAGAAACGTTACAGGAGCGCATTTTGCCGTTCCTGTAACGTTTTGTTTTATAACTGTTTGTAGAGGCGCATATTGTGCGTCCGACGTTTATCCAAACGGCTATATTCCGGCTCCGGCGACATGTGCGCCGGAACGGATGAAAGCCGCAAGGTTTTCTTGCCTTGCACAGCCGCCGCTCGGAAATCACCGCAGTGATTTTAGGCGGTTGTGGAACCCCCAGAAGGGTCTCCTTGGTAAAGGCTATGCCTTTGCCAGAACTAAAAAGAACCGGATAAATCCGGTTCCTTGATAGCTAACGACCAGAGGTTCTATCTGTTGGGTACGGCTCCGATTAGTCGGAAACGTAGGGCAGCAGAGCAACGATGCGGGCGCGCTTGATGGCGATTGCCAGCTCGCGCTGATGCTTCGCGCAAACACCGGACATACGGCGGGGCATGATCTTGCCGCGCTCGCTTACATACTTACGAAGACGGTTCACGTCTTTATAATCGATATGCTCCAGCTTATCCACGCAGAAGCCGCAGACCTTGCGGCGACCCTTGCGCGGGCCGCGAGGACGCATTTTGCGTTCTTCCATGGTTGTGCCTCCTAATAAGTAATGTTTTTGAGAACGTGCCGTTAGAATGGCAGCTCGTCCTCGGCGATTTCAGTAAAGCCGGAAAGATCCTGCGCCGCACCCTTTGCGCTGCCGGTGCTGAAGCCCTCGGCGGAGGAACCGCCGGAGTAGCCGCCGGAAGAGCCGCCCTCGCCTCTTGGCGAAAGGAATTCCACTTCGTCCGCATTCACCTCAAGGGAAATGCGGGTGGTGCCATCCTTGGCTTCATAGGTGCGTGCGGTCAGTTCTCCAACCACGGCTACCTTCTTGCCTTTGGTTAAAAACCGCTGGCAGTTTTCTCCCAAGCCGCGCCATGCGCTGATCCGGAAGAAGTCCGTTTGCTTTTCGCCGTTGGCGTTGGCAAAGCGGCGGTTTACCGCGATATTAAAGGAGCAGACCGACGCGCCGTTGGGCGTGGTGCGGGTCTCGGGGTCGAACGTGAGGTTGCCGATCAAAAAAATCTTGTTCATGTTCTTTCCTTTCCGCCCTTTTAGATGTTACGCTTCTTTGCGGGTGACCATGTAACGCAGGATCTTTTCATCGATCTTGCAGTTGCGCTCCAGTTCTGCGGGCAGTGCCGCATCACCGTTGAACGTAACGAGTACATAGTAGCCCTCGGTTTTGTAGTCGATGGCGTAGGCAAGACGACGCTTGCCCCATTCATCCACCGCTACTACCTCACCGCCGTTTGCGGTTACAACACCGGAGAATTTTTCCACACATGCCTTGGTGGCTTCTTCATCCAGCTCGGGCGTGATGATGTACAGCAGTTCATACTGATTCACGCATTTTCACCTCCTTATGGACAATATTGGCTCAAGCTCTCCTTGAGCAAAGAGGACGTTAGCAACCGCAATTATAGCACGCCGCGCGCCGCAGTGCAAGGGATTTCCTGCGTTTTTCGGCAACTTAGCGTATAAAAAAGAAGTGCGTGGCGGTATACACAAGATGTTGTGTAAAAGCCATGCGGCGGAAACAAGACGGTAAAAATCACGGGAAAAAGTGCGGGTTTTGCCGCGAAATTTTCTTGACAGGCCGGGGGCGTTTCTACTATACTGAACAAACAGTGGGTCAATTTGGCCTGCCATTACGAAAAGTACGCGGCGGCGAAGCGCCGCTGCTCAAGCTCGAAGGAAAAGAGGTGCAAGAACATGTGGATGACGTATCAGCCGAAAAAACGGCAGCGCAGCAAGGTGCATGGCTTCCGTAAGCGCATGAAGACCACCGACGGTCGCAACGTATTAAAGCGCAGGCGCTTAAAGGGCCGCAAACGCCTCAGCGCGTAAGCGAAAAGTCAAAAAACCGGCATGCTGCCGCTTTTTTGAGAGTATCAAGGTTTGCCTGAACGCGCAGGCGCGTTTGGGCGGCAAGCCTTGCAAAGTACGAAAACCGCCGGTTTTCATCCGTTCTGGCGCACATGTCGCCAGAGCCGGAACAAGCTTTCAGGGGCTGTAGCCCCCGAACCCCCAGAGATCTGTCTGGCTCAGGCGGGCGTAATGCCCGCCTTTACTTTCATTATGGGCTATTCGGTAAGGGCCGCCGCTTCGGCCCGGAGCCACAAGCTTACATTTCTTTATGTAGCCCGTTGTCCTTGAGATCGGATTGCTCGTTGAAACGCTGTTATTCTCTAAAACGGAATAAAGACTTTCATTTTACGCACCGTGTGGGAAAAGCGGTGGGCTGCCGTTTGTTTACGCTGATCTACGCGCAGGACAAGCGAAAAAAGCGCCCGCCGAAAAACGCCTCCCGCAAGCCCCCCGTGCCGAATGTGCACGTTGGGTTTTCTGCCAGCAAAAAAATCGGCAACAGCGTTGTGCGTAACCGTGCCAAGCGGCGTATGCGCGCGGCGTTTTCCCCGTATTTATTCCATGTGCGCCCGGGCTGGAACCTGATATTCGTTGCCAAGGAGCAGGCGCTGACAGCGCCGTATCCCCAGCTGGAGCAGAGCATGGCGCATTTATTAAAGAAAGCCGAGCTGTGGCAGGAAACGCCAACGGCTCCGCCACGCGAGGCGGCGGAGTGAAACGGGTGCTAATCGCACTGGTGCGCTTTTATCAGTTGGCCATCTCCCCGTATCTAAGACCCAGCTGCCGGTATACGCCCACCTGCTCGCGTTATGCCGTAGAGGCCATCGAAACGCACGGCGCGGCAAAGGGCTTTGTGCTTGCGGCGTGGCGGGTGCTTCGCTGCAATCCCTTTTCCCACGGCGGGTACGACCCCGTGCCGGAGAGGTTTTCCGATGCATTCTCCCGCAGGCGCTGCACGGAAGATGCCTTGCCAAAGAAAAAGCCCTAAGGGGTGTGGGGCTATAGCCCCTGCCGGTTTGTTCCAACTTCACCGTTGGGGGGAACCCTTGATGTTGATATTTAGCGCCGGTATCGGCGCATACATAAGGAGGATAGTATATGGTAGGCGACTTTTTCTTAACCAATTGGATCTTTGAGGGCATGCACTGGGTGTTTGACAACGTCACCGGGGGCAGTGTGTTCCTCACCATCGTGATCTGCACAATCATCATTCGCGGTATTTCCATTATCGGCGACGTGAAATCCCGTAAGTCCAGCGTAAAGATGCAGGAGGTACAGCCCGACCTGCAAAAGCTGCAAAAGAAATACGCCAACGATCCCCGCAAGCTGCAAATGGCACAGCAAAAGCTCATGAAGGAGCGGGGTGTTTCCATGTGGGGCAGCTGCCTGCCTATGCTCATCATGATGCCGTTGTTCTTCTGCTTCATCGCGGCGTTCCGCTTCTGGGCAAGTGAGCAGATGGTTCGCGTGCTGTTAGAGCTCAACGAAACCGGCACAAGCCCGCTGTTCGATTCCTTCAAGTGGCTGTGGATCAACAACATCTGGCAGCCGGACAGCGGCATCCAGCCCGTTGTGCAAACGGCGGAGACCTTCCTTGCCACGCCCAATCTGGAAAACCTGATCTATTTCCAGACGCATCCCGAGGCGCTGGAGGTTTTCAAAAAGCTTGGCTTTATCATTGCAGACGTGAAAAACATCCCGCAAACCGCCATCGATACCTACAACAACTTGGTAGCGCCCATTGCCGCGCAGTATCAGGGATATAACAACGGCTGGTTCGTGCTGCCCATCGTAGCAGGCGCAACCTCTTGGCTGTCCAGCGTGGTGATGCAGCCCGCCCAACAGCAGCAACAGCAAAACAATCAGCAGGCGGGCGCTGGCATGACGAAGGCCATGAAATACGTGATCCCGGCGATGTCCGTATTCTTCTGCTTAACCGCAAACGCTGCCTTCGCCGTGTATTGGACGATCAGCAACGTGGTGTCCATCGTGGTCAACGTTATTTTGAACAAAACCGTATTCAAACCCAAGGAAGCCAACAGTACGGAGGTGCAATAACATGCGTTCTATGGAGTTTTCCGGCCGCTCGGTAGACGAGGCGGTATTTCACGGCCTGATGGAAATGGGCGTTTCCATCGACGAGGTGGAGATCGAGACCTTACAGGGGGAAAGCAAGGGCCTGTTTGGCATCGGCGCGAAAATGGCGCGGGTGCGGTTGACCGAGCGCGATCCTTCCTATTTATCGGATAAAATGGAGCAGGAAGCTGCCGACGAGCGTATTCCCGATACCAACGATGTGCCAAGACAGCCTACCCCCCGCCGGGACAATCCGCGCCGGGATAACGGCCGCAGGGACAACAACCGCCGTGACAATGCTCCGCGTAGAGACAGCGCCCCCGTGCGCGATGTGCGCGAGGAGGAGCCCGCGGAACCCGAAGTGGTTTATGCGTACAGCGAGGAGCTGGCTAACTCCATGCCTGCTGCCGCCTTCTTAAAAGAGCTGCTGCGCGACATGGGCATTGAAGCCAAGGTTGCCGCCGCAGAGGTGGAGGACGGTATTCGCCTTCGCATCGACAGCGACGCAATGGGTATCCTGATCGGCCGCCGCGGCGAAACGCTGGACGCGCTCCAGTACATCACCTCCCTTGTGGTCAATAAAAACCGCAAGCAGGAGGGCTACGTGCGCGTTACCTTGGATACCGAGGACTACCGCGCCAAGCGCGAGGAGACCCTCCGCCGCTTAGCCCGCAGGCAGGCCTCCCGCGTGCGTACCACCGGCCGCCCCATCGCCCTTGAGCCAATGAACCCCTACGAGCGCCGTGTGCTGCATGCGTCCTTGCAAAACAACCCCTACGTTTCTACTCACAGTGAGGGCGAAGAGCCCAACCGCCGGGTAGTCATTACGCCGAACAAATAGGCTTTTGCCTCCGGCGGGTTAAACCCTTTAAAAAGGGTTTAACAATCCTAAACTTTAAAAAGAAGATAGAGATATGCAAGAAAGCGGTTCGGAAACGGGCCGCTTTTGCGTGGTTGGGATTTATGCTTTCTGTTTCTGTTTAGTAATTATATTTGCGCCCCATATCTCTTGCGTGTTACAATGCTTTTGTATTATTAGGTGAAAGTTGCGCTTATGGGCGCTCCGTGCATGGATTGGCAAGAGGTTATAAGGAGGAACTGCATGGACATTTGGGACGTGATTGGCATGCTGGGCGGCTTGGCGCTGTTCCTGTATGGCATGAACATGATGGGCGACGGGCTGTCGCTGTTGGCAGGGTCAAAGCTGAAAAACATATTGGAAAAGCTGACCCGAAACAGATTTTTAGGCATGCTGGTGGGCGCGGGATTAACGGCGCTCATCCAAAGCTCCAACGCCATGACCGCTATGACGGTTGGCTTTGTAAATGCCGGCTTGATGGACTTATCGCAGGCGATCGGCGTGATCATGGGTGCCAACATCGGTACCACCATGACGGGCCAGTTGATCGCATTGAAGATAACGGACGTTGCGCCGGTTTTTGCGTTCGTTGGGGTGATTCTGTTCCTGTTCGGTAAAAACAAAAAGTTGCACTATCTGGGGCAGGTACTGGCGGGCTTGGGCGTTCTGTTCATGGGCATGAACATCATGTCTTCCTCCATGGCTCCTTTAAAAGACGTTGTCTGGTTCCAGAACGCCATGACCAGCTTCAAAAACCCGCTGATCGGTATTGCGGTAGGCGCACTGTTCACGCTGTTGGTACAAAGCAGCTCTGCCTCTATCGGTGTGATGCAGGCCATGGCGCTGCAGGGGCTGATCGGGCTGGACAGCGCCATCTATGTGCTGTGCGGTCAGAACATCGGCTGCACCATTGCAGCCTTCATGGCGGCGGTGGGCGGCAATAAAAACGCCAAGCGCACGGCGCTGGTGCATTTGATGTTCAACGTTGCGGGTACGATCATCTTCGTGGTGGCGGCGCAAACGCTGCCCTTCGTGCCGTGGGTGGAAAGCATCACCCCCGGAAACGGCGTGGCGCAGATCGCAAACGCGCATACCATATTCAACGTGGCAACCACCGCCATCCTCTTGCCCTTTGCCAATCAGCTGGCGAAGCTTGCAACGCGGATAATCCCGGGCGAGGATATCGCGGGCGGGCCGCAGCTGTTCTACATCAACGAAAATGCTTTTGCTGCGGTATCCATTGCGGGAGCGCAGGTGGATAAAGAAGTAGACAGGATGGAGCTGCTGGCAAGAACCAACATCCACGCCGCGCTGGATAAGCTGTTGGGGCGAGATAGCCTGCCTATGGAAACCATCCACGAAAACGAGGAGACCATCGACTTTTTAAATAAAGAGATCACCCGGGCGCTGATACGCATGAACGCCATGGAGCTGACGCAGGACACCGCCCGAAGGCTGAGCTCCCTGTACCATGTGCTGTCAGACATCGAGCGCATTGGCGACCATGCGGAGAATATCGCCGGCTATGCAGAGTTCTGCCAGGAACGCCAGCACCGCTTTTCCGAGGACGCGATGGAAGAGGTTCGCGACCTTGGCGAAAAGGTGTATCAAATCATCGACGAAGCGTATAAACACTTTTTACAGCCGGTGGAAGGCAATATGGACGAGATCGAGGAGCTGGAGGAGCATATCGACGATATCGTGGATCAGCTGAACCTCAATCATATCCATCGCCTGAAGGAAAACCGCTGCACGCCGGACATCGGCATGATCTATGTGGAGGTATTAACGGACTTGGAGCGTGTAGCCGATCACGCGCTGAACATTGCGCAGGCGGCAAAATACAAGGCATAAGGTATCCATGAAAGAAAGAGCAGAACGGTTTCGTTCTGCTCTTTTATGTAGCAACGGCTTTTCTTTGGGACGAGGAAATCGCGCAGTTGGTACTATATATTCTTTGATTTGCCGTGATTTGTGTTATGCTAGTAACAAGAGCAAATCACAAAGGCAAACCGGGAGAGAAAGCATGGAAATAGCAAACATTTTGTCGCTGTTGGGCGGCCTTGGGCTGTTCCTGTACGGCATGCATATGATGGGAGACGGCTTGGCGCTCTTGGCAGGCTCAAAGCTGAAAAGCATACTGGAGCGCCTCACCCGCAACCGCTACCTCGGCATGCTGGTTGGCGTGGGCTTAACGGCGCTCATCCAAAGCTCCAATGCCATGACGGCCATGGTCATCGGCTTTGTGAATGCCCGGCTGATGGATTTCTCCCAAGCGGTTGGCGTCATCATGGGGGCGCGTATCGGCACCACCGTCACCGGCCAGCTGATCGCGTTAAACGTAACGGATATTGCTCCCGTATTTGCCTTTGGGGGCATCATACTTTTCCTATTTATCAAAAACAAAAAACTGCATTATCTGGGGCAGGTGCTGGCAGGCCTAGGCATTCTGTTCATGGGCTTGAACACCATGAGCGCCGCGATGGCGCCCTTAAAGGACGCGGTGTGGTTCCAAACGGCGGTCACCAGCATCAAAAACCCCGTGGTGGGCGTGCTGGTAGGCACCCTGTTTACCATGCTGGTGCAAAGCTGCTCCGCCTCCGTGGGTGTGCTGCAGGCCATGGCTATGCAGGGCTTGGTAACGCTGGGCGGCTCTATTTATGTGCTGTTTGGGCTGAACATCGGCACGATCGCCTCCGCGCTGATGGCGGCTATCGGCTGCAATAAGGATGCAAAACGTACGGTGCTGGTGCATTTTCTGTTTAATATGACGGGTACGATCCTGTTTATGATCGTTTGCAAATTCCTGCCCTTTGTGGAGTGGGTGGAGGCGCTGACCCCCGGCAACCCCGTGGCGCAGATCGCCAACGCAAACACCATATTCAACGTGGTGACCACCATGGTTCTCTTGCCCTGCGCAGGAATACTCATCCGCATTGCCAACAAGCTCATTCCCGGTACGGACGAGGAAACCGGGCCACAGCTCATGCACATCAACGACCGATGCTTTGCGGCGGCGTCTATCGCCATTGGGCAGGTGGACGCGGAGGTGGGGCGTATGCAGGCGCTGGCTAGGAAAAACCTGCACGCCGCGCTGGATACGCTGACCGGGCGTGCCAGCGAGTCGCTGGAAACCATTCATAACAACGAGGAGATCATCGACTTTTTGAATAAGGAGATCACGCGCGTGCTGGTGCGCATCAATGCGATGGAGCTGACGCATGCGGATGCACAACGCATGAGCGGCATGTATCATGTGCTTTCCGATATCGAGCGCATAGGGGATCATGCGGAGAATATTGCGGGCTATGCCGCCATGTGCCGGGAAAAGCAGCAGCGCTTTTCGTCCCATGCCATTGAGGAGATGCAAGGCTTGGGGGATATGGTGTACGACATGATGGATCAGTCCTACAAGCATTTTATCGAGCCGTGGGACGGCAAGCTGGAGGAAATTTACGATCTTGAGGAGCATATCGACGAAACCGTGGATGCATTGAACGCGCATCACATCGAACGCTTAAACGAGCATCGCTGCACGCCGGACTTGGGCATGATCTACGTGGAGGTATTAACGGACTTGGAGCGTGTGGCAGATCATGCATTAAATATCGCACAGGCCGCGCCTGTTGCGAAAAGCTAACGAAATGTATTCGTATACGGTAATCAAAGAGGGCAAGGCGTTAGCCTTGCCCTCTTTGATTACTACAGCCCCTGTATCATTACCCAGTACCCGCCGTCGGGGGTGCGCACATAGCGGTCAAAGCCGGGCAGATATGAGGGCGGCAGCTCTGCCCATTCACCGGGCACGGCGAGGATGCGGATAGGCGCGCCGTTATTTTGAGAGCTGCCCTCCAGCACGGTCATGCCGTTTGCCGCGCGCATGCGTCGAAAACGCGCGCCGGGGAATATGCGGGGAAAGGGATTAAAGCCTTGCGGCATGGCAGGCCCCGGTTCCTGCGGCAACGGATACCGCTGCTGTGGCATAACAGGCCCCGGGCCTTGCTGCATGGGTCGGCGTGCTTGCGGCATGACCGGCCCCGGCCCCTGCTGCAACGGATACCGCTGCTGTGGCATAACAGGCCCCGGGCCTTGCTGCATGGGTCGGCGTGCTTGCGGCATGACCGGCCCCGGCCCCTGCTGCAACGGATACCGCTGCTGCGGCATAACAGGCCCCGGCCCTTGCTGTATAAATCTTTGGGCTTGGGCGTTTACGGGGATTGCGGCGTGTGCGTCTGCCGGGAACAATGATTTGGCACGCTGCAATATCTCTGCTGATACCGGAGATTTGCAGGGCGGTTCTTGTCCGGATACTACCGGCGGCTGCACGATGCCGCCTTGCTCCGAAGGATTGCAGCTTTGGTTTGCCTGTGCGGATCGGAGCGTGGGGCAATTTGCGCCGCAAGGACGGGACGGCTTTTTTTGCGGCTCCTGCGGGGCATCCTGCCGTTGCTCCCTTGCAGGCTGCATGCGGGCTTGCTGTTGATTTACCGGAGGTGCATTGCGCTGTTCCTGCGGGGCGGGAACGGGCTGCCGCTGTTCCCTTGCAGGCTGCATGCGGGTTTGCTGTTGGCTTACCGGAGGTGCATTGCGCTGTTCCTGCGGGGCAGAAACGGGTTGCCGCTTCTCCTTTGCATGCGGCATATTCTCCTGCCGCGATTGCATGGCGGGGGCTTGCTCCCGTTTTTTCGCGGCGGGTACTTGTGGCGTCGGCTGCTGCCGGGGGGAGGCCTGTAATTTCAGCGGCGGAAGGCGCAAGGATGCGCCGCCGCGGTCTGACGGGTCATTGGGTCGGTTGTTGGAAGTCATAGGAGGCACCTCCAAAAATTCTTACTGCATCCTTATGCGGCAGGGTCAAATTTTGTGCCGCAAGTCGTTTCATGTGATATAATTTGTAATACGAACAGCATAGAGGAGTATTTTATGTCGTTTCATTTTGCATTGGGGGCGCTGCCCTTTGAAACCACCCCGGTGGACAATCTGTTTATCACGGAGTATATGCCCCGCGCTACGGGAGACCAGGTGCGTGTATACCTGTATGGGCTGCTGCTTTGCCGTTATCCGGCGTTGATGGACGGGCTTGGCGGTTCGGACGCGGGCAAAAACGAGATCGCAGCCGCCCTTGGCATGGAGCCGGAGGCGGTGGAGGCGGCATTTCTCTATTGGCAAAACGAAGGACTTCTACGGGTGCTTTCCACCGATCCGTTCGAGGTGGATTATTTAAGCCTAAGGGTGCGGGCGGGAGAACCGGCCTTAACGCCCGGCAAGTATCACGAACTGGTGCAGGCGGTGCAGGCTTTGTTTGCGCCCCGCACATTAACCGCGTCGGAATTGCGCAAGCTGTACGACTGGATCGAGATATTCGGCATGTCCGAAGGCACGGTGCTGGAGCTTTGCGCGCATTGCATCGGGCAGGACGGCGAACGGCAAAACCGCCGTGTCAGCATGAAATATATGGATACCGTGGCGCGGGACTGGGCGGACGCAGGCGTGCTTACCGTGGAGGCGGCAAAGGCGCGGGTGGCTGCGTGGAAGGAAAAGACCGGCGGCGCGCAGGCGGTGTTAAAGCGCTGGCGCATGCGCCGCAATGCCACGGAGGACGAGCTGGAGCTATATGAAAAATGGACGACCGGCTGGGGCTTTACGGCGGGCGCTGTGCAGGCGGCCTGCGCTGTTTTGCCGCAGGCGGACAGGCCAACCTTCAAGTATTTAGACGGTGTGCTGGACAGGCTCAGAAACGCCAACTGCATTGCCGAGGAGGAGATCAAAAAGCGCTTGGAGGAGGAGGACGAGGGCGCACAGCTGTCGCGGCTGGTGTTTGAGCGCATGGGCGTGAATCGCGGCGCAAAGCTCTCGGAACGCCTGCAAATACTGGGCTTCCATAAGGATACGGGCTTTTCGCTGGAAATGCTGCTGCTGGCGGCGGAGCAGGCGCGTGATAAAAAAGAGCCCTACGGTTACTTCCGGCGCGTGATCGCCGATTGGGACAGGGAAAGCATCCGCACCGTGCGGGCGGCAAAAAAGCACCTCAAGGAGCATGCGGAGCAATATCAGCAGTCTTACGATAAAACGGCGGGCAAGCAAAACCCCGCGCTGGAATACAGCCAAAAGCAGTATTCGGAGGAAGAGCTGCAGCACATCATCCTACGCCCCGTAAAGGAGTAGACCATGCCCATCCAAAGCATTTTGGCGGAATATGCCGCTTACAGAAACGAAGAAAAACGCCGGCTGGACGCGCGGGCGGAGGAAGCCCTTGCCGCTATTCCGGCGCTAAAGGGCGTAGAAGAAGCCCGTCGCGCCGCCGTGCGGCAGATGGCGGCGGATGTGCAGGGCGGTATGCCGCAGGTTCAGGCCAAGGCACGCTTGCAGCGCAGTTTGGATCAGGCGCGGGAAAGCACGATAAAGTTGTTATCTCAGGCGGGGTTTTCAAAGGATTATTTAGAGCCGCGCTATCGCTGTACGCTGTGCAGGGATACCGGGTATGTAGGCGATGCGATCAAAAAACCCTGTGCCTGCCTTACAAAACGGTTGCAGGCGGAGCGCTCCGCCACCTCGGCTATCAACGAAAGAGAAACCTTTGACCGGTTTAACGAACAGGTGTACCCCACGCAGGAACAGCGGGAGGAAGCGGTATTTACCCGGGATGTTTGCCTGCGGTACGCAAAATCGCTTGCCGATACGCCGGAAAAGCCCAACCTGCTGCTATTGGGAGATGCGGGCTTGGGGAAATCGTTTTTGATCAACGCCGTTGCGTATGAGGCCTTTTCCATGGGGCTAACGGTAGAAAAAGCCACGGCGTATAACCTGATACAGGATATCCTTACCGGCATCAAAAACGGGGAAAGCCGGATAAATAGATACTTACAGGCACAACTGCTGTTGATCGACGACCTTGGTACCGAGCCCATGATGAAAAACATCACCGTGGAAAGCTTGTTTACCATCCTCAACGAGCGCACGAACGCTAGACTTCCGGTGATGATCGTGACAAACCTCACGCTGGGGCAGCTGCAAGCCCGGTACGGCGAGCGGCTGTTTTCCCGGCTTATCAGCACACAGGACTGCACCGTGCTGCAAATAACGGGCAGCAACCTTAGGCTGCGATAACGGATATGGAGCTGCAGGCGTATGCAAAGCTGAATATCACGCTGGACGTTGTAGGCAAGCGGGCGGATGGCTACCATGCGCTGCGCTCTGTTATGCTGGCGGTGGATCTTTGCGATACGCTGATCGCAGAGCCTGCAACGCGTACTGCGGTTTCCTTTTCCGGCATTGCCGTACCGGCGCTTGCGGCGGGGGACACCACCGTTGACCGGGCGATCGCCGCCTACTCGCAGTTGGCGGGAGAGCCGCTTACGGCAAAAATGCAGGTCATCAAGCGCATCCCCGCGCAGGCGGGCTTGGGCGGCGGCAGCGCGGATGCGGCAGCGGCGCTTACGGCAATGCAACGCATGTACGGGCGGCTTACAAACGAACAACTGTTTTGTGCGGCGCTCAAGGTCGGTGCGGACGTGCCCTTCTGCTTACAGGGTGGCGCGTGCGAAGCGCAGGGCGTAGGAGAACGGTTAACGCCTCTTATAATAAAAGAGCCGCTGCATATCGTTATTGCAAAGCCGGAGGGCGGGGTCTCCACCAAGGCGCTGTTTCAGTCCTTGCGACTGCCGGTGCTTCACCCCGATACAGACGCGGCTATCGCGGCGTTACAAACGGGAGATATTGCGGAGCTTGCGGGTTTGCTGCAAAACGCCTTGGAGCCTGCGGCAACGGCGCTGTGCCCGGAAATTGCCGGGGTAAAGCAACGCCTCTTGCAGGCGGGGGCGTTGGGCACCGTGATGACGGGCTCCGGCTCTGCCGCGTTTGGGCTGTTTCCTAACCGTGCGGCGGCGCTTGCGGCAGAAGCCCGCCTGCGTGACCTGCCCTTTGCGGTGGCGGTAACAAGCGTGATGTAATAAAAAGCCTGCGGTTGCTTTTGGCAGCCGCAGGCTTTCGCGTATGAACGGTTATGCTTCTTCCACGGAAAAACCGTTGTCCAGCAGGATTTCCTTTGCTTCGTTTGCAAAGGCCTTGTTTGCGCCAAAGCTGAGATTCAACATCCCGCCTCCTCCTCCAAACCCAATGATATCCGCGGTTTGCACGCTGCCGGATTGCGTAAGCAGCACGGTCAGTGCGGCATAGCTGCCGTTTCTCATGTAGTATTTTTCAAAGGTGAGCATGGCAATTTGCGTGTCTTTGCTGTCGCGATGGGCCTCGGCGGTGAATTCCGCAGAATTTCCCATGTTGCAAAGCTTATCTTGTAAGACCTCCAGCGTTTCGGACAGATCCGAAATGCAGCTTTTCTGCATTTTGATGTGTAAAGAGCCCATTAAACCCTCCTATACTTACGCCGCCATCTCCTCGGCAGCTTCGTTTTCTGCGGTTGTCACGCCGAACAGCCGGTCATAATAGGCGGTGGTCTTTGGCGCGGCGGCGCGGAAGTAATCGCTTCTTAAAAAGTAATCCTCCATGGAGTAGGCTAAAAACTCGGCGGGATCGGTCAGCCAGCTCAAGGGCACGCTAAGCTTCATCCTTTCCTCGTAGTATAACGTGGCCATCTCCCGGCTGTCGGATATGGTTCCGGCTACGCGGAAGTCCCACATATGCGCCAGCTCATGAATCATGGTACCCATATCGTAATGTGCGCCGTCTAATATGATACCGCTGCTGTCATTGCTGTTGCTGGCAACGCCTATCACGATGCTGTCTTCTCCGTCCTGAAACTCCGGGAAGAAGGAAGTGATCTTCTGATCCGTGATGATGATGTAATCAATATACTTGTTGTTCAGCAGCTTGGCATTGGCGGCTTGCAGCTCCTGTGTATAAAGCTGAACGGTATGCCGGCTGGGTTCGCCGTCTAAATAGATGTTATGCCCCTGCACGGTGGTGTGATAGGTTACCGTTACGGTCTTTTCGCCCACGCGGAACTGCTTGGGCGCTTGCGCCTTTTCGTACCATACGCCCTCTATGCAGTAGGGTGTTTTGTATGCGGCGGAGGCCTGCGTTACGGTGATGGTTACTGTTAGGGAGATTTCCGGGTTATTGGCGGAGGTAACGGTCACATCCACCTTTTTGGGGCTGCCGTCTGCCGGCGCGCCGAGGATGGTGAGCGTGCCTTTTTCGTCAACGGCAACAAGAGACGGGTCGGAGGAAGCGTAAACAAGTGCCTTCTGCGTGGTTTTCTTAGGTGCGAGAACGGGCTTTAAAGCCGGTGCGCCGGACACGTATTTTTTGCCGTTCCAGTACATGACCTCGCTGGTGGCGCTGTTAAATACGGCATAGTATGCCGTTGTTTTTGCGGTGATGGAGGTAAGCTTGGTGCTTTTCTTTACGGTAAGCTTCAGCGTGTCCTGCACGCCGTCCGGCGTTTGTGCGGTGATCGTTGCGCTGCCCTTTGTAAGCGCGGTGATCATGCCCGAAGCGTCCACGTCGGCTACCGCCGGGTTGGAGGAGGCGTAGGTAACGGCAGGGCTGGTTTGAGGTGCGTCTGGCAGAAATGTGATAACAGGCGGCGTTAACGCATGCGTATCCCCCGTGTACAGGGTCAGCTTTTCCGCTTCCAGCGCTATGGTGTAACCCGGTGCGGGCACAGCCTCGGCTGCGGGCGGCTCTGCCTGCGCCAAGGCGGGCAGTGCAAAAAGCAGACAAAGAGAAATGATTAACAGAGCAAGAACAAAACGGGAAATACGGTGTTGCATGCTAGACCTCCTGTATTGCGAAAAACGCGAAATGCATATCGTTTGTATATCATATCACCGCAAAAGAGATAGCGCAAACAAAACGCCCGCAATAAACGGGCGCTGCTGCCGGGATTACCAAAGCAAATACATGTAAAAGTGCGGGCGATATACCGTGTACCGATCTACCGGCGGCTTAGGCGCAATATGGCCTCCAGCACGCCGCCTGCTACGGAAAGCGCCTTGTCCGATACCGTGTAGCAGTGCTCCACGGTGCAGCGCGGGTCAACGTCGCCGGATTTCATGCCCTGCAATACGGGCGTGCCGTCCGGCAATATCCCCCGTAGCACGCCAGTTAACACCGTGCGCATGGGAACCGAACCTACCGTGCCGATCACATCTGCGGCATTCACCTGTTCGCCGATGTGCCGCACGCCGTAAAACACGCCGTCAGCCGGTGCGCGAAGCACACGGCGGGCGGTCTCTCCGCCGATCTCTCCCGGTACGCCCGTGTTGGGAAGCGTGGAGCCGTTTAAAATCACTCGCCCCAGCGTGTGACCCCGAAGCGTTTCGATCACTGCGTGGCAATCCACGCCCGCCGTAAAGCCCGGGCCTAAGGCGATCACGATAGCTGCGTCGGTGATGGCGGTGCCGGTGTTGCGCTTTGCCAATATGCCGTCAACAAGAATGTCGCGCGGGATTTCGGGCGTACTGCCGGCTTCGGACAAAAACAACGGGATACGGCCCGCCGCTAAAATCGATTCCCCCTCCGCCGGGGTGTGTGCCACCTGCGCCGTTACGTCCTCCACCGTCATGATTCCATTGGCGTCCGGCAGTGCCGCGTTGCAAAAGGCTACGCTTCTGCGGATGGCGGTAGGGTGTACAAGGTCGGTCATCAATACGGAAAATCCGCAGTGGAACAGGCGCAGGGCAACGCCGCTGGCAATATCTCCCGCACCCTTGATCAGCACGCGCATCAGGCTGTACTCCTTTACAGCGCCCCCCGATTTTGCTACTATAACGGTAACCGGAACGGGCGCGGGGAGCGCGTAGCAAACAGTACGCCGCCGTTCCACCCCGAATATACCATGCCTGCCCGCACCTGTCAAAACGCTAAAGTGTTAGCGGGCGTGCCCGGCGGGCATACTGCAATAACAGCAAGAAAGGCGCGAGAAGCCCTGCGCCGTGGGAGAAAAACGATGAGAAGGTGTAAACGCACCATCCTATGCATATGGATGTTGGTACTGCTGATGGCGGTTTGTTGCGCATGCGGCAAAGAAACGCCCGCCAACCAAATGGACTTGGGCGCTATGGACATGACAGGCGACGCTGCCGAGCCCGCCGCGGAAGGCACGCCTGCGGCCTCCGTTGAGCCTGCCGTGAGCGAAGCGCCCCAAGCCGAAGAACCGGGGGCGTTGCAGCCCGTGCGGCAGTCCGGTGCGGTGGCGGAGGTCACGGCTGTTGCCACCTATGCGTTTGACGGTACCCTGTACGCCGCCTGCGAGTATCAAAACATCGGGGATACGCCTCTGGTGCTTTCCGAGGCGGCATTTAGCGTTACCTGCGGCGGCAATACCGTGAGCGAGGGGTTTACACCCATCGCTGCCGAAAATGACGTGATCGCTCCCGGAGACGTGGGCTACTGCACCTTATGGCTGCCCGCAGACGGCATAACCGCAGGGACGGCTGTTACCGCCGAGGCTACCCTTACCGCTGTGCCCGCAAGCGTAGACCGTGTGCCGCTGTACGTGGCGGAGGCGCGGCTCATTCAGAATTACCCCGGGTTTGCCACTCTTTCCGGCAAGCTGAAAAACGGCGGCAGCGATTTATGCGAGCTAAACGTGATCTATGCCGGGTTTTATGATGCCAACGGCACCTTTTTGGGCGCATGGCATTTTACCCGCGCGGTTACCCTAAAGGCGGGGGACAGCAAGGCCTTCGTTTCCCATTTGCGCGCGCTGCCCATCCCGGACTTGGCAGAAAACGCGACAACTATCAAATTCTCGGCATTCGGATTATAACCATCGCAAAAATAGCATAGCTATTTTTGCGAAAGCGCTGCGGCGGGTTTTTCAATTTGCAACTGTTCGCTTCGCTCACGGTCGTTGTAAATCGCAGAGAAAGAAAACCGTTGGTTTACATCCATTCCGGCGCGCATGTCGCCGGAGCCGGATTGTATGAATACCCGATGGTCTATATGACATTCTAAAGTTTTTGGATTGTCAAACCTTTTTATAAAAAGGTTTGACCTGCCGGAGGCAAAACACAGGAAGGAAGGATTTACCATGCCTTATTACGGTTATTATGGCGGTTCGTCGCTGCTGTTCATTGCGCTTATCGGCGTATTGATACTCTCATTCGTGGCACAGGCGCGGGTGAACAAAACATTCCAGAAATACTCGCAGATGCCCGCGCAGTCCGGCATGACTGCCGCCGAGGTAGCCGAGCAGCTGCTTCGTAACGGCGGCAGTGCGGCGGCGTTGACGGAGGTTTCCGGCAGGCTCACCGATCATTACGACCCACGGAACAACACCGTTGGCCTAAGCAACGCCGTGTATTCGGAGCGTTCCATTGCCGCGCTTGCGGTGGCCGCGCATGAGATAGGCCACGTAATGCAGTACGAAAGCGGGTATCTGCCTATCAAAATCAGGAACACCATCCTACCGGTGGCTAACGTTGGCTCTATCGCCGCACCGTACATCGTATTGGCTGGCGTGCTGTTTTCCTTTCCCAACTTGGCCTACGCGGGCTGCCTGCTGTTTGGCGCTATGCTGCTGTTTCAGGTGGTAACGCTGCCCGTGGAGTATAACGCCTCCAACCGTGCGCTTGTGATGCTGGAGGAGGGCGGGTATATCAGCCGGGAAGAAGCGCCCATGGCAAAAAAGGTGCTTCGCGCTGCCGGTAATACCTATGTGGTGGCGGCGCTGGCAAGCTTTATCAGCCTGCTTCGGCTGCTCTCCATCGCCGGACGCTCCCGTCGCAGATAATTTGCTTCTCCGGTGAATTTTGTATGAATTTTAGCGCAGCGCCTTTCTTCGGCCTGCGCTTTATGTTACACTAAACGTTGCAATTTACGAATTTACTTGGGGCTCTGCCTCAAACGACTATGGGGACATTGTCCCCATGCCCCTACCAAGGGGCATTGCCCCTTGGAACCCTTCCATCCGCCCATAATATGGGCGGAAAATGGGATTTTTAAGGGATAATATCCCTTAAACGGGGTTTGGGGCGGAGCCCCAACGTTAAGCTTTTTAGCCGAAGGGAGTTTCATTTTGCGAGCAAGCCGCATCATAGTATTGATATTGGTATTGATCCTCTGCGCCGCAGGGTTGTTTTTCGTATTCCAAATGAATGACGGCACAGGCGCCGCCGTGGTGTCCGAGGGCGTGTACATCAGTGAAGTGATGACCTCCAACAAGGGCGTTGTGGCAGACGAAAACGGCAACTATCCGGACTGGATCGAAATTCATAACAGCACGGACGCCCCCATGGACATTTCCGGCTATGGCTTGTCCGACGATAAACTGACCGCTGCCAAGTGGGCGTTCCCCAACGGCACGGTGATAGACGCGAAGGGATATCTGGTGGTGTTCTGCTCCGGCAATGCAGAGGACGGTTCGTATCACACGGGGTTCAAGCTTTCCGCAACGGACGATCTGCTGCTTTCCACCGCCAGCGGCAAGGTGATAGACAGCATGTCGCTTGCTTCCGTACCCACCGGCGCGTCATTAGGCCGCGGGGATAACGGTGCGTGGGAAACGCTTACCGAGCCCAGCCCCGGTTACGAAAACACCCCCGAGGGCGCGCAAGCCTATCGGGACAGCCGCAAGCAAGAAACGGCGGATGCGGGCGTATATATCAACGAATTCATGGCAAGCAACGCTACAACACTCCCCGGTGCGGACGGCTCCTATCCGGACTGGATAGAGCTGTACAACACCACGGCAAGCGCCGTAGACCTTTCCGGCTTTGGCCTGTCGGACGACGAGAACCAGCCGGTAAAATGGCAATTTCCGGAGGGGACGAGCATTGAGGCAAACGGATACTTGTTGGTATACTGCTCCGGCAAGGACGGCTTGATAGAAGGCGAGCTGCACGCGCCGTTCGGGCTTCGCAGCTATGCGGAATCGGTGGTGCTGGCTAACGGAAAAGGGCAGGTGCTGGATAGCTACGCCTATACCGCGCAGGAAGCGGATCAATCCATGGCGCGTCAGCCGGACGGCACGGGCGAATTCGTGATGTGCGCCACGCCGACCCCCGGCTACCCCAATACGGATGCGGGTGCGGCGGCGTTTGCGCAAACGGGAATATTTCCCAGCGGAGAATTGGTGATATCTGAACTAATGAGCAGCAACGGCACGCTTATGCAGCAGGCAGACGGGAGCTTTCCAGACTGGATCGAGCTGTATAACGGCGGAGGGCAAGCGCTTGACCTTACGGGCTACGCGCTTTCCAACAACCCCAAGAACCCGGCAAAATGGGTATTTCCGGACGGTACAACGATACAGCCTGGAGAATACCTCACAGTGCTGGCAACGGGCAACGGTATAAGCCGGGGCGAGCAAAAAAAAAATCCTGAAACAAATTTCGTCATCAGCGCCACTGGCGAGGTGATCGTTTTATTTTCCCCCGAGGGCAAGCCCATCGATAAATTACAGGCGGGGGTACTCACCGGCGATATATCCTACGGACGCACCGGCGAAACGCTGTATTATTACGAAAGCCCCACGCCCGGCGCGCAAAACGGCACGGGTGCATCGGGGCGCACGCAAACCCCGCAGTTTGTAACGGCGCCCGGCGTGTACAGCGAACCGGTCACGGTGGAGCTTTCCGTTCCCGAGGGAGAAACCATCCACTACACCACGGACTGCACCACGCCAACGGAGGCGTCCCCCGTATACAACGGCGCGTTTACGGTGGCTGAAAACACGGTGGTGCGCGCGGTTTCCGTGCGGAGCGGGTATTTAACAGGCTATTCCGCCACGGGCACATATCTGTTTACCACGGACGGCGTGAATCACGCGCTGCCCATCGCCACCATCGTGACCGACCCGGATAATCTCTGGGACGGGAAAACCGGCATCTATGCCTATGGCGACCAGTACGACGATTCCGGCACCTATGGCGAAGCCTTGGAAACGGCGAATTACTATCAGGGCAAGGCCAGCGAGGAAGAGCAGGCCAAGTGGGAGCGTAACGCCAACTTTGCCGTGTACGGGGACGATACGAACCAACTCGCCTTCTCGCAAAACGTGGTGATCCGCATTGCGGGCTCCTACGGCAGAGGTCGTGCGCAAAAGGGCTTTAATATCATTGCCCGGGATAACGTTGGGCCGGACAGGATGCAGTATGCGTTCTTCGATAACCGTCCGTATACGGAGTATAAGGCGCTTGTGCTTCGCTCCGGCGCGCAGGATCAAAACTACTCCAAAATAAGAGACGAGCTTTCCACAGGACTTTTGGAGGGCACGTCCGTTCGCTTCCTGTATCAGGCGTACAAGCCCTATGTGCTGTACTTGAACGGCGAGTACTGGGGCGTGTATTTCCTGAAGGAAAAGCGCAACCGCTTTTTCGTTGCCCAGCATGAAGGGCTGGTATCGGCGGACAATATGGACTTGGTGAAGTCCGAAACGCGCGTAAGCTACGGCACCGTGGACGAATGGAAGGCGTTCATGTCGTATATCCGCGGGAACGACCTTACAAACGCCTCCAACTACCAGTATGTAAAGGAGCAAATGGATATCGGCTCCTTTATCGACTACATGATTGCGGAGATATACGTTTCCAACACGGACACGTGGAACGTGCAGTTTTATAAGCTGGACGGCGATAAGTGGAAATTCGTGTATTACGACTTTTGCTGGGGCTGGCACCAATCGCCCACGCACGCCACCGTGGGCTACCGCCGCAGGAGCGATAAGCCCTTATCCGACCTGTTCAATAAGCTTTTAGCAAACAGCGAATTCAAGGACGAATTCTGCCGCCGCTTTGCGGAGCTGATGGACGAGGTGTACGCCCCCGACAAAGTGCTTGCCAAGATCGACGAGCTGTATGCCATCGTGGAGCCGGAGATCGAGCGGGAGCGCGAAAAATTCAACGGAGAAACCTTTATGGGCAAAACCCAGTTTGCCGAGGTGCGCGGCTCTTACGCCAGCTTCCAAAAGCATATTGAAAACACAAAAACCTATGCCAAGGAACGTCCCAAGGGCATATTGGCGGATTTGAAAGCCGAGCTGGGCTTGTCCGACTCGTACATGCAGGAGGTGTTCGGTAAATGGCTGTAAAAAAAGCCCCGTCCTTCCGGCATGAGCTGAAGTATTACATCTCCAACGGGGAGTATCAAATACTCTCTAAAAAGCTCTCCCTCACCATGGATAGAGACAAATTCGCCCAAAAGACTGGGCGTTACATGATACGCAGCCTCTATTTCGACGATTTTGACGACAGCGCCCTTCGCGAAAAGCTGGACGGCGTTGGCGGGCGCGACAAGTACCGCATCCGCATTTATAATCTGGCGGACAGCACCATCAAGCTGGAGCGCAAGCATAAAGAGGGGCAGTACATATTAAAGCATTCCCTCTCGCTTTCCCGGGAGGAATGTGATAACATCATCCACGGGAATTACGGCGTACTGCTTTCCCGCCCGGAGGACTTTGCAAAGCAGCTGTACGTGGCGTTTCGAACCCAAGGCTTAAAGCCCAAGGTGATCGTGGACTATTACCGCGAGGCGTATGTGTTCCCAACGGAGCAGGTGCGCGTTACCTTCGACAGCGATATCAGAACTGCATTTCGCGCAGTCGATCTGTTCAACCCGCACCTTCCCACCTGCCCGGTGGTGGAGGGGTTCGACATGGTGCTGGAGATCAAGTTCAATAAGTACCTACCGGCTTATATCCAGTCGCTGGTGCAGGTGGCGGCGGCCGAGCGCAGCGCGATCTCTAAATACTGCCTGTGCCGCAAGTTCGAGTTTTAGGAAAAACGCGCTTTGGCGCATGCAAGTTATCAACCGCCGTACCGTAAGGCGGCAAACCGTTAATAGCATACCAACCGCAAGGAGGAACCAACAACATGGCCGACCCAGTAGCAACCGCGTTCAACATCAAGGAACTGTTCAACAGCCCTCTTACGCCATTACAGGTGATCATATCCCTGGTGGCGGGGCTGGCTGTTGGCGTATTCATTTTCTTCATTTATAAAAAGACCTTCGCGGGGGTGCTGTACTCCCGTTCCTTCAACATGAGCCTCATCATGCTTACCATGGTGACCACGCTTGTATTGATGATCATTTCCAACAACTTCACGGTATCTCTGGGCATGGTGGGCGCGCTGTCTATCATCCGCTTCCGTACCGCTGTGAAGGAGCCTATGGATACGGTGTTCATGTTCTGGGCAATGGGCGAGGGCATTGCGCTTGGTGTGCAGTATTTTGATGTGGCGCTGATAGGCGCGCTTGTAATCGGCGTGGTGCTGGTCGTTCTCTCGCTGGTGCGCGGGCGCGGCAGCATGCCGTACCTCATGATTCTCCACTACCACGAGGCGGCGGGCCCTGCGGTGAAGAACCTGCTGTCTAAAATTCCCCGCTGCCGGGTCAAGAGCAAGACCGTGCAGCGCGAGGGCGTGGAATTAACGCTGGAGCTGCGCCTCCGGGACGAGGAGACCGCTGTTGTGGACAGGTTCCTGCGTATTGACGGTGTTTACGATGCGACACTGGTAGCACACCAAGGCGAATTCGTGTCTTAGCAAAGATATAGTCTATTAAACCGTAGGGGCCGTGCAGTGCGCGGCCCGTTTTAACAAATACAATTCGGCAGAAAACCAGACCCCGCAACAATCGTAGGGGCGGATGACCACATCCGCCCGTAAAACAAACAAAACACCCCATGAGAACTTCATGGAGTGTTTTATAGTTGGCGGGACGCGAACTGCACGTCCCCTACAATTGGCGGGGTTCTCCTTTTACCTAGCACCCAAAATATCCGCCACCCGTTTTCGGCTCGCTTTGCAGCGGGTCGTATACGGGGGCTTTTTTTGTTGGGGGCGGGCAGCTTACCTGCGGGCGGGACATCAGCCCGTAGCGCAGCGCCTCCGGGGCGTGATCCTCGCCGTCTGCCGCGTCCTCGTAATTGTGCTTGTCGTAGCACAACAGAGGAAGGGTGCGTATAAGGTTTTGGCAGGACGCAAATATCTGCAAATACGGCTTGCCGTCCGGCGCATCCTTTAGGTATTCCCGTACCCGCTGCCAGCCGGGCACACGGGCGTTATCCGCCCTGATAAGCGGCACGCCGTTGTTTGCAAACACCTCAGCAATGCTGTGCCCCGCAATGCCGTCCTCGCCGCGATGAAACATCCCCCGGCTCTGCCACGCGTCCGGGGAGGCGGCGGTATAGGCAATGCGCTCCCCGGCGGACAGCGCACGGATGCGTTGTGCCATGCCGCTTGCAAGCACCTGCCGTTCGTACTCCTCCCGATACACATACACGCGCCCGTCCGGCCCGCAGGCAAACCACAAGGTGGCGCAGGGGTCGTTATAACCCCAGTCCATGGCGCGAAAGCGCCGCCACCAATCCGGAATGGGGAAGGGGGAAATCACATGCCGCTCCCGCCGGAATTCCGGAAAGTACTGCCCCATCAGCGCATCCCAATCCCCCTCCAAATGCGCACGGCGTAGGGCGGGCGGCAGGTTTTCAAGCATCCTGAGGTACCCCGGGTCGGCACGCAACAGCGCCGGGTTATCCTGCACCCGCGCGGGGATGAACACATAATCCTCCGCACGCTCGCCGTTTTGATAATCCCGATCGATAAACAGCCGCTTTACCCAGCCGTGCCCTACGCCGCCGGGGTTGCAGGTGTAATACATGCGCGGGGTAAAGTCCGTACGGGTGGTGCGGTTGCAGGTGGCCAAGAACTGCTGCTGCAATTCGGTAAAATGCGTGGCCTCTTCTAAGCCTATCACATCGTATTCCTGCCCCTGATACTGGTACACGTCACTTTCATTGTCGCAATAGCCCAAGCGGATGCGGGAGCGGTTGGGAAAGGTAAAGCTGCGGTTGCCGGATGTGTACTTGGCAATGCCCGCCAGCTCCGCCTGCAAGGGCCTGCCGTGATTCTCCTGCAATTCCTGTAGGGTGCGGCGTAACAGCAGCAGTTGTAAATTGGGGTAGCGAAGCGCCAACAGCACAAACTTTCTTCGCATGGCCCAGCTTTTGCCGCCGCCCCTTGCGCCGCCGTAAGCAATGTGCCGGGCAGTGGCGCAAAAGAACGCCTGCTGCTTTGCGTTGGGGTAGCCCATAAGCCGGCAGGCGTTTGTCATTGGCTCCAATCCTCCTTGTCCTCCAAGGTCACGGTCAGGCCGGCGGGCACGTCCTCGTCCGAGGCGGCGGCTTCTCCGTAGCCCCAGCTTTTTAAAAGAAGCGCCGCAACTGCGTTGTTCAGCTCTCCCAACAACGCCCGCTCCACCGTGTGCTGTTCGATCTTTGCGGCATAACCCCGTAAAAGCGTACCCGCGGCGGTTTGCTTTTTGCTTTCTGTTAAGAACATCTCCCGGCTCATACCAAGCGCCGCGCACAGCCCCGCCATGGTGTAAGGCACCTGATAGTAACGCAGTTCTCCGTTTTTTAAAACCGTTTCCTGCCGCGTATCGTCACAGGCCTGAAAGTACGCGTCCGCCGCCTCCTGCAAGCGTTTTGCATTCTGCATTGCACCACCTCCTTACAGGGGAACGTAACACAAACGCCGCCCTTGCTCCTTTGAAAACGGGCATGAAAATGATTATGAGAACAGGAAAAACCGGGAACGGCAGGGGAAAGTTGTGCTTTACGCAGAAAGCCTCTCGCGGTAGAATGAAGTATCTGGGCAAATCATAGTGTTGAATCAATAGAACACACTGAAAATACGCATTGGCAATAAGGAGGAACTGCATATGGAGTGGTGGAAGGAACGGGTGGCATATCAAATTTACCCCATGAGCTTTTGTGATTCCAATGGGGACGGTTACGGGGATATCCCCGGCATCATCGCCCATTTAGACGATATCAAGGCGCTGGGCGCGGGGATCATCTGGCTTTCTCCCGTGTATCCCTCCCCTTGGGCGGATAACGGATACGATATCAGCAATTATAAGGACATCCACCCCAAGCTGGGCACGCTTGAAGATATGGACAGGCTGATTGCCGAGGCCAACGCCAGAGACATCAAGATCGTGATGGACTTGGTGGTAAACCACACCTCCGATCAGCACCGGTGGTTTATCGAAAGCAAAAAGCCCAACAGCCCCTATCGGGATTATTACATCTGGCGGCCCGGCAAGGGCGCAACCAAAGAAAACCCGCGCGGCATTGCCCCGCCCAACAACTGGACGAGTTTTTTCGCGTCTGACTGCTGGACGTTTGACGAGGAGCGCGGGGAGTATTACCTGCACCTGTTTGCTACCGAGCAGCCGGATCTAAACTGGCGCAACCCCAAGGTGCTGGAGGAGGTGGAGGATGTTTTGCGCTTCTGGTTGGACAGAGGCGTATCCGGCTTCCGCTGCGATGTGATCAACTGCCTGTATAAAGACTCTTTGGAGGACGGCAAAAAGCAGCTGGCGCTTGTCGGCGTGGAGCATTACCTCTCCCGCGAGGGCACGCACAACATATTAAAGCGTTTGCGCGAGGACGTGCTGGATCATTACGATTGCTTTACCGTTGGGGAGACCGCCATGGTCTCCGTAAAGGAAGCGCATGATTTTATCGACCCCGAGCGAAAAGAACTCAACATGCTGTTCGAGTTTGAGCACTTGGAGGCGGACGAGTTTAAGATCAAATGGCTGCACACCCGCTTCAAGCCGCAAAAGTTTATGGAGTGCTTTGCCCGCTGGCAAAAGGAATTCCCTTGGAACGCGCTGTACTTGGAAAACCACGACCAGCCAAGAAGCGTGTCCCGCTACGGCGACGATCGTAAGTGGCACGATGAATCCGCAAAAATGCTGGCAACGCTGCTCTTAACCCTAAAAGGCACACCCTTCCTCTATCAGGGGCAGGAGATCGGCATGACGAATTTTGACTATACCTCCATGGAGCAGTTGAACGACGTGGAGTCTCACAACGTAGAAAAGCTCATGAAGAAAATGCACTTCCCCAAGTGGTACCGCTGGCGTGCCATGCGGCATGTCAGCCGGGACAATGCCCGTACCCCCATGCAGTGGAATACAGACGTGAATGCGGGCTTTTCCACGGGCACGCCTTGGCTTGCCGTGAACGGCAATTATCAAACCATCAATTACGAGGCACAAAAGGACGATCCTAACTCCGTGCTTTCGTATTATAAAAAGCTCATCAAGCTCAGAAGCGAAAGCGGCACGCTTTTAAACGGAGATTTTAAGCTGATGGAGGCCACGCGTACCTTCTGCGCTTACTGCCGCACATGGAAGGACGAATGTATCCTAGTGCTGTTGAACTTCTCCCCCAACACGCGCTTTGTGGGCTACGGCGGCGCAACCATCCTTTCCACCTACCCCCAGCGCAAGGAGTACGACGGCTGCCTGTGGCCGTATGAGGGCGTGATTGTAAAGGGCAAAAAGCTGAAGGAGAAGGTAAAGTGAGCAACTGTATCGCGTATGACGAAGCCCAAAAGCTCTTCCGGCTGGATACACAGGATACCAGTTATTGGTTCCGCATCTCAGCCTACGGGCATTTGGAGCATATCCATTACGGTATCAGGCTGACCGAACAGCCCGCTGATGCGCTGCTCTTTAAGCGCACGGCGGAGGTGGGAAGCAACGTTTGCTACCGCGAGGGGGATAAGCTGTATTGCTTGGATAACGTGCCATTGGAGTGGAGCGGCATCGGCTGCGGGGATTTCAGGTATTCTCCCATCGAGGCGGTGATGCCGGACGGCACCTTTACCAGTGATTTTGTGTATCAAAGTCACCGCATCATACCGGGCGGGGTAGAGATGGAAACGCTGCCCCAAGCCTACGGCGAGGACGAAACGCTGGAGGTCACCCTACTTGACGCGCACAACCAAACAGAGCTGCGGCTGTACTACGCCGTGTTTTATAGTACCAATGTGATTGGCCGCCGCGCGGTGATCGTGAACCGCAGCGAGAAGCCGTTGCAGCTGCGGCGGTTCTTGTCCATGAGCGTGGATGTGCCGGACATCGGCTACACGCTGTATACCTTCGACGGCGGATGGATACGCGAAGCGCATCGCCACAGCCGCCCCGTGGAGTACGGGATGTACGTGAACGCCTCGCAAACGGGCAATTCCTCCAACCGGCACAATCCCGGCTTTATACTCGCGGAGGATGCCGCCGGAGAAATGCAGGGCGCGTGCATCGGCATCAACTTGGTGTACAGCGGCAACCATCTGGGCTTTGCGGAAAAAACCGCGCAGGATGTGCTGCGCATCGGCGTTGGCATCAACCCGCATTGCTTTTTATGGACGCTGGGTACGGACGAAGCATTTGAAAGCCCGCAGGCGGTGCTGTCTTACTCCAACCGGGGATTCAACGGCCTATCCCACAACATGCACGATTTTGTGAACGGAAGGATCGTTCGGGGCAATTGGCAGGAAAGAAGCCGCCCGGTGCTTGTAAACGATTGGGAAGCCTGTTTTTTTCAATTTAACCAGCGCAAACTCGTAAAGCTTGCCCGGCAGGCCAAGAAGCTGGGCGTGGAGCTGTTTGTGCTGGACGACGGCTGGTTTGGCGCACGAAACGACGATACGGCGGGCTTGGGGGATTATACCGTTAACCGCAAAAAGCTGCCGGGCGGCCTTTCGGGCTTGGGTGCGCAGATCAAAAGGCTCGGCATGCAGTTTGGCCTTTGGATGGAGCCGGAAATGGTCAATCCAAACAGCGACCTGTACCGCGCCCACCCGGACTGGGCGGTAGCCACGCCCGGAAGAACCCCCACGCTTGGGCGCAACCAAATGGTGCTGGACTTGTGCAATCCTGCCGTTAGGGATTACATCGTAGAGCAGGTGGGTGCGGTGCTGGACAGCGCCCCCATCTCCTATGTGAAGTGGGACATGAACCGGCATATCAGCGACGCGTATTCGCCTGTGCTTACCGAGCAGGGACGGTTCTGCCACAGCTACATCATGGGCCTGTATGAGGTGTTGGAGCGGATATTCCGCCCGCGCCCGGATATTTTACTGGAAAGCTGTGCCTCCGGCGGCAACCGCTTTGATCTGGGGATGCTTTGTTATTCTCCGCAGGCGTGGGCGTCCGACGATACCGACCCCATGGAGCGCTTAAAAATACAGGAAGGCCTGTCGTACCTGTATCCCATCAGCTGCATGGGCGCGCATGTTTCCCAAGCGCCGCACCAGCAGACCCTTCGGGATACGCCGTTACCGACTCGCTTCCATGTATCGGCGTTTGGCTGCTTGGGTTACGAGCTGGATCTGGGAGAGCTTTCCCCGGTGGAGAAAAAAGAAGTGGCGGCGCAGATCGCCTTTTACAAGGCACATAGGCGCACTCTGCAATACGGGCGCTTTACCCGCATGCCGCAGGTAAAGCAAAACAAGGTGCAGTGGCAGGTGACAGCAGCGGACGGGCACGAGGCGGTAACGGGCTTTTTCCAAACGCAGTGTACCGCCGCCGAGGGCTGCGACGTGCTCAAAACCGTGGACATGGAGCGGGAAGCGAAGTACCGCATCCAAACGCGCCCGCAGCCGCTGTTCATCAAGCGCTTTGGCGGCTTGGTAAAGCACATCGTCCCCATGAAGCTCAAGCCAAATGGCTTGGTGCTGAGAACGGCCAACAGGTATTATTCGTTGACGGACTGCGTGGAGGACTATACCTGTTACGGGGACGCGCTGACTGCCGGAGTAAAGCTCAACAATCAGTTCATGGGCAGTAATTATAACGAACAGACGCGGCTGTTATCGGATAACGGCTCCAACCTATATCTCATTACAAAGCAGGAGGACGCTAACCTATGAAGGACATGACCACCCGCAACCGCATCACCTTCGGCCTTGGCACCGTTGGAAGAGACATGCTGTATTCTCTGGTGAGCATGTATCTGATCTTTTACCTGACGGACATCCTCTGCCTGCCGGATTCCACGCTTTGGTGGATCACGGGCATCATGCTGGCAGCGCGTATTTTCGACGCGTTGAACGACCCCATCATGGGCGTGATCGTGGACAACACCAAAACGAAATTCGGCAAGTTCAAGCCGTGGATCGCGTTTGGCGCGCTCACCTCGGGCGTGTTCACCATACTGCTCTTTACGGATTTCGGCCTGACGGGCGCGGGGTATGTTGCCATGTTTGCCGTGATCTATCTGTTCTGGGGCATGACATTTACTACTAATGATATTGCTTATTGGTCGATGCTGCCGGCGCTTTCCACCGACCAGCACAATCGCGAAAAGATCGGCGCGTTTGCCCGCATCTGCGCCAACGTGGGCTTGTTTGCGGTGGTGGCGGGCATCGTTCCCATCACGGAGGCCATTGGCGCTGCAGTAGGCTCCATGAAGCTTGCCTACACCATATTCTCCATCATCATTGTGGTGATACTGTGGATCGGCCAGTCGGTCACGCTGATCGGCACCAAGGAGCCGCGCGGCGTGTTCAAGCAGGAGGAGCATACCACCTTAAAGGGCATGGTAACGGCTATCTTCAAAAACGATCAGCTTCTGTATACGGCAATCGCCATGGCGCTGTTTATGATCGGTTACGACACCACCACAAGCTTTGGCCTGTATTACTTTAAATACGTGTTCGACAACGAAGCCATGTACTCCGTATTTGCGGTGATCCTTGGCGTATCCCAGATCGCGGCGCTGGCGGTGTTCCCGGTGTTCTCCAAGCGCTATACCAGAAAGCAGCTGTATGCCGCAGGCACTGTGCTGGTGGTGATAGGCTACATCCTGTTCTTCTTCTCGCCTGCGAACATGGCGTTTATCGGCGTGGCGGGCGTTATGATTTTTGTGGGGCAGGCATTCATCCAGCTTTTGATGCTCATGTTCTTGGCGGACAGCATCGAGTACGGGCAGTGGAAGCTTGGCAAGCGCAACGAAAGCGTATCGTTGGCGTTGCAGCCCTTCATCAATAAAATGGGCGGCGCTGTGGCAAGCGGCATCGTAGGCGCAACGGTCATCATTTCCGGTATATCCCAAGCGGAATCCGCGGCGGATGTAACCAGCGAAGGGCTTTTGATATTAAAGATCGCCATGCTGGTGCTGCCCTTGATATTCATTGCCGTGGGCTTCTTCATCTACCGCGCCAAGTATAAGATCGACAAGCAAATGTACGAAAAGATACTGGCGGACTTGAAGGCCAGAGGGGACATCAAGGACGACGCATAATTGCTTCGAAAAGGCAGCCGACGGCTGCTTTTTCGGCGATCATACAAAGGAGCCGCAGGGCTCTTTTGTTTTGCGATTGACTAAATTTTTACAAAAATATTTTTTGATATATGTTGCGCCGGAGCGAATACGGGTATATTTAGACCACAGAGCTTTTGAAAGGAGTATAAGAATATGAAAGACTTAAAGGGAACGAAAACGGAAGCCAACCTGCTGGCGGCATTTGCAGGGGAGTCGCAGGCAAGGAACAAATATACCTATTATGCCTCGAAAGCAAAGAAGGACGGGTATGAGCAGATAGCAGCCCTCTTTTTAGAGACTGCCGATAACGAAAAGGAGCATGCCAAGCTGTGGTACAAGCTGGTAAACGGCGGTATCCACGACACGGCAGAGAACCTGAAGGACGCTGCCGCAGGCGAGAACTACGAATGGACGGACATGTATAAAAAGATGGCAGCGGAAGCTTACGAAGAAGGCTTTGATGCCATCGGTAAAATGATGGAGGGCGTTGCCGCCATCGAAAAGCATCACGAAGAGCGCTACCTCAAGCTGTTGAAAAACGTGCAGGAGGGCAAGGTGTTCAAGGTAAACGGCAAAACCGTTTGGAAGTGCATGAACTGCGGTCACCTGCATGTGGGCGAGGAAGCCCCCAAGGTATGCCCCGTTTGCGCGCATCCGCAGGCATACTTCCAGATCGAGGCGGAAAACTATTAAGTCGCAAAAGTGTAAACACTTTTGCGAGGTCAACGGCCGGGCTTTTGCCCGGCCGTTGGGATTCACGCAAACTTCGTTTTGCGCGAACGGTTTCAATCCGCTGCTGCCTCGGAGGGCTGCGCCCTCTGTCGGCCTTGCGGATTGCAAGGTGTCAAAAGTGACGCGCATGTCGTCACTTTTGACATATCGTATTCGTATACGGGAATGGCTTACGGGGGCAAGGCGGCGTAGCGCCTTGCCTCATGTTTTTACTTGCCGCCGGAGCCGGAATAAGCCTTTGTTGGGTGTGTTTCATTTTCCGCCGTGATTATACTTTGGGATTGCGGGTATCTATGAAATGGAACGTTTGTCAGGCAAACGCACTTTTCAACATTGAACAATCGTGATAGACTGTTAAAAAATGTAAGGAGCATACCGGCTTGGGAATCATACGCATGATCCATGAGGACGAAATCAAACACACCGTGGCACGGCTGTTTCGCGAGGCCTGCTGCTCGCTGCCGGAGGATGTGCTGGAAGCACTTCGCAGTGCCAAAGCGCAGGAATGCGGACATGCCAACGCTATATTGGGTCAAATATTGGAAAACGAGGCCATGGCACGGCAGGCGAACCGCCCCTGCTGCCAGGATACGGGCATGGCGGTGGTGTTCATGGACGTGGGCTGCGAGGTGCATGTAAACGGCAACATCCAAAACGCCGTCAACGCAGGCGTAGCGCAGGCGTATACGGAGGGCTACTTCAGAAAGTCCACCTTGCAGGCGTTGTCACGCGAACCGATCACAGATAATACCCCTGCCGTGCTGCATACCCGGTATGTGCCGGGGGATACGCTTACCGTTTGGGTGGCTCCCAAGGGCTTTGGCAGTGAGAACATGAGCCGGGTGTATATGTTAAAACCCGCGCAAGGCCGCGAGGGAATACTAAACGCCATTGTGGAAACTGCCCGGCAAGGCGCGGCAAACGCCTGCCCGCCCGTGATATTGGGCGTTGGCATCGGCGGCACCATGGAGCAGGCGGCACTTGCCTCCAAACGCGTGCTGCTGCGGGAGCTAAACGTTTCTGCCCCAAATGCGGAAGTTGCCGCGCTGGAGCAGGAGGCGCTGCAGCGAATCAACGAGCTTGGCATAGGCCCCATGGGGCTTGGCGGAAAAACCACCGCGCTGGCGGTGCATATCGAGGAGATGCCCACGCATATCGCCGGGCTTCCGGTGGCGATCAACGTGCAGTGCCACTGCGCCCGCCATGCCATGGCGGTATTGTAAGGAGGAAGGCGCATGGAACAAAATGCAGTACCGGCCAAGCAAATCCGGCTTCCGCTGGAGCAAGAAGCATTGCTGTCTCTTCGCGCGGGAGATGTTGTAGAGCTTTCCGGAATCATATACACCGCACGGGATGCCGCGCATAAAAAGCTGGCGGCGCTTCTGGACGCGAGCATGCCGCTACCCTTCCCGCTGGAGGGTGCGTGTATTTACTATGCCGGGCCGTGTCCTGCCGCGCCGGGCGAGGTAATCGGCCCCTGCGGGCCTACTACAAGTTACCGTATGGATGCGTATGCGCCCCGCATGATCATGAAGGGGCTAAGCGCTATGGTGGGAAAGGGCGCCCGGGGCGAGGCCGTGGTGAACGCCATGAAAGGGCGCGCCGTGTATTTTGCCGCAACCGGCGGTGCGGCGTATCTCATTGCCAAATGCATCAAGGAGGCGGAGGTGATCGCTTTTCCGGAGCTTGGCGCGGAGGCGGTAAGACGGCTTCGTGTGGAGCATTTGCCTGTGATCGTTGCCATCGATGCGGAGGGCAATAATTTATACCGCCAATAATCCGCCGGAAATAACTGTTGCTTATATATAATCTATTCGCTGCCTGTGCCTTGTTTTCGAGGGTATGAATCTTATAATGAAAGATGGATGTGGCTAAATTGCATGGCTGTATTCCTTTCACGCTTATCGTCACAACGAGACTGTATTTCTAACGCAATCATACAACATCATAAGGAGGTCGATCGCATTGAAACAACTGATGCTTGGCAACGAGGCTGTTGCCCGCGGTATCTATGAGGCGGGCGTTACCGTTACCTCTGCTTACCCCGGCACTCCCAGCACGGAGATCAACGAAAATGTGGCCAATTACGACTGCATTTACTCCGAATGGGCACCCAACGAAAAGGTAGCCGTTGAGGTGGCTATCGGCGCTGCCGTAGGCGGCGCGCGCAGCATGGCCTGCATGAAGCACGTAGGCCTGAACGTGGCGGCAGACCCGTTTTACACCGCCACCTATACCGGCATCAACGCCGGTGTGGTGATCATTGTGGCAGACGATCCGGGCATGCACTCCTCGCAAAACGAGCAGGACACCCGCATGCACGGCAAGGCCTCCCACGCCATCGTGCTGGACCCCTCCAACTCGCAGGAGTGCAAGGATTTTGTGAAGCTGGGCTATGAGATCTCCGAGAAGTACGATTGCCCGGTCATTCTCCGCTTAACCACCCGTATCGCCCACGCGCGCACCATCGTGGAGCTTGGCGAGCGGGAGGAGCAGCCGCTTCGCCCCTACGAACGCAACATGAAAAAGTTCGTTTGCATGCCGGGCAACATGATCCCTCGCCACAGATGGGTGGAGGAGCGCGAAAAAGCCCTTGGGGAAGAGGCCAACACAATGCCCATCAACCGCATCGAGTGGGGCGATAAAAAAATCGGTATCGTGACCTCCGGCGCGGCCTACAACTACGTGAAGGACGCAATGCCCAACGCCTCCGTGCTGAAGCTGGGTATGGCGTACCCCATGCCCGAAAAGCTCATCCGGGAGTTCGCCGCGCAGGTGGAGACCCTGTATGTGATCGAGGACATGGAGCCCTTCTACGAGGATCAGATCAAGGCTTGGGGCATCCCCTGCTCCGGCAAGGATAAAACCGGCGTACAGGGCGAGCTGTTTATGCGTAAGGTTGCCGCCAAGTTCGCGGGCGCGCCCGAACTTGGCCCCATGAACACCCAGGGCATCCCCGTGCGGCCTCCGGTGCTTTGCCCCGGCTGCCCGCACCGTGGCCTGTACTATGTGCTGGCAAAGCTAAAGCTTACGGTCTGCGCGGACATCGGCTGTTATACGCTGGGCGCTCTGCCGCCGCTTTCCGCCGTGGATACCACGCTGTGCATGGGCGGCTCGTTCACCATGGCGCACGGCATGGAAAAAGCCCGCGGCAAGGAATTTGCGCATAAGCTGGTAGCGGTGCTGGGAGACTCCACCTTCTGCCACAGCGGCATCACAGGGCTTCTCAACATGGTGTATAACCGTTCCATCGGTACCGCCATCATCGCGGATAACTCCATCACCGGCATGACCGGCCACCAGAACAACCCCAGCAACGGCCTCGATATCCACGGCAACCCTGCGCCGCAGCTGGATTTAGAGCTGTTCTGTAAGTCCATGGGCGTAAAGCATGTTGTGGTGGTCGACCCGTTCGACCTCAAGGAGCTGGAGCGAGTATTAAAAGAAGAGACCGCCAGAGACGAGCTCTCCGTTGTGATCGCACGCCGCCCCTGCGCGCTCATCGTAAAGCAGAGCAACATTCCGGTGAAGTGCAGCGAGGAAAGCTGCGTGAACTGCGGCATGTGCATGAAGATCGGCTGCCCCGCCATCATCAAAACGGATAAGGGCATCACCATTGACGAAACACTGTGCGTTGGCTGCGGCATGTGCAAGCAGGTCTGCCCGCGCGGCGCATTGAACTAAGAAGGGAGCGTGCAGAATATGATTGGAATCGTCATTGTAGGCGTAGGCGGGCAGGGCACCCTGCTGGCCAGCAAAATACTGGGCTACTTGGCATTGGAAAACAACTATGACGTGCGCGTTTCCGAAGTGCACGGCATGAGCCAGCGCGGCGGTACGGTCGTGACCTACGTGCGTATGTCCGACAAGGAGCCCGTGTATTCCACCATTGTGGAGCAGGAGCAGGCGGACGTGGTCTTGGCCTTTGAGAACTTAGAGGCTTACCGCGCGTTGCCGTATCTTAAGAAGGACGGCGTGATGATCGTAAACACGCAGGAGATACTGCCCATGCCGGTGATCATTGGCGCGGCGGAGTATCCCACGGACTGCATGGAGCAGATCAAAAAGGCCTGTGCCAATGTGGTCGCGCTGGACGCTACCTCCATCGCGCACGAATGCGGCACCTACAGAGCTGCCAACGTGGTGCTCTTAGGCGTGCTTGCAAAGAAGCTGCCCTTCACCAAGGAGCAGTGGATGCAGGCCATCGAGGCCAACGTAAAGCCCAAGTTCATCGACATGAACAAGGCCGCCTTTGAGCGCGGCTATGCCTTGGCATAACACATACAAACGCAAAAAGCGGCCGACAGGCCGCTTTTTTTATGTGCAAGCGGATGCGGCTGTAAAGCGCGCGGCATACGTTTTACGCCGGGCGCATACAATGAGAGATATATTGCAGATATAACGCTTGACAATATCAGAAATAAGCGTATAATGAGCTCCATTCTTCCAAAAGCGGTATTGTTTGGGAAGAATACGCAAAAAAGCGCGCGGCGGCAGCGCCGCGGGCATAACCGCTTTTTTGAACCGATGCAGGTTACGGCAACTGCCGTTTCCAAATATTTTATTCTGATGGAGGGAGTAACCATGAAAGCGTTTGAACAGTCCGTACTGTCGGTCAGCCTGCTGTATGTGGCGGCGTATGTTGTGATGCTGTTTGTAGGCATCGCAATGGTGCCCGCAGGCGTGGTCGTAGCGGCAAGCGTGCTTTTCGCACTGGCGCTGGTTGCCGTTGGGTATTGCTTGACCAACCGGCAGGCAGGGAACGTGCCCGAAGCACCTATCGCAGCGCAGTTTACCAACGTAACGAACCGGTAAAAGCTGCAAAAAAAAGGAAGCAATGCGAAAAGACCCGTCTTTTAGGCGGGTCTTTGGTTATCATAAAGCAGGCGGTTGGCTGCTTTTAGCCTCTTTGACCGAGCGTTTCATGCACGGAATCGCGGGTAAGGATACCAAAGGATATACAAATGCATGATGCG
>CAYZAW010000009.1:0-49351 GCA_964476505.1 uncultured Oscillospiraceae bacterium | reverse complement strand
CCTTGGAACCCTTCCTTCCGCCCATATTATGGGCGGAAAATGGGGTCTGGGGATGTATCCCCAGCGGGGTTTGGGGCAGCGCCCCAAAAACCGCTATTCATCTAGAAGTAAATCGTTATACGGTAAACCTATTTATTATTTGTAACAGAAAATTATCATAGGAACGGTTCTTTGTGCTTGACAGGCAAGAGCCGTTCCTTTATCATTATTCTAATAAGAAGCATAGGAACGTGAGGTGAAGCGCAAGGAAGATCGGTCTCCTTGTCGCTTTTTTTAAAGGAGTGGTGCGTTTTGTTGACCGGAAGAAACTTAATAGAACCCAATGACTTTTCATTGGCGGAGCTGGACGAAGTGTTGACGCTTGCTGATCACATTTTGGAAGACCCGACCCCCTATTCGGAGTTGTGTCGAACAAAATTGCTCGCAAGCGTTTTTTATGAGCCGTCCACCAGAACCAAGTTTTCCTTTGACGCTGCCATGCTGCGCTTAGGCGGGCAGGTGATCGGCTTTTCGGACCCCGCCACCTCCAGCACAGCCAAGGGCGAAACCGTTGCAGACAGCGCAAAAACCGTATCCCAATATGCGGATATCATCGTGGTGCGGCACCCCAAGGAGGGCACGGCACGGCTGATGGCGCATTATGCAGACTGCCCCGTGATCAACGCCGGAGACGGCGGGCACCAGCACCCCACGCAAACGTTAACTGACCTATTGACCATTCGCCATTATAAAAAAGAGATCAAAGGCTTAACCGTTGGTCTTTGCGGCGATTTAAAATTCGGCCGCACCATCCATTCGCTGGTAACATGCCTCTCCCGATATCCCAACATCCATTTCGTATTCATTTCTCCGGAGGAATTGAATATGCCCCGGTACGTGAAGGACGCGGTCACAGCGCAAGGGCTTACCTACACGGAAACGGACAGCTTGGAAAACTCCATCGGTTCGCTGGATATCCTGTATATGTCGCGCGTACAGCGGGAGCGGTTCATCAGCGAGGAGGAATACCTGCGCTTAAAGGATTTCTTCGTACTCACCAGTGATAAAATGCAGCTGGCAAAGAAGGATATGATCGTGATGCACCCGCTTCCCCGGGTAAACGAGATCGCCACCGAGGTGGACAGCGACCCCCGGGCGGTATACTTCCATCAGGTGCGCTTCGGCATGTATGTGCGCATGGCGCTGATACTCAAGCTTCTGGGCATACGCTAAGGAGGGCACGCAATGATCAATGTATCAAAATTAAAAAAAGGCATCGTGATCGATCACATCACCGCAGGAGCGGGGTATAAAATATTCAAGCAACTGGGTTTAGACAAGCTGGATGACGTTGTGGTGCTGATGCGAAACGTGCAAAGCACCAAGATGGGACGAAAAGACCTCATCAAAATAGAGACCGACCTAAAGCTCAATTTTGATGTGCTGGGGCTGATAGACCCAGGCGTTACCATCACCTATGTGGAGGACGGCGTGCAGGTTAAAAAGATCAAGCTAACTCCGCCAACCGAGGTGGTGGGCATCCTCACCTGCAAAAACCCCCGCTGCATCACCAATCAGGAGCATATTGCGGATATCCGTTTCCGGCTGGTGGACGCGTCTAAAAAGGAATACGCCTGCGAATACTGCGACGCAAGGACGCACCTGTAATATGCGCACGTTATACAAAAATGCAAGGCTGATCGACGCCAATACAGACCACCCCGGCAGCATATTTGTTACGGGCGATACCATTGAAGCCGTACTGCCGCCGGATGCTGCCCCCTCTTGTGACGTTACCATTGATGCAGGCGGGCTGTGCCTATCGCCTGCGCTTGTTGACCTGCACTGCCACCTGCGAGACCCCGGCTATCCGCAAAAGGAGACCATGGAAACGGGGATGAAGGCCGCGCTTTCCGGCGGCTACGGCACATTGGTAGCCATGGCAAACACGCTGCCGGTGTGCGATACGGTGCAGCGCGTGGAGGAAAACCACCGCAAGGCAGAATCGCTTGGGCTTTGCCGCCTGATACAGTCCGCCGCTGCAGGCATCGCCCTCAAGGACGAACAGCCCACAGATTACGCGGCGCTTTCCCGGGTAACAAAGGTACTCACCAACGATGGCAACACCATATTTTCCGATGGGTTTATGCGGCAGCTGTTAGAAGCTTCTAGGCGGTATGGCTTTATCATCAGTACCCACTGCCAGCCGGAGCGAAAAACCATCGCACGGGACTTGTCGCTGCTGCGGCAAACAGGCGGGCATTTGCACGTAGGGCATATCAGCACCAAGGAAAGTGTGGAGATGATTCGACGTGCCAAGGCAGAAGGCCTGCCTGTTACCTGCGAGGTGACCCCGCATCACCTGTTTGGCTGGGATTTCGATTATAAAGTGAACCCGCCGCTTCGCACCCATGAGGATGTGCTGGCACTGATTGAAGGAATCAAGGACGGCACCGTTGACTGCCTTTCTACCGACCATGCCCCGCATACGCCGGAGGACAAGGCAAAGGGCATGGCGGGAATCTCTAACATTGAGTACGCCCTGCAAGTATTTTTGCAGGTGTTTTACGAAAACAACATCCCGCTAACAAGGCTGCTGCAAATGGCAACCACTGCGCCAGCCGCTATCCTAGGTGTACAGCCACCTTTGCTGCGAGCGGGCAGCAGGGCGGACATCATCCTGTATGATCCGGATATCCCGGCGGTGATCGATCCAGACGCTATGCGTTCCCGTTCTCACAATACGCCCTTTGGCGGGCGTCAGGTGCGGGGGCGCGTGTATAAAACCATTTTAGGAGGAACGCTTCGCTATGAGTATGGAAAAGCTGATTGCTGAGGTACAAAAAAAGGGCCCCGTTTGCGTGGGGTTGGATACGCAGTATGACTTTTTGCCCCAATGCATCAAGGAAACGGACGCATCCCCGGCAGAACAGATATTCGCGTTTAACAAAGCCGTGATCGACGCAGTCCACGAATATGCCGGGTGCTTTAAGGTGCAGGTGGCGTGTTACGAAGCGCTTGGACTTAGCGGCATGAAGGCGTTTATGAACACCGTGCAGTACGCCCGAAGCCTTGGCAGCGTGGTGATATCCGACGTAAAGCGCGGAGACATTGCAAGCACCGCCAAGCAGTATGCCAAGGGGCATTTTACGGGGGATTTTGAAACCGACCTCATTACCGTAAACGCCTACATGGGCGAGGATGCGGTATCTCCGTATTACGAATATCTTTCAAAGGATAAGGGGTTGTTCCTGCTCATCAAAACCAGTAACCCCTCAAGCGGAGACTTTCAGGATAGAGATATGGAAGGCGAGCCGCTATATCTGCGTATGGCAGAAAAGGTTTCCCAATGGGGCGAGGCGTTTATCGGGAAAAGCGGTTATTCCGCCATCGGCGCGGTAACGGGCTGCACGTATCCGGAGCAGTTCCCGGCAATCAAGGCGCGCATGCCCCACACATTTTTCCTGATCCCCGGTTACGGGGCGCAGGGCGGTACCGGGAAGGACATTGCAGGCTTTTTCAAAGAAGGTATTTGCGGCGTTGTGAACGCCTCGCGAAGCATTATCACCGCACACAAGGGTAAAACGGAGGGTGCGGACTTTGCAGAACCCATCCAGGACGCGGTGCTTGCCATGAAGCAGGATATTTTAAAATGGCTGTAATCTTAGAAAACAAACGCATTGCCACCGGCGTATATCACATGGTATTGGAGGACGCTCCTTTGGGTGCGCCCGGTCAGTTTGTGATGCTTCGCCTGCCCAACACGCTTGACCCTCTTTTAGGGCGGCCCATCAGCATTTTTAACGTGAACGATAGCCGTTTGGAGCTGGTGTATCAAGTGGTGGGGCGCGGCACGACGCTGTTTTGCGATTTGCTGCCCGGGCAGAAGCTAGACGCTTTTGGCCCCTACGGCAACGGTTTCCCCCTGCTTTCCGGTAACGCTACGCTGATCGGCGGGGGCATTGGCGCAGCGCCCTTGTACTATTTAGCAAAAGCCTTGCGGGAGCAGGATCCGGAGCGATACATTACCATACATTTAGGCTTTCGTAAAGAAAGCTGGCTGCCGGAGCGCTTTTCTGCGGTGGCAGACGACGTATTTTACAACTACGGCGGCTATGTGACAGACGATGTGAATATCACCCGTGCCGATACCTACTATGCCTGCGGCCCAACGCCTATGCTACGGGCGACCAGTACGCTTTTAACCGAAGCGGGGCGCACGCTGTATGTATCCTTAGAAAGCCGCATGGCCTGCGGCGCGGGCGCGTGCTTGGGCTGCACCGTTCAAACCGCAAACGGCAACCGCCGTGTCTGCAAGGACGGCCCCGTGTTCAAGGCGGAGGAGGTGTTCTATGCATAACCCCCTTTCCACCTCACTTTTAGGTGTAACGCTTGCTAACCCCGTGATTGCCGCCTCGGGCGCATTCGGCTTTGGGCGCGAATATGCAGATATTATCGACGTATCGCGCTTAGGAGGAATCTCCGGCAAAGGGCTTACACTTAAAAAAAGCCCCGGCAACGAGGGCATTCGCATTTGGGAAACACCCGCCGGGATGCTTAACAGCATTGGCTTGGAAAACCCCGGCGTATTGCATTTTGTTGAAGAGGAATGCGCTTATATGCGTTCCCTTGGCCCCGCGGTGATCGCTAACCTGTCCGGCCACAGCGAAGCGGAGTATGTGGAGGGCGCAAGGTGCCTCAACGATGCGGATATCGACATTTTAGAATTGAACATCTCCTGCCCCAACGTAAAAGCGGGCGGCATGGCTTTTGGGCTTTTGCCAAGCACGGCGGCAGATCTGACGGCAGCGGTAAAACAAGTGACAAGGCATCCATTGCTAGTAAAGCTTTCTCCAAACGCCCACGACCTTGTTGCCGTTTCTAAGGCGGTGGAGCAGGCTGGGGCGGACGGGCTTACCGTCGCCAACACATTCCTTGGGATGGCGGTGGATGTGAACACACGAAAAGCGGTATTCAATAACACCTACGCGGGGCTGTCCGGCCCTGCCATATTCCCCATTGCGCTACGCATGGTGCATCAGGTAGCGCACGCAGTGTCCATACCCGTGGTGGGCTGCGGCGGTATTGCTACCGCAAACGACGCGCTTAGCATGTTGATGGCGGGGGCTGCGGCAGTGCAGGTAGGCGCTATGCAGCTTGCTGATCCTGCTACGCTTATTCGCATCATCGACGATTTGATGGTATACTGTGAGGAGAGTAAATTAAACAACATCAGCGAAATTTGCGGAATACTGTGAGGAAAAGTGATGAGCGAACAGAATTTACAGATTTTAAAGGATTGCGAAGCGTTTTTAGAAGGGCATTTTTTGCTCTCCTCCGGCAGACACAGCGGCGGCTACTGCCAATGTGCCAAGCTGCTGCGCTTTCCCGATAAGGCAGCGGCTGTGCTTGCAACCGTGGCGGAGCAGGTAAAAGATCTACCCATTACCAAGGTGTGCGGCCCCGCGATGGGCGGAGTGATCGTATCCTACGAGTTGGCACGGCAGCTGGGTAAGGAAAGCATATTTACCGAACGCAAGGACGGCGAAATGCAGCTTCGACGCGGCTTTACCGTTGGAGAAGAAGACAACATCCTCATTACCGAGGACGTGGTCACCACGGGAAAATCCACCATGGAAACGGTACGCGTATTAGAGAGCATGGGCGCGCATGTAATAGGCGTTGCCTGCATTGCGGACAGGCGTGCATCGGACTGCGTGCTGGAGCTTCCTGTTTATGCGGCGGTCAAGCTGAATATCGAAACCTACGCGCCCGAGAACTGCCCCCTTTGCAAAACAGAGCTTCCCCTGGTAAAGCCCGGCAGCCGGGACACGCTTAAAAAATAACACGGAGTGCTGCCATGAAAAAAGCTTTTGTTGTCTTACTTGTACTTGCGCTGTTATGCGCGGTATTGCTGTGCGCGGCCTGCGCAAAAGACCCCAACGCCGCGTTTGTCGGTTCTTGGGAAGTACCCGGCTACAAGTATGTTTGCTGCTTTGAAGAGGACGGCACCGTAACCATTACGGATACCGACGGCACCGTGCAGGCAAGCGGCTTTTATTCCGCCGAAGGCAAGGAGATCACAGTGGATATGGGCGGCGGCTACGTTTCCACCGGCATATTGGGCAACGATATCATCACCTTCACGGAGGAAGGGCTCACGACCGAGTACCGCCGTGTTCCCGCCGATACCGCCTCGCCGGAGGAAAGCCCACAGTCTGCGGATAACCCCGCACCGGAGGACAGCCCACAGCCTGCGGATAGCCCCGCGCCGTTGGACAGCCCCGCGCCGGAAGATACGCTCGCGTCAAGCGAGCCCTCCCCTGCAACACCCACCGAGGGCGGACAAGCCTAACAGGCTAATAATAAAAACGATAAACGGGCGGATGTAATCATCCGCCCGTTAGTATTTATGGAGTATTATTCAAATTAACAAGCCGATACAAAACCAGTCCGGTAAAGCGGTGGTTTGAAACCGTTCCTTATGATTGCTCTTCGCTTGCGGCGCTTTCCTTCTTTGCCTTTAGCTTTTTTTCCTGCATAGCGGTGGCAACGGTGAATATGATGAGCGCCACCCAGATAAACAGGAACGTGACCAGCTTATCCTCGGTCAACTGCTCGCCCAAGAACAGCCCGCAGAATATCCCGATGGTGGGGCTGATGTACTGGCAGATGGCAAGCACATAAAACGGCAGATTGTTCACGCCCTCAGCGTATAAAATCATCGGAAGTGCCGTGACCACGCCGGAGAGAATCAGCAGCAGTTGATTGCCCACGTTCACGGAGCCCATAGCGCCCTGCCCCATGCCAAACAGCAGAATGTAGATGAGCGCCAAGGGCGAAAGCATCAGGCTTTCCGCCGCAATACTTACCACAGGCTCCACCTTGGCGTATTTTTTCAGTGCCGCATATACGGCAAAGGCGATGGACAGCACCACAGACACCAGCGGGAAATTACCGTAGCGGAAAATGCTAAAGAACACACCTGCCGCCGCAAGGCCGATGGCAATAAACTGCCAAATGCTGCACCGCTCCCGAAATAGAACGATGCCCGTTAAGAACACCACCAGCGGCATCATATAATAGCCCATGCTCACATCCAGCACATGCCCTGCCTGCACCGCCCAAATAAACACGCCCCAGTCCACCAGCAAAAACAGAGTGGCAGGCACTAAATAGCGCATGGTCTGCCTGTTTTTGAACACGGCAGTCAGTTCCGGGATGCGGCGCTGGAGCATCAAGAGTAGCACCAAAAGAAGCGCCGCCCATATGATGCGGCAGGCGAGAATAAACATGGAATCCAGTTCGCTTAAGAGCGCCCAGTACAGCGACTGGCACCCCCACAGCACATAACTGATAAACAAACAAACGAGGCTCTTGCGGTTCATAATGGATACTCCTTACCCGTACAAAGTACGATATCCCATTATAGCACCGCGCCCCGTTTGATAAAAGTAATTTCTTCTATCACTTTATTTTATAGAAATGTAAACGCGCCCGCCGCTGGGGCTTGCACGCCGTTAAAGGCAGCCAGCCGCCTGATACAGCCGTTAATCGCCTTTTCAAGATACGCTGATTGCTTTACTCCCGGCTCCAGCCAAATGTGTTTGACCTCCAAGCGCTTTTCCTGCCTGTTGCAAACCGCCTCTATCCTGCCGATAAAGCGCGTGCCGTATAACAGCGGCAGCACATAATATCCAAATTTCCGTTGCACCACCGGCGTATAGATCTCCCATTTGTAATCAAACCCGAATAGGGCGCTGATCAGCTTTCTATCCCACAGCATATTATCCAGCGGCGCAATACATTCACAGCGCGGCATAAGCTTCGGCTCCTGCAAAATGAATTCCGCAAGAGGAACGTCTGCCGTTTGCAGATACATGGGGCAGTTGATGCCCTCCACGGTTACCTTTGTGATGCTGCCCTCTTGCAGCAAGGCTGAAAACGCCTGCTCCCGCTGTGCACTTTTTAAGCCCTCGATGTTGAGCCACGCGTCGGAAGGGCGGTTCCACAGCAAACCCACCGCGCCAATTCGGCGGTACACCCGCCATTTTAAATGTGCCGCCTCATCGGTGTACGGGTCTGGCTCAGATAAAGCACGCGCAGGCAGGCAGCGCTCTATCAGGTCGTAATACTTGACCGTGCCCTTTTTGTGATGTATGCCCAGCTCGCCGGTGAAATACAGATGCTCCAGCGCCGCCCGCGACAAGCGCGTGCTGCTCCAGTACCACTGTACTTTTTCGTTCATATCCAAGTCTGCGGAGCAAAGCGGTCCTCGCTCCATAATGGCGGCCTTGACCGCCTCGCACACGGGCTTGATCTCCTCCCGGCTTCTTTCCCACGCCTCATGCCCCGCCCGATAGCGGGCAAAATACTTCCAGTCCTCCGAAGGAATGATCGCAAGGTTCTTATCGAAATAATCCACCAGCGCTCGATCCTTATATAACAGCTCCTCCAGCATCCGCTTTTGATAGCCCTTGACTCTGGCACGCAAAACCAAGTCCGGGTTTCTGCCGCAAACGTCGATGGGGTCGAACTGGATACACCCCGCCTGCCGGATAAAGGCCATCACGCCTTCCTTGCCGGTAAAGCGGTGTTTATCCAGTAAGCCGTGCTTGTATAGCAAAAAGGCTCTGGCTTGGGCGTTGGTCATGTACATCTCTTGCATGAACTGTATTCCTTTGCCGTATGGCGTGTTACTGCATCCACTTAGAAGGGTTCACCCGGTTTTCCAAATGCTTTTGCGAAAGCTGTTCTCTGGAGCCATCCGGGCGCACCACCACGGTATTGTCCAACTGGGCCTTCAGGCTGCCGCGAAAGGCAGTGATGTATGCCTGCCGAAGCGCGGCCTGCTCCTCCCGCTCCTCGGCTGTTAGCCCTTCCTCCGTTCGGGATTTTTTTGCCAGCGCGTTGATGCGGGCAATCTGTTCTTGTGAGATCATCCGGCTGCTCCTTTGTTTGTATTATCGTTCTATATCAGCTTTTTTCTGAATTTCACGTAGAATAGCCACGTCCAGAAAAACAGCATGATGCAGGCGGGCAATACATATACCGCCGCCCCCGTTTTTGCTAAAAGCGCCATCCAGAAGGTAGGCAGCACCCCTGCGATATACGCCGCAGGCCCGCTGATAAAGCTGGGCACAAACAAGCCTAAAAGCATTAAGCCCGCCATTTTGATCAGTGCCATGCCCTCCACCTTATTCTTTGCAAGCGCCGCCACCAGCAAGGCGTTTACAACGCCCTGCCCGCCGCTGATAAGCGCACAGCACAGCATCACCGATAGCGCCATGCCGCTGACCGTAAATGTACATAAGAGCGCAACGCTGTATAAGATAGACAGCAGCATCAGTATCCCAATGCGGGAAACAAGATAGCCGCCCCGCCCGAGCGGTGTCACCACCAAGTAATGCGCCGTGCCGTTATCCAACTCCTCCAGTATGACCATCACACCGGAAAAGGACAGCATCAGCGCCGTCATAGCAGCAAGAAACAGATCGATCAGCCCATAGTAGGGCGTTAACACCTGCGCTTCTTCCAATTCGGCACACAGCAGCGTTTCCAGTGCCGGAATGCCAAAGCGGAACAATACGCCCATCAAAATAGGTACAGCGGCACAGGCCAGCATCATATAATCCGCCCGGATGCTTCTAACCACCTGCCGGAATGCCGATAACACAGCCCTCACAGCTTGCCACCTCCCATCCTGAGAAAATAGCGTTCCACCGCTTTGTTGCACAAAATGGCCGCAAGCGCGCCCCAGAGCAGCAGCGACAGCAGCGCGGGAAGCAGCAGCGCCGCCTCCTGCCGCAGCAGCGAAATTGCCGCCACGCCTGGATGCAGCAGCCATACGCCGCCCGTGATCACATCGAACAGATACAGGATGGCGGGCAGGCAGATCACAAGCTCAAACCCAACGGACAACAGCAAAAAGCGGTTGAGCGACTGGGCTTTGGTTGCCGCCATCAGCCCGCACAGGGAAAACAGCACGGACGCTAACGGCACCGCCAGCAGCACATATCCCAAGGAAAGCCCGGCGCATACGCCCACCGCTGCGCCAACGGCGGTACCCAAGAGCAGCAGCGCACCCGCTTTGCCGATGATGTACTCGCCATGTGTCATGGGGGATACCGCAAGAGACCAGTGCACGCGCTGGCTGCTTTCTAACAGTACCACCGCTCCCATAAAGAACAAGCCCATAGCGGCGGGGTCTGTAAATATCAAAATAATACCCAATACCCGCTTGGCATCCCCGGGAACGGCAAACAGCAGCAGCGCGTACGCCGCCGTGAAAAAAAGATATAAAAACACGATACCGTACCGGTAGCAAAAGCGCAGTTCGTTTTTTAATGCCGCCCAAAGTCTCATGAAAGCCGCCTTCCCGTTACTTCCATAAACACGTCGCCCAGCGTTTGTTCCTTGGAATGGACGGTCAATATCCTGTTTTTGGCAAGCAGCGATAACAGCAGCGCGTCCTTTGCGGTTTCTCCGATGGCGCATTGCCCGGTACGCTCCTGCCCGTTTTCTAAATACGTGTATTCCACCTGCGCTGCGGATTTTTCCATGATAAGCCTGTGCGGTGTATCCAGCGCACGGATGCTGCCGTCCACTATAAACGCCACGCGGTCGCACAGCTCCGTCGCATCGTACATGTTATGGGTGGTGAGAATGATCGTTTTGCCCCGGGCCTTTTCCTCGAGTATCAAATCCTTCATGATGCGGCTGTTGGTAGGATCAAGGCCGCTGGTGGGCTCGTCTAAAAAGAGGATGGCCGGGTCGTGCACCAGCGCTTTGATAAAATTCAAACGGCTTTTCATGCCCTTGGAATAATCGGAGACCGGCCTATCGGCATCGGTCAGCAATCCAACGGAGCGCAGCAGCGCCTCCGTATCCCGCTTTTGATTTTCGTACAGGGAGCCAAAGAATTCTACGTTCTGCCGCCCTGTCAGCTTCTCGTACAGGGACGGAAATTCAAAATCGATACCAATGTTTTCATAAAAACGCTTCGTTGCAAGCTTTACCTCCACGCCGTTGACCACGGCGCTTCCGGTATAGCGTTTCAGCATGCCGATCAGTATTTTTTGCAGCGTGCTTTTCCCCGCACCGGAGGGGCCTAAAAAGCCGAATATCTCCCCATCCTCCACGGAAAAAGAGATATCCCGCATAAACGGCTCTTTTGTGTAACCAAAAAATAGCTTTGAGACCTGAATCATACGCTTGTTTCCCCTTCTTGGCATCTGCACGGCGGTATGCCATACTTTGCCTGCCGTATTTATCATACGAGGAAATCCGCGTTTCGTAAAGCAGTTTATGCGGCGGTGTCCGCTTCGTGCCGGAGCGTAACGGTCAATACCTCCGGCCTGTTCCAAATGCGGAAGGGAAACAGGCTGTTGCCTAAGCCCCGGCTTACAAACATGGTGGTGCCTTTATCCGTATAAGCGCCGCTGGTATATGTCGGGAAAAAGCCTTGGTTTGGCGCGTACAGCCCGCCGATAAACGGCAGGCGAATCTGCCCGCCATGGGCATGACCGGAAAACACCATATCCATGCCGCTTTCGCAGTAGGAGGAAAACCGCTCCGGGTGATGCGCCAGAAGCAGGCGAAAGGCATTCTGATCGGTCACAGCAGCCATTTTCCCTAATGCCGGGTTGTTTGCCGTGCTGCTTTCGCCAAGCGCCGTACCGTTTCCAAGGCCAATGATTTGTATACGCTCTCCCCCGCGCGAGACGGAGGTAAAGGTATCCTCCAGCACCTCTGCTCCCGCCGTTTTCGCCATACGCTTAATGGCCTCCCAATGCCCGGAGGACAGCTCGTGGTTGCCGGAAACATAATAGGTAGGCGCAATTGTGACCGCGCCCTGCACAAACTGCATGGCTGGCAGCAGATCGTACCGGCGGCTGTCCACCAGATCCCCGGTGATCATGATCGCATCCGGCTGCTGCTGCGCGATCATCCGTAACAGCCGTTCCTGCTCTTTTCCGAAGGAGGCATTATGCAGGTCGGATATATGCACTATGCAAAACCCATCGAACGCTTGCGGGATTTTACTGCTGGTGTAGGTATGGCGGGATACCGTAAGCGCGGTATTCTGCCACAGCAAGAACAGTGCCAGCGTTATTACTGCCGCCGTTACGATCAATGCTGTTTTGTGTTTGATGAATTTTTGCCGCATGCTTCCTCCCGTACCCGCTGCTCCCTATTGTATGATAGCAGGCTTTTTCTGAAGAAACGCCCGCATCGTTTTGCGCTGCCATTGAGATTTTTTCCTTTATGTACTATCATATACAAAACCGCGCCTAATCTTTATTACTATGAAACGAGGCAGCACATATGAATACCGTGAAAAACGCACCCGCCCCCGTACGCGACGATTCGCACACCACAAGCATATTGGAAAGCATAAACGTTTTTACCGGAGAGCGCAAGGAACTCATGCGTTTGAAAGGCGTTGTGATAGAAGCGCCCAACTGGCTAAAAACCGATAATGCGCTTTTATACAATTCCAAAGGCCGTATCTGGCGGTTTGATATGAACGACAGCAGCGTATCACAGGTGGATACCGCTTATTGCACCTACTGCAATAACGACCATGTGCTTTCTTTCGACCACAGCCGCCTCGCCGTAAGCCATCACACAAAGGAAGATCACGAATCCCGCATCTATATCCTATCGCTACGGGAGACTGTGCCGCCCGTACTGGTAACGCCCATGGCGCCAAGCTACCTGCACGGCTGGTCGCCGGACGGCAGCACCCTTGCCTACTGCGCGGAACGAAACGGGCAGTATGATATTTACACCATTCCCGCAACAGGCGGCACGGAAACCCAGCTGACCGACCAGCCCGGCTTGGACGATGGCCCGGAGTACGCGCCAAACGGCAAGCACATTTGGTTCAACTCCACCAGAAGCGGTTTGATGCAGGTTTGGCGCATGAACGCGGACGGCAGCGAGCAAACGCATATGCTGCAAGAGGACAGCAACGACTGGTTCCCTCACGTTTCGCCGGACGGAAGGCTGGTGGCCTTTGTTTCCTACAAAAAAGGCGACGTGGCTCCGGGCGACCATCCCGCCAACAAGCATGTAGAATTGAAGCTGATGAACGCAGACGGCACCAACCAGCAAACCCTTTTGCCGCTGTTTGGCGGGCAAGGCACCATGAACGTGAATTCCTGGTCTCCGGACAGTACACGCTTGGCGTTTGTGCGCTATGAATTGAACTAAAGCATTTGGTACGAAAGAGAGTGCCCATGAAAACCATCGGCATGATTGGCGGCATGAGCTGGGAAAGCACCGCCGAATACTATAAAACCATCAATGAACAGGTGCGCCGGCAGCTTGGCGGGCTGCACTCCGCAAGGCTTTTGCTGTACAGCATGGACTTTGCACAGCTGGCGGAATTACAAGACACTGGTAACTGGAGCGCGTGCGAAAGCCTGCTGACGGAGGCTGCACTATACTTGGAGCAGGCGGGTGCGGACTTTCTATTACTTTGCTCCAACACGCCGCATAAGGTCGCGCCGCAGCTGCAAGCGCGCCTATCCGTTCCTCTGCTGCATATTGCCGAGGTGGCGGCGGAGGCGCTGCAAGAAAAGCAGATCCGCACCGTAGCGCTGTTAGGAACACGGTACACCATGCAAGAAGCGTTTTACCGGGATACCCTAGCCCAAGCGGGCATCCGAACGATCATTCCGGAGGAAAAGGATATTCTCATCATAGACCGGGTGATCTTTCAAGAGCTTTGCGTGGGGGTAGTATCCGAAAAATCCAAAGCGGCGTTGTCAGCCATCATTCAAAAACTGGTGAAGCAAGGCGCAGAGGGCGTGCTTTTGGCCTGCACAGAGCTTGGGATGCTATTAAATGAGGAGGACGCTGCCGTTCCTCTGTTTGACACCGCCTATTTGCACGCAAAAAAAGCCGCTCTGCTGGCGTTGGCGTAAGCCGTTAAAAGGCACCGATACTTTTGTATACGGCATAAGCCTTACGAAAGCCGTTTGATATCCGCGATCAGGCGTTTTACCTGCTCCGGCTGCGTTGCCCAGCTGGTGCAAAAACGCACGGCGCTGTGGGTGTCGCTCACCGCCTCCCAGAAGCTGAAGGAATACTCCTTTTCCAACTGCGCCAACAGGCTGTTGGGGAGTATGGGAAATTGCTGATTGGTAGAAGAATCGTACCGCAGGGCATACCCCTGCTCTTCCAGCGCCTGCCGCAGCTCCATAGCGAGTTCTACCGCCTGCCGCCCAAGCTTTTCATATAAGCCGTTTTCAAACAGCACTTCAAACTGAATGCCCAGCAGCCTGCCCTTTGCCAGCATGCCGCCGTGTTGCTTGATGTGATAGCGAAAATCCTTTTTCAAGCTGTCATTTGTAATGACCACTGCTTCGCCAAACAGCGCGCCCACCTTTGTGCCGCCAATGTAAAACACATCGCAAAGCCGGGCGATATCTGGAAGTGATAGCGTACTGTTTGCCGCCGCCAAGCCGTAGCCCAGCCGAGCGCCGTCTAAAAACAGGGGCATGTGCCAACGCCTGCATACCTCGCTGATAGCAGTAAGCGCTTCTTTGGTGTAGGTGGTGCCATTCTCCGTGGGATGGGAAAGATACACCATGCCCGGCTGCACCATATGCACATGCGTCGCATCCTGATAATGGGCTGCAACAGCGGCTTCTACCTGCGCCGCGGTGATGGTTCCGTCTGCGCTGGGAAGCGCCAGCACCTTGTGGCCGGTGGCCTCGATAGCGCCCGATTCATGTACGTTGATGTGCCCGGTCACCGCCGCAAGCACGCCCTGATGAGGCCGCAGCACGGAGGCGATCACGGTGGTGTTGGCCTGTGTGCCGCCCACTAAAAAATGTACATCCGCCTCCGGCGCATCGCAAGCCCGGCGGATATACGCCCGCGCCCGTTCACAGTGCGCGTCCTCCCCGTAGCCGGGGGTCTGCTCCATGTTGGTGGAACACATCCGCTCCATGATCGACGGGTGTGCACCTTCTAAATAATCACATTCAAACCGTATCATATTCGCTCCTGCAACCGTAAATTGTATTGTTTATATAGAATAGCTCCATAAACAGCAGTATACCATACCCCCGCAAGGATATGGTATACATTGTTTAGGAGGCGTTATCCGTATACTCCGCCGCCGCCAATTATGTTCGCCGCAACTCACTCCCAGAACAGCTCGTCCAAGGTTTTTCCAAGCACGCGGCAGATGGCGATGCAAAGGTTGATGCTGGGGTTATAATCCCCCATTTCGATGGCGTTGATGGTTTGGCGGGATACACCGACGGCGTCCGCCAGCGCTTGCTGGGAAAGATCCATTCCCGCTCGCGCCGATTTCAATCGCAAGTTTTTCATGGCTTACTCCTTCTCACGAAGATCAGTATTCTCTTCCCCTTCATCCGCATCGTCCTTCCGGCTTTTGATCAGCAGCACCACCGCAAGCGTCAACAGCAGTATTGCACAAACTAGGTTGGCAGCGCGGAACGTTAAAAGCCCGTCTTTGATGAATGGAGCGCCGCTTGCGATAGATCCTAGTACGATCATCGCATTGATGCCGCCTAGTATGGAGAACATAACCACATATACCCGCGGTTTTTCCATGAAGGAAATGTATGCGTCCTTTTTGATGCAGATGGCTGCGTATACGAATACCGAGATCACTACGCCAATGAATATCTCCATACTGCGATCCGCCCAAGGTGTGACCACCTGATCTAATATCATCATACAGCTGCTATACCCCAATTGCGTAAAGAACGCATATTTGAACGCAACGCCCCGGGCGCGTTCCTGCCGCTCGTCGTACTTGTTGGCATTCTTGTGCCTGGCCTTAAACGCAAGAAACGCGGCAAGCGCCACCAGCAAGGCCACCAATACGCCTGCAAAATACCCCCATACATATGACTGACTCATTTTCTATCGCTCCTTTGTTTTTTCTATTTCTTTTTATGGGAGCATTATATGGCACGGATTACAGTTTGTCAACTATATTTTACTTTTTATTTGTTTATTTTGATATTACGCCATTGATGCAGGATTTATGACGGACAAAACGCCGGTGCTGAGCACCGGCGCATAATGGAATTCATATTGTTTTTTCGGCTTACAGGTATTTTACAAAGCTGCGGCGGCGTTTATGCTGCTCCGTTTCAAAGGTTTTCCACTGGGACTGTACTTTATCGTTCATTTCCAGCTCCGGCCCGGTCTCCGCATAGCGAATGCCCTTCTTGATGGCGTTCTTCAAAAGTTGGTTCATAACGATGGCGTTCACGCCTTTTCCCTGCAGCTCCGGCTTAACGGCAATCAGCAGCAGGTCGAGGGTATCGTTTTTACCCTTTAACGCCTGCAACAGGCCGATCCAGCCAAAGGGCCACATGCGCCCGCGGCATTTTTGCTGCGCCCGGGAAATAGAGGGAGACGATACGCCAAAGGCTACCACATCGTCGTTTTCGTCCAGCACGATGCAGGTGGTGTTTTCGTTGACCAGCGGGAAGAACTCTCCTACATACTTTTCTATTTGCGCCTGGGTCAGCGCCACCATGCCGTACAGAACAGAATAAGCCTCGTTATACAGCTTGAATACGCGCTCGATGTATTTTTTGATGACCGCCTTTTTCTTCAGCTCCGCGGGATGCAGCTTGAGCCTGCGCTGAACCATGGTAGCAAGCCGCTCCAAACGCTCGTCCGGCTGCTCCGGCAGCTTAATGAGGTATTCGATCCAGTCAACGTCTTTCTCGTAGCCCATGCGCTCCATCTGGGTTTTGTAGTACGGATGGTTGTAATACACAAAGAATTGGCTGAGCCTGTCATAACCCTGAATCAGCAGCCCCTCCCGATCCATATCCGTAAAGCCGAAGGGCCCGTGCACCAGCACGCAGTCCAATTCCTTGGCCCATTTTTCCACCGCCGCAAACAGTGCGTCCACCACTTCGTCGTCGTCGATATAATCCGCATGGGAAAACCGCATTTCCTTGCGGTCGTACTTTTGGTTGGCGTGCTCGTTGTAGATCGCGGCGATGCGCCCAACGATTTTCCCGTCCCGATAGGCTAAAAAGCATTTGGAATCGCAGTATTCGTACGCAGGGTTCTTGTCCCGTATAAAATCTGCCACCTGGCTATCGAAGGTATCCGGCACATAATAGGGATTGTCCCGATACATATCGTTGGCAAAGGCAATGAATTTTTTGATGTCTTTTTTTTCCGTGATCTCCTGAATTGTAACCACGCAGATCCCCCCCAACATATTGCGGGCAGCGCCCGTACAAAGTTCCTGCACAGTATAACAGGTTTTATAGCATGGAGCAATAAAAGTGGGGGATTCCGCTCAAAAAAAAGCAAAAAGGGATATGAGTAGCCACTCATATCCCAAATTCTTGTGAAAACCGGGTTTATAACAGCCGTTAACCGAACACGCCGCACAGATACAGGATGCCAAAACGCATCGGCTGTTAAACCGTTGGAATTTGCGGTATCTCCTCCGGAACCGGCGCGGTCTCCGCCGTGCCGCCCTGCCCGTATTGCTGTAGCTGCGCCAGTATGGTATCGCAAAGCTGTTGCACGGGCGGCGTATAGTAATCCAAAAGCTCCTTGCTTTCCTCCTCCACCGCGTCCTGCAACTGGTTCTTAGACTGCTTGAGGGTTTGATACACATCGTCCGTCAGCCAGTCCTTATAATCCTGCAAAATCTGGTTGGCAGTGTTGAGTGCGTTGTTCGCCAGCGCCAATTCGGTAGCGATAAGGGCGCGGTTTGCCTCCACCAATTCCAGTATATTGCCGGCATCCATGGTGCTGTCGATCGATACTGACCCGCCAAAGATACGGTTGATCATGCTTTGCAACTGCTTGGTGTTCACGCCCCAATAGCTGCGGGTGCGTATCGTCATAAATTCGCCCGGCACGGTGTCACGCTGGAGCTGTTGTAAGTCCATACGAAGCGCCAGCAGCGCCAGCGAGGAGATCTGGGTAAAGTCTAAATTCGTTTGGATGTTTTCCTGCAGCGCCTGATAGATCGTTGGGATGTTTTTGATCTGCCCGGTGCTTTTAAGCTGCTGGAAAATGGCCATGATGATGCGCTGTTGCCTGTCTACACGGGCCAAGTCCGAGGAACCGTGGCGCAAACGGCAGTAATCCAGCACGCCCTGCCCGTCTAGATGCTGCGGGCCAATAAGAAGCGTGCGCCCGTTCATGTGCACCTCAACATCCACGTCGTAATCTACGCCGCCCATCGCGTCTACGATCTCTTTTACAACATTCATGTTAAAGGCCACGTAATAATCCACCGGCATGCCGCCAAACAGGTAGCTGATGGTTTTCATGGCATATTCGTAGCCTTTTTTCTGCGCACCGCCGCCGGTGGAAAAGGCACTGTTGACCTTGTCGAACTGCAAATTGCCTTCCGCGTCTTTTTTGTTGTAGATCTTTACATAACTATCCCGGGGAATGGAGATCATGTTCACCTGATTGGTATCAAAATCAATCGTTACCATGATCATGGTATCCGTGCGAAAGGAGCCCCAGTTTTCCCGCTCCGTGCTTTCATCCACACCCAGCACCAGCACGTTGACCCGGTTCTTCATAAATTCCATATCCGCCTGCGCCATCAAGAGCTCCTCCGGGCTTACGGTGGGCTCCGGCGTTGGCGTGACCTCGACAGCGCCTGCCGAATCATCTGGCGTAGGCTCCGGCGTTATAACGGCCGATGGCGTACTTTGCGCAAAAAGGTTTTGCGGGTTATTGATGTCGATTAAATACTTTACGCCGATCACCAACACAACCGCCAGCAACGCCAACAGCACCCAAATAATAACCTTTTTGGCTGTAGACTGCTTTTTTCTGCGTTTGCGGTGATGCGGCCTATTGGCAGGCTGTTGCACCTGAACAGGCTCCGGAGCGTATTCGTCGGCCTCCTGCGGCGCGGATGCACTTTCATCAAAGGGGACGTAGGGCGTTTCTTCTCCCTCCGCCGGGGGCTCTGTGCCGTAGGTTGCCCGGTATGCCTGCGCGTACGCCTCCTCATCGGATAATGGCAACGGCGTTTCCTGGGAAACATGCCGTATCTTTTTCTTTTCGTCGCTACTCATATTAAAGCTTCACCTGCATTCAAATCGTATTCTATCATCAGTCTAACAGCAATCCGGGGTTCTTCAGCAGCGGATCGCCCAAGAACACCAGCTCTGCGCTATCGTTGATTCTTACGCCGTCCTCCAGCATCCAAACGCGCTTTATGCCCGGGATAGCCGTTAGCGTATCCACCACACCAAATACAAGCATCTGCTCCCGGGTATTGGGGGGAAGCTGCGTTTGCCCGCTGTTGATATACGCCCGGAGCTTATCTAAAAAGCCCGCCTTCCAATTGACCACAGCCATGTCGTCCTGTAAGGATACGCCAAGCACATCCTCCGAGGAAAACAGCGCATAGGGCACGCCCGGGTCTGCCGAGCCTGTAAACAGCGCCAACAGCCGCGCCATGGGAACGTCTGCCACGGCTTCGTCCATGCTGCGCATCACCCGGTGCAGGCCCGAGCCGTCCGACTCGGGAAACGCCAGCGGAACGGTATGGCCTATCACGCCAGAAAAATCATCGCGCGTTAGGTAATCTCTAAGCTCATTTAGCGCTGTATCCCGCACGGCATCCGGCTTGACCGCCACGCCGTTTTCCAATATGCGCACGCCTAACGCGTTGGGACAATACCCCGTTACCGTGTATACGATGGCTCCATACACCAGCCGCTTGTTAAAAGCCGTGCCGGATTTTGTGAAGTTTACCTCCACAACGATTGGGGCATCCTCCTGCTGCGGTGCCTCTGTTGCCACGGGCTCCGTAGAATCCGCAGCGTCCGGCGCTGTCTGCGCCGCAGGAAGGCCAAGCTGCACCTTACGGATGCTCACATCCGACAGCAGCATGTCTGCCGGCAGAACGGGTTCTCTGCCTTCGCTTTCCAGCGGGCCCTTCATCAGCTCTTCGATCAAAGAGGTAACGATGAGCTGCAGCGATGCTTTTGCATCATAGCGCATCACACGCACATCTGCAAGCAGGAACTGCCCAACAGCATCGGTAAAATATAAAATCGCATCCCGATTGTCATACTCGCCGGCCTCCGTGACCTCCACCGGCTCGGCAGGATCAAAGGTTTGCTTCATGTTAGCCAAGTATACGTCCAGCGCTCCCGTGATCGGCTGCATAGCGCCAAGCGGTCTGTCGAGATACCCCGGCAGTATGCCGTTAACAAACACATTGCAGTACGGCACGTTCAAGCCCGCCGAAAGTGCGGCGGCTATTGCCGCCCGCCCGGTAAGATACGCGTTAACAGAGGACGCACCCTCCGCCATAACATATACATCTGCCGTGCCGCCGCTTACCGTTACCTTGGAAAGCTTCCAGTCCACAGGGATCGCCGTGGCAAGGCCGGTAGGTACGGAGCCGTCAAACAGCTCCGTCAGCATCGCCTGCGCAATGCTTTCCTCCGCATCGCAGGAAACCGGTCTGATTTCTTCCACCAAGTTTCTGCCGTCCGCCGCAACAAAATACAGCGGCAGCGGCAGCATCCTGCTTTCCTGTGATTGCAGGGGCGGCGGCGTTGCTTCCGATAACGGCAATGCCGCCGGGTATTCCTGCTGCACGGAACAGCCGGAGGCAAGAAGCAGCAGTGCCGCCATGCCTAGGCAAAGAATTCGCGCAGCCTGTTTTTTCTGTTGATCCATATGCATTACCCGTTATTCGTTGTTCTGCAGAGCGGTCAAGAAGGAGTTCCAGCCCATTTTCTTCAGCTCGCCCTCCTGCAGCATGCGCACGCGCACATTTTTGACCGCATTGCTTTGCCCGTTGTCGCGGCTCGTCCACGATACATCCAACGTGACCACCGCCGAACGGTTGTCCTCCGCGATCTCTTCTTTTATAATGCGGTAATCAGTCACCTTGCCAAGAGACAGCATTTGCGTTTCAAATGCCGCATAATCCGGCTTTTGCAAGCCGCCCGTTTCGCTTTCCGCAAACAGGGAATGCGCCTCCGCATACTCCTCGTTCTTTAAATGCTCCAATATGTATTCCGCCACCTTGGCAGGCGTTACCAGCACATCCTCCTGAAAGCTCAGCGGTTCCAGCCACTGCGAATTGCTGTTATGCGAGGAAAACCCTAAAAGCGATGCCGCCACCCGGGAGCCTTCTCCCGTACCGTCCAGATCCACCATGATCTGCACGCGGGTGTTGCTGTCCAGCGCCGTTAAGGTGTTGACGATGGAGTATACGCACAGGCGGTAGGATTCCTCCGCATCCGCCCGTTCTCCGCTGGTATCCGCATCCAGTATTTCTCTGCTGAACGTAACGTACAGTATTTTTCCGTCCTTGGAAATATCCACCAGCCGCACATCCTTGGGAAAGGCGCTGATCAAATCCCACGACAACGAGGACGGGCCCTCCAACAGCCGCCGAATCACCGCCGCCTCGGCATACTCGTTGGAGCGCACCGTTATAGTACGCTGCACCGGTACCAGTGCCGGTTCCCCGGATAAGCGGTAATACAGCGTGATATTGATGTCTCTGCCAACGCCCGCATTGGGGTCTATCCCCGGCAGATCCTCCCGGATGCCGTCCTCCCGGATGGTGCTGACGGAGCAGCCGCATAACAGAAGCACCAGCAGCAGTATAAGTATCAGCTTTACTTTTTCCATGTTCGACCTCTGTTTGGCTTTTCGCCCTGTTCCGGCGCAGGCTTTTCCGGCGCGCTGACAGGCAGATGCACAATAAACGCCGTGCCACGGCCTTCTACGCTTTCTACCTGAATATAGCCGCCGTGCATCCCCACGATCCGCTCCACGATGGAAAGCCCCAGCCCCGTGCCGCCGGTGGCGCGGCTTCTGGCCTTATCCACCCGGTAAAACCGCTCGAACAGGCGCGGGATGGCTTCCTTGGGAATGCCGATGCCCGTATCCTTTACCGTTAATACCGCGTCGCCGCCATCCGACTTTAGAGTAACGGCTACGCTGCCCTTGTCTGTATATTTCAATGCGTTATCGATCAGGTTTGTTACCACCTGTTCGATTCGCCCTTCGTCGCATTCCACCCGCAGCGTTTGCAGCTTGCGCTCCAGCCGGATACCCTTTTCCTTGGCAATGGGCATCAGGCGGTTGATCACCCGCTGCACCAGCTCATCTAGCTGCAGCGGCGCGGGGTTGATAGCCGTCTCCTGCCGCTCCTCCTGCACCAAGCGCAAAAGATCGTTGATGATGCGGGTAAGCCTGTCTACCTCGCTGTTGATATCCTTAAAGAACTCCCGGGACATCGTCGGGTCCGGCTCCTCCTGATACAGCATGGATTCGGAGAGTATCTTCATAGCGGAAAGAGGCGTTTTTAATTCATGGGAGGCGTTGGAAACAAATTCATCCCGCAAGCGCTCGTGATTTTCCAGCTTATCGCTCATCATGTTAAAGGCTTCTGTCAGCTCCGCGATCTCCCCGCTGCCTTCCACGGGCACGCGCTCGCTATAGCCTTGGGTACCCACCCGGCGGATGGTGTTGGTGAGCTTCACGATGGGGCGGGTCAGCCAGCCGGATACCATGAGCGAAACAAAGCCCACCAGTACCGCACACAGGATAAACACCAAACCGATTCGCTGGGACACGCTGTCCACGCTGTTCACGGCGTCCTGTATGGAGGCCGAATACAAAAGCACGCCCAACAGGTCTCCCCCGGCGGTAATGGGTGCCGTGTAATACACCACCCAGTCTTGAGAGGAGATAAAGGTAAGCGCGGTATTGGACGCTTTGTTCACATTGGTCAGCTTATGAAACCCGAAGGAGGACTCCCTGCCGGAAACCAAAATATCTCGTACCTCGCGGTACGGCAGCCGGTATCCGTTGAATTGAGACGCGCTGTCTACCTGCACCACCGCGTTTTTGTTTAAGATCAGCATCCTGCCGGACATGATCTTTGCGCGCTCTTCCACATAACTGTAAAGAGCGTCCGTATCGTTTTGCTGCAAAACGGGGGCAAGCTCCAACGCCAGCCGCTCCGTTTCCTCGCACTGCCCGCTGGTTCTCTGGGATACCAGAAAATCCTCCACAATGCCGGATACGATGCCGCTGACAGCCACGAAGGCCAGTACAAACACCGTGATGTAGATCGCTACCATCCGAAGCCGGATGGAGCCGAAAAATCTACGCATTCGCAAAGTAGTACCCTACCCCCCATTTGGTTTGGATATATGTGGGCTTTGCTGCATCTGGCTCAACCTTTTCCCTGAGCCTGCGGATATGCACGTCTACCGTGCGAAAATCGCCAAAGTAATCGCTGCCCCAAATGGCTTCCAGCAGTTCCTCCCGGCTGAACACCTTGCCGGGGTTTGCCATGAACAGCTGCATCAAATCGAATTCCTTGACCGTTAAATTCACATCCTGCCCATTGAGCTTGAGGGTGCGGGTTTGGGTATCCAAGAGCAGTCCGTTGCCCGTTAGTTGCTGGCGCACCGGCTCTTTTCTTCCGGCGGCACGGCGTAAGATGGTTTTGATTCTGGCCTTGACCTCCAAGATGTTGAAGGGCTTTGTCATATAATCGTCCGCGCCGTACTCCAAGCCGAGAATCTTATCCATATCCTCGCCCTTGGCGGTCAGCATGATGATAGGAACGTCAGACCCTTCCCGTATCCGCTGGCACACTTCTATGCCGGACAGCTTGGGAAGCATCACGTCCAGAAGAATCAAGTCGTAGCTGTTATGCTGCACTCTCTCCAGCGCCTGTTCCCCGTCCGCCGCATCGTCGATCTCATAGCCCTCCTGTTGCAGAGAAAACCGTAAGCCCTTAATAATGAGGGGTTCGTCGTCTACCAGCAGTATCCGTATCGCCATGCTATTTTACCTCCCAAACGTTAACGCATATCCTGTCATATACACAGTAAGTATACCACAAGCCTACAGGTTTGTCCTCACGAAAAGGAGGGTAAAACCGTGAACAATGTATGAAAATAGCGCCCAAAAAGCAACGATTATTCCCTATTAATGATAAAATACTGTGACCGGACTGTACAAAACGGGAATTCTTTTGTTATACTAGATGCTGGTTTGGTATGGAAAGCCATGAAAAACGGATAAGGAATGAACTGCATTGAATTGGAAAACGATAAAAACACAAAAGCGTGTTCTTGCTTGGTTGCTTACAGTATTGCTGGCCGTTACAACGGCTGTCCCGGCATTTGCCGCGTTTGACCCGGAGGCGCGTATCTCCACCGCGCATATCGTTCTGCTGGAGGCTGATACCGGTACCGTTTTGTTTGAAAAGGACGCGGATACCCGCGCTTATCCCGCCAGCACCACCAAAATCATGACCTGCATCCTTGCGCTGGAGAACAGCAATCTGGACGATGAAGTGACCGTTGGCGAGGAGGTTTGGCGCGGCTTTGGCTCCCAAAGCTCCCTGATGAAGCTCTCCGAAGGTGAAAAGGTCACCATGCGCGACTTGATCTACGGCATCATGATGGTTTCCGGCAACGATGCCGCCGCTGCCATCGCCGTACACATCGGCGGCTCTATCGACGGGTTTGCGGATATGATGAACGCCAAGGCGCAAGCCCTTGGCATGACGAACACCCATTTTGTGAACCCCCACGGCAAGCACGATGAGAACCACTATACCACCGCGCGGGATATGTCTAAGCTGGCAGCCTACGCCATGCACAACCAGCAGTTTCGGGAGATCGTGAGCCACCGGTATTACGACGTTCCCCCTACCAATAAGGATAGCGACGGATACCATCTGGAAAACTCCAATAAGCTGGTGCACACCAAGGAAGACAATGACAGCTACGAGTATCGCTATGCCATCGGCATCAAAACCGGCGACACCAACGCGGCGCTTCGCTGCTTGGTAGCCGCTGCCGAAAAGGACGGCGTAACGCTGATTTCCGTGCAGCTGCGGGATGAAGACAACAATTACCGCTTCTCGCTTGCGGCAGACCTGTTTGATTGGGGCTTTTCCAAATTCACCTCAGTAGCGGCAAGCACGCTGTCACTGCCGGACACCGTACAGGTGCCGGTGAAGAATTGCAGCTTTGACGATGCCGAGGGCGGGCTCTTAACACTTTCTGTTGATTTGAGCGATCAGGTGATCGCAGGAACCGCAGACTGGATCGATACCGTAAAGGCAAACGTAGCGGCTGTGACCACCACCGTGAATACCGAAGGCGAGATCGCCGCGCCCGTGCACAACGGAGACGCGGTTGCCACCGTGACCTACAGCTACGAGGGCACAACGCTGTTTACCGCCAACGCCACCGCTACCAGGGACGTTATGGAAATGGGGGCTGCTGCCGCCGCTACCACAACGCCCGCCTCGGACTTGGTGGAGGATATCCAAAAGGAAGAAAAATCCGCCGGGCCGTGGCTGTTCTTTGGGCTGATCGCCGCCTTGATCATAGGCGCGGTCATCATTTTTAAGGTGGTTGCCAACAACAAGCGCCGCCGCCGCACCAGCCGTACCCGCAGGCGCCCCGGTTCCCGCGGATACCGCCGTTAAAGTAAGAAAGAAGGTTCTTTTCATGCCCAAGCAGCGCGGCATTAAACCATTGGCGCAGAACAAGAAAGCGCGCCACGAGTATTTTATTGAAGACACCTATGAGTGCGGCATTGAGTTGTGCGGCACCGAGGTAAAATCCATCCGGGCAGGCCGCGTGAACCTGAAGGACAGCTACTGCATGGTAAAAAACGGCGAGGTGTTCGTAAAAGGCATGCATGTTAGCCCTTATGAGCAGGGGAATATTTTTAACCGCGACCCGTTTCGCGACCGCAAGCTGCTGCTGCACAAGCGAGAGATCCAAAAGCTCTACGGCTTGCAGCAGGCAGACGGCATGAGCCTGATCCCCTTGCAGCTGTACTTAAAGGACAGCCGTGTCAAGCTGGAGCTGGCGGTAGCCAAGGGCAAAAAGCTGTACGACAAACGGCACGATATTGCCGACCGGGACAGCAAGCGGGAAATGGAGCGAAGCTTTAAGGAAGCACACGAGCGCTAAACGCGTACCCGATGGGTGCGTTAAAAAATACACCATTATTACAAAGGAGGCCACTATGAAGACACTGCCGTTTGACAAGACGCAGATCGATGCCATCATTCAAAAGTACCCCACGCCCTTCCATCTTTACGATGAAAAGGGCATCAAAGACAATCTCAAACGGCTGCAAAACGCCTTCTCTTGGAACCCGGGCTACCGGGAATATTTTGCGGTAAAGGCGCTGCCCAACCCCGTGATCATGCAGATATTGCGTGACAACGGCTGCGGCATGGACTGCTCCAGCTACACGGAGTTGATGCTGTGTGAGGCAGTTGGCATCACGGGAAACGACATCATGTTCTCCTCCAACGACACGCCCGCCAAGGATTATTTATACGCCCGGAAGCTGGGTGCCATCATCAACTTGGACGATATTACCCACATCCCCTTCTTGGAGAAAAACGGCGGTATCCCGGAAAAGGTTTGCTGCCGCCTGAACCCCGGCGGTGAGTTCCGCTCGGGCAACACCATCATGGGCAACCCCGGCGATGCCAAATACGGCTTTACCCGGGAACAGCTGACCGACGGCTTCCGCCAGCTAAAGGCGCTTGGGGTAAAGGAATTTGGCTTGCACGCGTTTTTAGCCAGCAACACCACGGACAACAACTATTACCCCGTGCTTGCCCGCACGCTTTTTGAAACAGCGGTGGAGCTGCGCCGGGATACGGGCGCGGTGGTCACGTTCATCAACCTGTCCGGCGGCATCAGCATTCCCTATCGCCCCGAGGAAGAGGCGGTGGATATCGAATGGATCGGTGCGCAGGTACAGAAGGCTTACGAGGAGATCATGGTGCCTGCCGGCATGGAGGTTTCGCTGTATACGGAGCTTGGCCGGTACATCACCGGCCCTTACGGCTGCTTGGTGACCACGGCGCTGCATCATAAGCACACGCATAAGGAGTACGTTGGCTTGGACGCTTGCGCCGCCAACCTGATGCGCCCCGCCATGTACGGCTCCTACCATCACATTACCGTGATGGGTAAGGAAAACGCCCCCTGCGACCACATATACGACGTGACCGGCTCTCTTTGCGAAAACAACGATAAATTCGCCATTGACCGGAAGCTGCCGAAGATCGACATTGGGGACATCGTTGTGCTGCACGATACGGGCGCGCACGGCTTTGCCATGGGTTACAATTACAACGGCAAGCTACGTTCCTCCGAGGTACTGCTTTGTGAGGACGGCTCCACCAAGCTCATTCGCCGGGCGGAAGAACCGAAGGATTATTTCTCCACGTTTGACTTCCTCCACCTGTTTGACGGAATAGAGGAATAAGGATATAATAAGGGTGTCAAAAAAGTCCTAACGGACTTTTTTGACACCCTTATCTGGGGATGCACTGGTTTCGACGGGGATCGCAGAAGTGGGATAAGCGAGCCGAAGTTCCGAGCTTCGTTAAAAGCGGATCAGAAAGAATAACTGAGAAAACTAATTACGTACCCGTCGCTGCTTAAGCAGTGACCGTTCGACTCCGGAGGCCTACGGCCGGTACTCGGGCGTCATTATCGTAGGGAACCAGCCTGAACAAGCTTTGAAGCAGGTGGGATTTTATGAAGCTACTAAGGTTTTGACCCTGCCAAGGGGGGCTTAACCGAGGGAAATTTAAAGCATTGGCTACGCTCGTAGAAAGTCCTGTGGATGGGTTTTCGGACGCGGGTTCGATTCCCGCCATCTCCACCAAACCGTGCAAATCCGAACTATTTCTTCTTCGTGAAGAACGTGTTCGGATTTGTCATAGAAATACCGGGGAAGGTGTGATACCCTCCCCGGCTTTCTTTTGTTCAGTTTAGTTTGGTTCCGTGTAACTCATAGCCCTCTCACTGTCCTTCACGCCCTTCGTGGTGGGGTCAACCAACACACCAATTCCGGCGAGAAGCTGCACGACGGCAATGACTACATTCATCACCATGTCCTGAGAGATGGACGGGACGATCTCGAACATGGCAAGCAGATTGTAGACAAAGGTGAGTACCAGCGTGGTAAAAGTCGTGATAAACACGGGCTGCTTGAAACGTACCTTCCAGTTGATTTTCATAGTGTTATCCTCCTTTGTTTTTATTTAACCCCGAGGGTTTCTACCCTCGAAACCATCCATACGCTTGTTTTATTGCACGCATCACAGTACGATAGTATTGTAATAAATAAACGGCGGGGGAACTCATGAAAAGCGAGACCCATGTGATTGGCGGCATATTGGTGGCGGCGGCGCTGAAGCTGCCTATGCCGGAGGCGGTGATGCTTACCTTTGGCGCACTGCTGCCGGATATCGACCAAGCCTCCTCTACGCTTGGCAGCAGGTGCAAAGCCGTTTCATGGCTGCTGCAGCACCGGGGCGTTACCCACAGCCTGCTGTTTGCCGCCCTTTGCGGCGCGATATATCCCTATCTTGGCTTGGGGGTACTGTCCCATATCCTGCTGGATATGCTCAATCGCAAGGGCGTGATGCTGTTTTGGCCTTTTCGCAAAACGATAGGCATTCCGCTTTTGGATATCAAAACAGGCGGCTTCTTTGAATGGCTGCTGCGCCTTGTAATGTCTGCAGCCGCCATCTGGCTGATATTCCCCAAGCTGACGGAAACCGTGCTGCTGGGGCTTCTCTAGCGCCGCGCGGCATGCGTCAAGGCCTACAGGCTTGTAATAGCAAACGGACAGAAACAAAATCATTTCTATCATCAGCGATATCATGTAGAGCATTCTTTTCCGCCGGGAACCGGCGTGTAACATATCACCGTTCCATAATGCAGAAAGGGGATCAACATGGCGAACATCAGCGACAAACAACGGAATCATTTTATGCTTCGGGGGGCGCTTTCCAAACGGGGGTACGACTGGTGGTGGCATTCCTTTACCGCCATTGACGAGGAAACCGGCAGCGAGCAGCCCATGTACATCGAGTTTTTTACCTGCAATCCGGCACTGGCGGCAGACGAACCCGTGTTGGGGCAGCACCCGGATCGTAAAACGGATGGCAAAAAGCCCTCCTACCTAATGGTAAACGTAGGTTGGTGGGGCGAAAACGGCGGGCAGCTGCACCGTTTCTTCCCATGGAAGGACGTTTCTCTTGCCTATGATACCAACCTTAACATTTCCGCCGCAGACTGCGTCTGCTCCGAGACGCATACAAAGGGCAGCGTACATATTAGCCATGACGAAGCGCAAGCGCATCCGGAATACATGTGCAACGGCGGAGATATGGAATGGGATATTGCAATCGACAAGCAGGTGGCCTTCCATGTAGGCTACGGCGCGTCAAAATTCTTCCAGCGGCTCAACGCATTTGAAATGTTCTGGCACGCCGAGGGCATGAAAACCAAGTACAAGGGCTGGATCGTATTGAACGGACGCAGGTACAAGGTGGAGCCCGAAACCTGCTTTGGCTACGCGGATAAAAACTGGGGCGGGGATTTTACCAGCCCGTGGGTGTGGCTTTCCAGCAACAATTTAACCAGCCGCAAAACCGGCAAAAAGCTAGAAAACAGCGTGTTCAACATTGGCGGCGGACGGCCGAAGATTCTGGGTGTGGCTTTAAACCGCAAGCTGCTGTCCGACTTCTGGTACGAGGGCAAAAGCTACGAATTCAATTTCTCAAAATTCTGGACGGTTTGCCGCACCAAGTTCACGGGAGAAGAAACCGATACGGAAATCCTGTGGCATGTGCGGCAGGAAACCGTAAAATACGTGATGGATACCAAGGTGCGCTGCTTTAAGAAGGATATGCTTTGGATCAATTACGAAGCGCCCAACGGCAAAAAGCTACACAACCGCCTGTGGAACGGCGGGAACGGCACGGGCACCATCGAGCTGTACCGTAAAAAGGGCGGCAAGCTGGAGTTGATCGATACCGTGGACGCGAAGAACATCGGCTGCGAATACGGCGAGTACGGGGAGTAAGCACATGGCAAACAGCGTAGTGGTCATAGAACAGGCAAAGCCGCTGGATTACCTGCGGGATTTTGTTGTGCTGCCAAAAGAATTCGGCACGCCCGCTTACGACGCACGGGAGGACGTGCAGGCCATCCGCGCTGCGGTGGAAACGGCGCTGGATCGTTTGAATGAACGGGTCTGCTTTTCAAAGGAATTGCAAAACGACCGGCCTGTGATCATCAAGCCCAATTTGGTATCCGTTTACCACGACAGCGGCTTTGACCAGCGGGATTACCCGGAAACGACAGACCCCCGGGTGTTTGAAGCAGTGGTGCGGTATATCCGGCGGTACACGAACAACATCACCATTGCGGAATCCTCCGGCAAGCCCATGCCCACCACCGCCAGCTTTAAAATAGCGGGCTACGACCGCATTGCCAAGGAATATCACACAAAGCTGGTTGCGCTGGAGCGCCGTCCGGTGGTACGATATATGTTACCCAAGGCGGAGGTCATGCAGGAGGTTTACCTGCCCGATACGCTGGATGCGGTGGTACGGGGCGATGCGTATTACATCTCCGTGCCCAAAATGAAAACCAACCTGTACACGGGGGTCACGCTGGGCTTTAAAAATGCCATGGGTACCATTCCCTACTTTTTGCGGGAGCGGAACCACAGCTACCTTATCAACAAAAAGCTGGCAGACCTATTGTATTTGTTCAAGCCGGACTTGACCGTGATAGACGGCATCATCGGCGGCGAGGGCAACACCCCCGCCCCCGTAGACCCGGTGCGCGTTGGAAAGATCGTGGTCAGCAACAACAGCGTGGAGGCGGATCGCGTTACCACGCGCATGATGGGCTTTGACCCGGACGAAAACCAACTGATGATAGAAGCCACGCAACGTGGCTTTGGCGACCCCACGGCCGAAATACTGGGTAATACCGATGTGGTAAAATTCCGGCCAGCTATCAGCTCGCTCATGGATGAAAAAACAGCGCGGGAATTCCCCAATCTTTTAACGCTGGTTGGGCACACGGTAAACGGCGCGCCCAAGGTAACAGACCCCAACGCCGTGACCCCCCAAATGGCGCTTGCGCTGGAACAAGCCTGCACAGGCGGCTGCTTGGCGGCAACAAAAACCGGGCTGGACTATTACAACTTTAAAAAGAGCGCCCGGCAGGATTTCAAGCTGTGCATCATACAGGGCACGGGCGTGCTGATCGACGGCGTACGCTACTGGTTCGATAAAACCGGTAAGCCCTACACCTTATCCAACATTGCGGCGCTGCCCATGCGCAAAATGGCTATGGGCAACTGTGCCATGACCGCGAAAGAGGTCTGCCAGTATGTGGCCTCCGGCTGTTGCGACCCGGCAAAATGTATGGCGGTGGTCTGCCATGCGGCGGGCGTTACCATGCCCATCATGAGCCCTCAAAATAAGGGGCTGATGCAAACGGTATTCGGTATGGTGGGAACCGTACTGGCGAGGAAAAAGCACATTGCAGCCGGGCGCTATGTAGACTGCCCCCGGGCGCATGAGGATCGCGTGTTTGGGCTGCCGGTACTGGATGCAAAAGCGGCGCAGCAGGATTACATTCCGTGGCCACTGCCGCCCATGAGCCGCGGTGAACGACGGGCGCAGTTAAACAGCCAGTGGCACATCGTATGGTCTGCCTGCGACCCCGGACGAGGAGAAACCGCCAAGACCCGGCAGGTGATCTACTATCTGCTGACACTGGTGCTTTGGGCGGGCGCGTGCCTGTTGATGAAGCTTGCCGCGTTCCCGTGGCTGTTCTTGGGCTTACTGCTGCTGCATGCCGTAGAGCTTATCGCAGTGGGCTGGAAAACGGGCAAACAAAGCGGTACATCCGGGCTAAAATCCGTATTGCTGTGTATGCTGTTTGGGTTTATCTGGTGGCTGCCACTCAAGCGGCAGATGCGAATCGATACCAAGGAGGAATGGCATGATGCAAAGCTGTATGGGGAAGGTGCTTCGCGTTGATCTAACAACGGGCGAGATCAAAACCGAGCAGATTCCGGAGGCCGTGTACGACGCGGTGCTTTCCGGCAAGGGCTTGGGCGCATGGTACTTATATAAAAACATCCCGGCAGATGCCGACCCGCTGGGGCCTGAAAACATCTTGGGCTTTGTGTCCGGCGCGCTTACCGGCACAGGGGCACTGTTTTGCGGACGCTGGATGGCGGTATGCAAAAGCCCGCTTACCGGAGGTTGGGGCGACGCCAATTGCGGCGGCGTGTTTTCCCCTGCCATCAAGCAATGCGGGTTTGACGGCATCTTCTTTTCCGGCATATCGGAAAAGCCGGTGTACCTGTACTGCGATAACAAGGGCGCACAGCTACGGGATGCTTCTGCCTACTGGGGCATGGACGCAACCGAAGCGGAGCTACAATTGCAGAAGGATACCCGTATCAAAAAGAAGCCCTGCGTAGCGCTCATAGGCCAAGCGGGCGAAAAGCTGTCCCTCATTTCCGGCATCTGCAACGAGGGCGGGCGTATTGCTGCAAGAAGCGGTGTTGGCGCTGTAATGGGCAGCAAGCGTTTAAAGGCCGTGGTGTTGGCGGGGAGCCGCCCTATCCCCTGCGCCGATACCGAGAAGGTGCACGCGCTGTCCAAAAAGCTTGGCACAACGCTAAACAAGGTGGCGCTGCCCTCGGGCTTTGGCGGCATATTAGGCTTTGGCGGGCGCATGCTTGGCATGCTTCCCTCTGTTCCCTTGGATGGCGCTCTTACGCCATACATCTTTAAGGAGTGGGGCACGCCCTCCAACACGCCCCTTGCCATCCCCAGCGGAGACGGCCCCATCAAGAACTGGGCGGGCGGCCCTAAGGATGCGCCGGGCGCGCTTAGAGCCTACAACCCGGAGCGTATCAATAAGATCGAGGTGCAAAAATATCACTGCTATTCCTGCCCCATGGGCTGCGGCGGCAGACTGAACATTCAAAAAAACGGGTATTCCGAATACCCGGAAACACATAAGCCCGAATATGAAACCTTACAAGCCTTTGGGCCGCTGTGCCTTAATAACGACTTGGAGTCTGTGCTGTACATCAACGAGCTGCTAAACCGTGCCGGTATGGACTCCATTTCGGCAGGCAACACGGTGGCATGGGCCATCGAGTGCTACGAAAAGGGTATCCTCACGAAGGACATGACCGACGGACTTGACCTGCACTGGGGCAATGCAAAAGCCATTATTACCCTCATCAAAAAAATGATCGCAAGAGAGGGCTTTGGGGATGCTTTGGCAGACGGCGTGAAGCGGGCAGCGGCACGCTTTGGCGGAGCGGAATACGCCATGCACATCGGCGGGCAGGAGCCCGGCATGCACGACAGCCGCAATGACCCACAGCTTGCCATTCATTTTGTGGCGGAACCCGCCCCCGGCAAGCATACCATTGGCATGGCGCTGCAATACGGGGCAATGTCGCTTTGCGATATCTGCTCTTGGGCACCGCCGGTAAAGATCCACAGCAAGGCCGAGGACATTCCCCCCAGCGACACCATGGCGCTTATTTCCAAGGCAAACGCGTGCTATTCCATGCTGGTGGACGGCGTGGGCGGCTGCTATTACGCGGAAATGACGGGCGTACATATGTGGAAGCTGATCGAGTATTTAAACGCGGCGGCAGGCTGGAACTATGACGGCGACTATTACATGGAAATGGGCTGCCGCATCCAGACCCTTCGGCAGATGTTCAACGTAAAGCACGGCGTTGCCCCCGCCTCCTTTGTGCTGCCGGAGCGCATGGAGGGCAATCCGCCGCTCTCAAACGGCCCCTTAAAGGGCGTACAGCTTAAAACCCGTGAGCAGGTAAAGCTCCATTGGAAAGCATTCGGCTGGGATGAGAACACCGGCGAGCCTCTGCCGGAAACCGTTAAAAGGCTTGGGATACCGGCGTTGTTGGAGGTGGAATAAATGGCAAAAAAGCATCCTGTATTCTTTTATAAAAATTGCGTATCCTGCGGCATCTGCGCGCAGGCCTGCCCTATCTCCTGCCTTGCCATGACCAACGTTCGCAAGCAGGGCAAGTACATCAAGCCCTGCCCGGAGCTGGCAGAGGAGGGCTGCATCGGCTGCGGCATGTGCGAAAAAGCCTGCCCGATGGATGTGATCACCATGGAGGAAACTGCCGATGCGGGTTAAGATCATCCCGCCCCACGGTTGCGACAGAAGCCGGTTAGATGAGCGCGGCTGGGTGGAGCTGCCTGCGGGCGCCACGTTACGGGATGCGCTGAAGGTCGTACGCTGCAATCCGCTCCACGCCAAACTGCTGCTGGTGAGCATCAACGGCGCACGGGAACCGCTAAACACGCCCCTTGCCGACGGGGATGTGGTGGGTTTTTTTATGCTGGTAACCGGCGGATAACAAGGTAAATATAGAATAAAAACATTTTCTACACCGCCGTAATATTTCGGCGGTGTTTCCTGTAATTCGTACTTGCAACCGCATCAAGAAACCATCATACTAAAATGTGGAATAGGACGATACAGCATTGAGGTGTGTTATGCGAAAACGATATTTGGCATTGCTTTTTACATTCGTGTTTATATGCATGGCAGCCTCCACTGCTTTTGCAGCGAAGGAGGCGGTCTCCTTTCGCTTTCCAGAAAGCGGCAGGCTGAAGGTGATGCTGTACGCAGACGCGCAGGATATCCATTACGGCAATCCTTTTCTTGCAGAAGCCGTGGCAGACACGTTAGACACCGAACAGCCGGATTTGGTGCTGTTGTTGGGAGATCAGGTGGACGGCAGCATTGAACGGCTCCATTTGGGGGATCAGGAGAAATATGTAAAGGCCACGATCGACCACGTGATGGCACCCATCGTTAGCCGCAACATCCCCTTTGCGGTGGTGTTTGGCAACCACGACAGCGAAAGCGGAGTCAGCAGAGAGTGGCAGATGGCTTATTACAAAACCTTTCCCGGCTGCCTTGCCGTGGACGAAGGAGACGCGCTTCCCGGCTGCGGCACCTATCACATTCCCGTTTATAACAGCGACGGCAGTAAAATCGTGCTGGACTTATGCATGATCGACTCTCTCGATTACGACGAAACCGGCGATTACGCCTGTGTTTCCCGGGAGCAGGTGGAGTGGTTTAGCGATACCGCCTACGATGTGCCTACCTATGTATTCCAACACATCATCGTAGGCGAAATATACGACATTCTCACCCCCACCGCGAAGCAGGACGAGAATGCGTTTGCCGGCAAGGGCAATGGAGCGGGCCGGTATTTTCAAACCAATAGCGAGGCGATTTTAGACGGCGGTATATTGGAAGCACCTTCCCCCTCAGGCAAGAATGAGGGGCAATTTGCGGGCTGGGTAGCCAACGGCAACGTGATCGCCGCCTTTTTCGGGCACGACCATGTGAATACCTTTACCGTTAAAAAAGACGGTATTCAACTGATCATGGCTCCCGGCAGCACGTATTCCAGTTATAACGATTCTGGCGTTCGCGGCGCGCGCATGCTGGTTTTTGATGAGGACACGCCGGATACATTTGAAACCTATTTGGTCAACTATGCCGCCCGGGGCGAGGGGCAGGGGCTTTCCGCCATTCCTTATTTCTTCTTGGCCTCCAACGGCAACAGCACGCTGGGCGCGGCATTTGTGAAAACCGGCTTGCCGATCATTGTGCTGCTGCTGTTAATCGTGATCTTACTTATTACGTCCATTTTTAAAGCTGTTAAACGCAAAAAGAAAAAAGCCGCCCGGGCATAACCCAAGGCGGCAAGTATAACGATCTTTCGAAACCGGGGCGCAAATGCGGCGCTCCGGTTTTTATATGCCAAACACCTGCTGGGCAAAGCGCACGCTTGCCATAGCGTCCTTTGCGTAGCAGTCCGACCCGATGGAGGCGGCGTACTCCTCCGTTAAGACCGCACCGCCTGTCATGATGTGGCAGTTCGGCAGCGCCTCCCGTAGCAGGGATATCGTTTTCTCCATGCTTTTTACGGTGGTGGTCATTAAAGCGGATAAACCCACAAGGCGGCATTGATGCTCCCGCGCCGCGTGTACCACCGTTTCCGGCGGCACATCCCGCCCCAAGTCTACCACATGAAAATTATAGTTTTCCAGCACGGCCTTTACGATGTTTTTACCGATATCGTGCACATCCCCCTGCACAGTAGCCAGAATGACCGTGCCCAGGCTTTTGCTGCCTGCCGCGCCCATAGCGCCCCGCAGTACCGAGAAAGCGTCCTTTGCCGCCTCGGCGCTCATCAACAGCTGTGGTAGATATCGCTTGCCGCTTTCGTATTCCTCGCCCACTGCGTTTAGCGCAGGGATCATTTGTTCTTCTATCACGGTAAGCGGTGGAATGGTATTAAGCGCTTCCTTTGCCGCCTGCGCCGCCTGCGCCCGAAGGCCGAGAGACACCGCCTGCATCAGCGTTACCGCCTGTACTTCAGCTTGCGAAACGGGCACCGTCTGCCCGCCGTAGGCCGCGATATAATCGGAGCAGTTATCGTCTCTAGCCAATAGCGCGTTTGCCGCACGCCAAGCGTCCATCATCCGCTCGGACAGCGGATTGCAGATGGCGGCGGAAAGCCCTTTTCCCATGGCGATGGCAAAAAACGCCGTGTTCACGCGCTCCCGCTCCGGCAGGCCAAAGGACACATTGGAAACGCCAAGGGAGGTTTTGACCCCCAGTTCGCGTTGGATGCGTTCCATAGCCTCCAAGGTAACAACGGCGTTGTTGCCGCCCGCGCTGATGGTCATGGTAAGAGGATCAACGATGATATCCCGCTTCTGTATGCCGTACGTTGCCGCCGTATCTATGATGCGCCGGGCGATCGTAACGCGCCCCTCTGCCGTTTCCGGAATGCCCGCTTCGTCCAGCGTTAGGGCGATCACTACCCCACCATAGCGCTGTACCAGTGGGAATATCGCCTCCATGCTTTCACGCTTGCCGTTCACGGAATTGATAAGCGCCTTGCCGTTGTACAGGCGCAAAGCCTGCTCCATAGCAGCAGGGCTTGCGGTATCGATGCAAAGGGGCAGGTCTGTTACCCCCTGTAATTCCTGTACCATGCGGCACAGCGTTGCCGTTTCGTCTATCTCGGGCAGCCCGGCGTTTACATCCAGCACCTGTGCGCCTGCCTGCTGCTGGCGAACGCCCTCCTGCAAAATATAGTCCATATCCTGCTTTCGAAGCGCTTCCTTCAGCTTGGGCTTGCCCGTTGGGTTGATGCGCTCGCCGATCAGTACGGTTGCGTTTTCAAACGCAACACCGTGCCCGTAGGAGGCGATCACCGTTCGCGTATGGACGGGGCGGTCTTGCGGGCGAATGCCGTTACAGTGCTTTACCAACGCCCCTATATGCGCCGGCGTTGTGCCGCAGCAGCCGCCTAAGTACTGCACGCCGATTGCTACCGCCTGCTCCATATGCGCAGCAAATTCCTCGGGAGCAACATCGTACACAGTTTTTCCGTTGCACTCCTTTGGCAGCCCCGCGTTGGGGTTCAAAATCAGCGGCGTATCCGAGATTTGCGAAAGCGCCTGTAATATCGGCAGCATTTCCACAGGCCCCATGCCACAGTTTAGCCCAAGGCCGTCTACCCGCAAGCCCTCTAAAAGCGCCGCCACTGCCGCCATATCTCCGCCGGAAAGCAGCCTGCCGCTTCTGTCGGGCGATACCGTGGCGTATACGGGAAGGTCTGTTGTTTCCTTTGCCGCCAGAACCGCCGCTTTTAATTCGTATGTATCGGACATGGTTTCAATCAGGATGGCATCCGCGCCGGCTGCCGCACCCGCTTCGATTCCTTCCCGAAACAGCTGATATGCCGCCTCAAAGGCAAGATCCCCCAAGGGCTGCAAAAGCTTCCCCGTGGGACCTACGTCGTACGCCACAAAGCGGGGCGTATCGCCCGGCGTATTATTGATGGCGGCCTTTGCGTTCTCCACCGCCGCCCGCGCCGCTTGCGAAACGGTGTACCCGCTGTCCTTTAATTTGATGGCGTTGTTGCCAAAGGTATTGGTTTTTAGGATATTTGCCCCCGCCGCAAGATAGCTTTCGTGTATGTGCCGCACCACCTCGGGATGGGTGATATTCCACACCTCCGGCAGCTCGCCGGCAGAAAGCCCCGCTGCTTGCAGCATGGTGCCCATCGCGCCGTCAAAGAACAGTATTTGGTTTTTTGCCGCCTGTAATATGCCTTGCATGGGAATCACTCCTTCTTAAACGCGCAATTCGTATTGCCGCAGGTTGCGCATTTGTGCTCCGAGCAGCTCGTTTTCTCCGCGGTCAGGCCGATTACGGCGGTCACGGACTTGGTAGGGGTCAGCATTTGCGCTTCTGTTAGAAAAAGGCCGATGCGTTTTTGCGCTTGCAGCCGCTCCAACAGCCAGCCCTGATGGGATAACGAGAAATCTCCGTACCCCGGAGAAAACCTTGGCTTCATATACAGCCCCGGCGCGTACTCCGCTAAAGCCTGCGCCTGCGCTTCGTCGCAAAAGGCCTCGATCGCCGCAGCGGCAGCGGCTTGCAGCACCACCGCCCGGCTGATTTCCAGCTTGCTTTCCCGAAGCAGCAGCCTATCTACCTCCTGCCCCAGTGTTGCCGCCATCAGTAGCGCGCTTTTACAGCCGGTAAGGTGCACCAACAGCGTCGCGCTGTTGATTGGGTAGCCATCCAGCAGCACCTGCTCCCCCGCCGCCTCCACGCTGCACAAAGCCGCAACATAGGCAGGCGCGGCGGCGCTTTGGAGCATGGGGATGCAGCCGTCAATCAGCACATCGCTTGCTGTATCCGGCTGCTTGATTCCTAACAGCCTGCGGATTTCTTCCTTATCCAACCGCATTGACGTTTCTCGCTTTCACGATGCAGGACAGGTTTTGTATGATCTTTTTCGCGATCTCCGGGCGGTTCATGGTGTAAATATGCACGCCGCGCACGCCGTTTGCGATCAGGTCGATGATCTGATCCGTGGCATAGGCGATTCCTGCCTGCTCCATGGCGGCCTTATCCCCACCAAAGCGGTCTAAAAGCCGCAGGAAGCGGGGCGGCAGCGTTGCGCCGGACAGCTTGATGCTACGCTCCACCATCACCCGGCTGGTGATGGGCATGATGCCCGCGATCACCGGCACGTTGATGCCAGCCGCCAGCGCCCGGTATAAAAAACGGTATAACATATTGTTGTCAAAAAACATCTGCGTGGTCAAGAAATCACAGCCGGCATCCACCTTTTCCTTCAACCGGCAGATATCCTCCTCCTGCGAGGGCGCTTCTACATGCCCCTCCGGGTAGCAGGCCGCACCGATGCAAAAGCCGCCGTACTCCCGAATGGTGGATACCAGCTCCACCGCGTGGGTAAACTGCCGGGGCGTTGGAAATTCCATCCCCTCGGGAATGTCTCCGCGAAGCGCCAGCACGTTATGGATGCCGCTTTTTACCAAGCGATCCAGATACGCGCTGATGTCGTTTTTATCAGCCGAGCAGCAGGTCAAGTGCGCCAGTGCGGGAACCTCCTGCGCCTGCACCGCTTCGCAGATGGCAATGGTGTTTTTAGAGGTGCTGCCAGCCGCACCGTACGTCACGCTGATAAAGTCCGGGCGAAGCGCCGCCGTTTCCTCCACCACCTTGCAGGCAGGCTCGATGCTCTGCCCCGGCTTTGGGGGGAACAGCTCGCAGGATACCGTTAAGGGTTTGTTTTGTAATAACCGGCTGATAAGCATACTGTTCTCCTTTACACCGCTGCCCTGTTGGACACAGGTTGTTGTTCATTCTTTACGGATTCGATATCGTATGGCGTTTCCTGATACACAAAGTAATTGAGCCAGTTGCCAAACAGCAGATTGCCGTGGGAGCGCCATGTGACCTGCGGCGGCTGGGAGCTGTCGTTGCCGGGATAATAGTTAAATGGCGGCTCGATGGCAAGCCCGGCGTTTTGATCCCGCAGGAACTCCTGCTCCAGCGTGGTGGGATCGTACTCGCTGTGGCCTGTTACGAACACGCGGCTGCCGTCCCGGCTGGCGGCTAGGTACAGCCCCGCCTGCTCCGATACGGAAAGCACCTCTAAATCCGAAACAGCGGCAACGTCCTGCACGCGTACGGTGGTGTGGCGGCTGTGGGGCGCGTAAAACACATCGTCAAAGCCGCGAAGCAGCCTGTGGGTTGGCTGCAACACGCGGTGCGGATACACGCCAAACAGCTTATGTGGCAGGGGCTGCTTCTCTATACCGTAGTAATAGTGCAGCGCCGCCTGTGCCGCCCAGCAGATGAACAGCACGGAAAACACATGCGTTTCCGCCCAGCGGAACACCCGGCAGATCTCCGGCCAGTAGGCTACGTCCTCAAAGGGCATTTGCTCCACGGGTGCGCCGGTCACGATCAAGCCGTCGAACTTTTGATTGCGCACCTCGTCAAAGGTGCGGTAAAAGGATGTTAAATGATCCTTTGTGGTATGCCGGGAGGTATAGCTTGCCGTATGCAGCAGGGTCACCTCCACCTGCAGGGCGGTGTTTCCAAGAAGCCGCAGCAGCTGCGTTTCGGTGGTTTCCTTGGTAGGCATCAGGTTGAATATGGCAATTTGCAGCGGTCTGATGTCTTGGCTGGCAGCACGGCTATGGGTCATTACGAAAATATTCTCGTCCGTCAACGTTTTTGCGGCGGGCAGATCGTTGGGTATCTTCACTGGCATTGCGCTCCCCTCCTTACGCCCGCGCCGCGGCAATAGCGGCGTCTAAATCGGCGATCAAATCGTTTACATCCTCCAGCCCAATGGAAAGACGGATGGTATCCGCCGTGATCCCGGCAGCCTTTAGCCCTTCTTCATCCAACTGCGAATGCGTGGTGCTGGCGGGGTGTACCACCAAAGAGCGAGCATCCGCCACGTTGGCTACGTGAGAGAACAGCTTTAGGTTATCGATGAACCTTGCACCAGCCTCGGCACCGCCCTTGATGCCAAAGGTGAATATCGCGCCGCAGCCGCGGGGCAGGTATTTTTGCGCACGCTCGTAATACCTGTCACCGGGAAGCGCCGGGTAGCTGACCCAGCTTACGTCCGGATGCGCCTGCAAATGCTTCGCTACCGCCAGCGCATTCTCGCAATGCCGCTCTACCCGCAGGCTCAACGTTTCCAAGCCGGTCAACAGCAAGAACGAGTTGAAGGGTGAAAGGCACGCGCCCGTATCCCGCAGAAACCCTACTCTTAGCTTTGTGAGATACCCGGTTTCGCCAAGGTCGGCATACACTACGCCGTGGTAGGAATTATCCGGCGTGTTATATTCCTGAAAGCGTGGGTTGTTTTTAAAGGAGAATGTACCAAGATCGGTCACCGAGCCGCCCATGGAGCTGCCGTGCCCGCCTATGTATTTGGTAAGCGAATGCACGGTAAAATCGATGCCGTGCGCCTTGCAGTCCAGTAGATACGGAGTGCCAAAGGTATTGTCTGCGATCAACGGCAAGCCGTTTTCGTGTGCGATCGCGGCGATTCCTTCGATATCCGGAATGTTCACGTTGGGATTTCCAAGCGTTTCGATATACACGCAGCGGGTCTTGTCGTTAACAGCTGCCGCAAGGCCAGTTAGATCCTCCGGGTCGATGCGGTGCACCCGGATACCGTAGCGCTGGTAAAAGCGCTGGAACAGCAGTGTGTAAGTGCCGCCGTAAATGGTGGAAAGCGCGATCACCTCACTGCCGCATTCCGCAAGGTTTTGGATAGCCGCGAGCACCGCCGCCATGCCGGACGCAAAGCACACCGTGCCAACGCCGCCCTCCAACGCCGCAATGCGCTCCTCCAAAACGGCGGTCGTGGGGTTTCCTAGCCGCGTATAGATGCTGCCGGGCTTAGTTAGGTTAAATTGCGCCGCCGCGTCTGCCGTATCCTCAAACAGGTACGCCGTGGTCTGGTAAATGGGAACGGCGCGTGCGCCGACATCGTTATTTTGATAGCCCGCATGGAGCTGTAAGGTGTCAAAGCCGTAAGATGTTTGTTTCATCAGTTGCCTCCTAAATCGTTCTGGATCAAAAGAATAAAGAAAAGCCCCGCTTCGCGTGTGCGAAGCAGGGCCTAATATATATAGTGCCTGCTAAATCATGCCCCCATGGGCATTCGCAACACGCAAAGCAGTGTGGAACGCATCGCTCCACACATGGGCATATACATGTTGCAAACTGCGAACTGCTTCATGAAGCGTTCCTCCTTCCCTCACTGTTACGAATTAGTATGCATGTTACCCGAAAAAAAATACTTTGTCAAGCGTTTGGGTTTATTTTACTGTTTCTTAACGAATAATTGCTTGAATATAAAGCGCATTATTCGGAAAACGCCCCGCAGTATCCTATGCCGCGGGGCGCGTGTAGGTGCGTTTACTTTCCTTGCGTGCGCTGGGAAATGCCGCGAATGGCGGAAATGACCCAATCATGCTCGCCGGCGGTGATCACCGTGCCGCAGTATGCGCACTGTGCGCTGGCGTTCAAATCCAACGGCGCACCGCAGCTGGGGCATTTTGCCGCCTCGTTGCCAGTGGCGCTGCCGGTGGTCATGCCGGTGGTGCGGCACAGCGTCCATTCATACCACATGAACTTCTCCGCGGTTTGGCTACCTCTAATGACCTGCCCGGTTTTATCGTCCGTGGTGTAATCCACAATGCGGGTATTCAGCAGCACGATGGCATAGTCGTTATGATCGTCCTGCTTAAAGCCGCGAAGCTCCGTGGTCAAAACGGAAATGCGCTCGATATGGTTGGTTTGTTGGTTGTTCACAAGCGCCTGAAGCTGCCGGTTGAACTGGGTATACAGTGCGTCGGACATATGCGCGCGCATGGGCTCAAATTCCTTCTCCTGCCATTGCTGCTGCATCTGCACATACAGGTTGGATACTTTTTCGCAAAACGCCCCTGCATCAAACTGCGGGTCCAGATTGGTTTTGTACCAATCCGGCTTTAAAAGCGTTTCCGCGGCGGTCGGCCGTGCGCCGGAGGTAGTGTTCACATTCTGGTTACCCTTTTTCGCCTTGGCGATGGCGGAAATGACAACGATAATGATGATGAACACGATCAGCGTGCCAAAAAAGCTGCCGCCGTCGTCGTCATCCCGATAGTCCGAATCGTAACCGTTATCATAAAATACACCGCCGCTGTTCCAGGAGGAAGAGCTGTCGGAGGTGCCCCAGTCAGAGGAACCCCAGTCGGACGAACCCCAGTCGGAGGAGCCCCAGTCGGAGGAACCCCAGTCGGACGAACCCCAATCGGAATCGCCTGCGAAGTCTCCCGCGTCTGCCAAGCCGATGGCGGCTACAGCAAGAATCAAAACGGCAAGAAGCCATGAAATCCATTTCTTTGGAAAATGATCGCGCATATGTACCCCCTCAAACGGATGAACTGTTACCCGTTAAGTATATCGCCAAACGCACTTGTTCGCAAGAGAAAGAGCCGCACGAAGTACGGCTCTAAGGGGAAAGGGTAAGGGGTCTATTTTACCGATTCTGCGCCTTTTAACAGCGCCTCGCGGTTTACGGGAATGAGATTGGCCTTCTTTTCGCCAAGCTTATGCAACAGCGCATCCAATACGTGCTCTATCTCCACGCATGCGGTAACGCCCAAGTACGCCCCCAGCATCACCATGTTGGCTACCCGCGCATTGCCCAGCTGCTCCGCGATCTCGTTGCAGGGCACATAATACACCTTGATATCCGTGCGCTTGGCCTTCACGTCGATGATGGAGGAATTGATGAAAAGCATGCCGCCCGGCTGTACGGAGTCCTCGAATTTATCCAGCGAGGGGCGGTTCATGGCAACAACGGCGGTAGCCTTGGATACGATGGGAGAGCCGATGGGATCGTCCGAGATATTCACGCTGCAATTTGCGGTGCCGCCGCGCATTTCCGGGCCATAGGCCGGCAGCCAAGAAACGTATTTGTTTTCCAGCATCCCGGCATACGCCAACAGCTGACCCATCAAAAGGACGCCCTGACCGCCAAATCCGGCAAACAAGTTTTGTTCTAACATGATGGTCAAACCTCCTTAAAAACGCCCAGCGGATAATAGGGAATCATATCGCTTTCCACCCATTCCATGGCCTCCACGGCGGATTTGCCCCAGTTGGTTGGGCAGGTGGACAGCACCTCGATCATGGAGAAGCCCTTCCTTTCCATTTGCGCCTCAAAAGCCTTGCGAATGGCCTTTTTTGCCCGCACGATGTTGGCGGTGCTGTTCACAGCCACGCGCTCGATATACGCCGCGCCGTCGATGGTTGCCAGCATTTCCGCCATGCGGATGGGGCTGCCGCAATGCTCCTTATCCCGCCCGTAGGGGGAGGTGGTGGTCTTTTGCCCAATAAGGGTGGTAGGTGCCATCTGGCCGCCCGTCATGCCGTAAATGGCGTTGTTGATAAATATGGTGGTGATCTTCTCGCCCCGGTGCGCCGCCTGTACGATCTCCGCAGTGCCGATAGATGCCAAATCTCCATCGCCCTGATAGGTAAACACGCAGGACTCCGGCCCCAGCACCCGTTTGATGCCGGTTGCCACCGCAGGCGCGCGCCCGTGGGCAGCCTCCTGCATATCCACATTGAAATACCGGTAAGCAAATACCGCGCAGCCCACCGGAGAAATGCCAACGGTCTTTTCCAAGAGGCCCATTTCCTCCAATACCTCGGCAACAAGGCGATGCACGATGCCGTGGCCGCAGCCCGGGCAATAATGCATAACGGTATCCGTTAAGCCGGAGGTCTTTTTAAATACAACTGCCATCGCTCAAGCCCTCCTCATCTGCATAATGCGCTCTGTGATCTCCTCGGCGGTAGGCACATGGCTGCCGGGATAGCCTAAGAACTCCACATCCATTTTGCCGTTGACCGCCAGCTTCACGTCCTCGATCATCTGACCGGCGCTGATCTCCACGCACAGCGCCTTTTTCACGCCGGGCGCGGTCAGCGCCTTATTCATTGCCTCCTTGGGGAAGGGCCAAATGGTGATGGGGCGCACAAGGCCTACGTTTACGCCCTGCTTCTTTAACTGCATGATGGAGGTCTTGCAGATGCGCGCCACCGTTCCGTAAGCGCAGATCACGAATTCCGCACCCTCCAGATTGTACAGCTCCACCTTGACCTCGTTCTTTTCGATTTCGGCATAACGCGCCTGTAGGCGGTTGTTGAGCTCATCCAGCTCTTCTACCTCGATATAAAGCGAATTGACAACAGCCCGGGGGCGTTTTGCGGTCTTAGGATCGTAACCCACGGTCGCCCACGGCTTTTCTATGGTTTTGATCTCGCCGCCCTCGGGGATCTCCACGGGCTCCATCATTTGGCCGATGATGCCGTCTGCCAATATCATGACGGGGGTGCGGTACTGATCCGCCTTGTCGAAGGCTGTTTGCATCAGATCGATGGCTTCCTGTACGGAGGCCGGCGCATAGGCGATCACATGGTAATCCCCATGCCCGCCACCCTTGGTGGTTTGAAAGTAGTCGCCCTGAGAGGCTTGGATGGAACCTAAGCCGGGGCCGCCGCGCATCATGTTGACCACAACGCAGGGAAGCTCCGCCGCCGCGATATAGGAAATTCCTTCCATTTTGAGCGATATGCCCGGGCTGGAGGAGGACGTCATTACCCTTGCGCCCGCGCCGGCCGCGCCGTATACCATGTTGATGGCGGCAAGCTCGCTTTCGGATTGCAGGAAGCAGCCGCCCACCTTTGGCATACGCGCGGACATGTATTCCGGAATGTCATTTTGCGGTGTGATGGGATACCCGAAGAAGTAACGGCAGCCCGCCTGGATAGCAGCCTCCGCAACCGCCTCGCAGCCCTTCATCAGTTTCTTGGCCATAACGGTTTTCCTCCTTATTTCTCGATTTCGATTACGACGTCCGGGCAGGTTCTTGCACAGGAAGCGCATGCGGTACAAGCGCTCATGTCCGTTACCTCAGCCGGGTGATACCCTTTTTCGTTCAGCTTTGTTTTAGAGAGCTGCATGATCCCCTTGGGGCAAGCCCGCACACACAGCGCACAGCCCTTGCAGCGCTCTTCGTTGATCGTAACTTTGGCCATTGCAATCCCTTCCTCGCTTTCTTGCTTTCTTTACCGGCATATTCGCCGAAAATAAAACGCGCCGCATAAAACGGCGTGTTAAATCCCGGATTCCGTGAAACGGTCCCAATCGCGGTGCATGAGAGTACGTATTTCAAGTGGCTTGCCAATCAGGCTATCCGTGAGATGATTGCTCTTTGCCATTTGCATAAACTCCTCCAATGGCTGATGCTCCGCGCAGGTGTAAAGAACGGGGATTCCCGTTTTGCCGACGACTGCGGCAAGCAGCTCATAGCCCGCCAGCAAGTCCTGCGCCGTGGTCTCCCGGGACAGGTTTGCGTTGTTGATAAACCCCGAGACCGATAGGCGTGAGCGGCTTTGTATCTTATCCAGCATTTCCAGCACCAGCTCCGGCGTAGCGGAAAAGGGGCGGCGGGGATTGACGACATACAGCACCTGCAGCTGCCCCGAAGGGAGCCCGTCAAACTGCTGCTTATACTGCCCGAGCGCGGTTGCGCCCGCAGGGTCTCCGCCAACGTCGAACACAACAGTTTCGCTGTCGTCTATAAATACGGAATAGATGTCCGGCGGAAGCGACGGAACATCCACACCCGTCATGGCAAATATGGGATGCAGCAGGCGAACGCCCGCGCTAGTCAGTTCTTTTTTTCGTTCCGCAGAGCGGAAATAGGGATTGATAACATCCAGATCCACCAGCGTGCTTTTGCCGGTACGCGCCCCGTTGATAGCAAGATTGAGGGATATCTCCGTTTTGCCGCTTCCAAAATTTCCTATCAGCACGTAGACCTTTTTCATGCGCGCCTCCCTCATACCTCCTGCCACGGAATATTGTTTATTATACCGTAATCCTATATTCTTGACTACCGTTTACGCTGCGTTATTTTGTTAACATTATCCATACGCCGGTTTATAAACCGGCTCCTGTTTGCAAAAACCCGTTTACCCTTCCGCTCCGGGCTTATAACGCATGGCGATACGCTCCGCCGCATGCAGGCCGTCAACGGCTGCGGAAACGATGCCGCCCGCATAGCCCGCGCCTTCTCCCACAGGATACAAGCCCTTCATGAGGAGGGCTTCCCCGTTTTCGTCCCGCAGTATCCGAAGGGGTGCACTGGTGCGGCTCTCAACGCCCGTCAACACAGCATCCGGCAGGTCAAAGCCCTTTAATTGCCCGGCAAAGGCGCGGATACCGTCTTGGATGCCCCGGGTCACGAACGGCGGCAGCGCTTGATCCAGCGCCGCTTCCGTTACGCCGGGACGGTAAGTGGGCGTAACATCTCCAAAGGAGGTGGTTTTTCTGTTGTTCACAAAGTCTTCCACACGTTGCGCGGGCGCAACAAAGCCTCCTCCGCCCAGCTGATACGCCTTTTGCTCCAACATCTGCTGAAAGCGCATGCCGGCAAGCGGCTCCGTGCCAAAATCCTCCGGCCCTACCTGCACAACGATGGCGGCATTGGCGTTTTTTCCGTTTCTGGCGTGATAGCTCATGCCGTTGACCACAAGCGCCTTCTCCTGCGATGCCGCCGCTACCACGAACCCGCCGGGGCACATGCAAAAGCTGTACACGCCCCTGTTCCCGCTTTTTCCCGTCAGCCTGTACTCCGCCGCGCCGATGTGCGGGCTTCCCGCCAGCTCTCCCAGCTGCGCCCGGTCGATCAGGCTTTGGGGATGCTCGATGCGAAGCCCCACCGCAAATGCCTTGGGCTGCATAGCCATGCCGGAGCGCAAAAGCATTTCATAGGTATCCCGAGCACCCTGCCCAATGGCAAGCACCGCCGCCTCGCAGGGGATTTTTTCGGATTGCCCGTTTTGCTCCACGCGGATGGCACAAAGCGCCCCGCCCGTTTCCTCAATACCGGTCAGTTGGGTACAAAACCGCACCTCGCCGCCCAGCTTTTCTATCTCTTTGCGGAGGTTTCCCACCACCACGCGAAGCAGATCCGTGCCGATATGCGGCTTTGCTTTATAGGTGATGTCCTGCGGCGCGCCAAAGCGGCACAGCGTATCCAGCACCACGTCCGCACGGGCATCCTTGCTGCGGGTGGTGAGCTTACCGTCCGAAAATGCGCCCGCGCCGCCTTCCCCAAACATCACGTTGCTATTTGGAAGCAGTGCGCCGGTGCTCCAAAACCGCTCCACGTCACCCGTGCGCTCTGCCATAGGCCTGCCCCGCTCGATCACAAGCGGCTGATACCCGGCCTTGGCAAGCGCATACGCGGCAAACAACCCAGCAGGGCCTAAGCCTATCACCGGGATCCTGCCGCGAACCGGCGTGTCTCCGCAGCGCAGCATATACGGCTCCGGCGGCGTAAAGGGCTGCACGTCCGCATCCCCGCGCTTTAGCACATGCGCCTGCGCGGCGGTATCCAGCTGCACCACGGCGGACATGTTAAAATGTACGTCGTTCTTTTTTCTGGCATCTAAAGACTGGCGCACCAACCGCACCGCCCGCACCGCGTCCTTGGGGATATCCAGTTTTTTTGCCACTGCCTCGGCAATGGCGTCTGTTCCTTCCGAAACGGGGAGCTTGATATTGTTCACCCGTATTGCCATAGATTTCAATTCCTCCACTTACAAGGCCCTCCGTTTGGAGGGCCTTGATGTTTTTACTTTTGCTTGATGGTTACTGTTACACGCGGTGTACTCAAGAGGTAAGCAAGCTCCACCGTGGTTTCGTCGTCGTTGAGATAGGCGCTCACGTACAGCGTATACTCGCCTTCCTTCAGTCCTTCCAAGTCCACATAGGCCTCTACCTCTTTGCGCTCCAGCAGCTCCAGAATGCTGATGCGGCCCGAAACGTCAACATCGGTGGTCTCCGAGCTTAAGGTCGCTTCCAGCCCGCGTGCCAGCCCGCGCTGGCTGATGGGCACCTGCTCAAACTTCTTTTGCGTTACCTTTTCCCGGATGTCCGCAAATACCTCCACCTCGCCGCTTTCCAATCCCAAGAGCCTAACGCCCTCCGGCAGCACCACCGCGCGCTTAGCATAGGTGCCCTCGCGCTTGCCGCCGATGTCCAAGCCCTCCAGCGAGAGGGTTTCGATTGCATCCAGCGTGTTGGCATCGCCTACGATATCCACCGTGGCAGGCGTTGCCGATACGGATACCAACTCGTAATTGGCAGGCAGATTGTCCACGCCTAACAGCGACTCCTGCACCGCGAAGCTGACCGTCTTTTTCCGAAGCACCGTCATTTTTACATTGACCGTGGGAAGCTCGTCCAAGAAGCAGGAGGCGTCCATCTGGTTGCCCTGCTTATCGAACAGCGATACAGTGACCGCATCGTTATAATTGGAGGTGCGATTTGTCATTTCAATGCGGCAGATCGCCTTGGTTACATGCTGCATGTCCTGCTTGGCACCGCGCACCGTTACCGTTTGCGCGCTCAATTCCGCAGCGTCCGCCCAATAGCCCTCCGGCAGTGTGCCGTTATATTGGATTTCCACAGGCACCGTTTTGGA